>JBIKNS010000135.1:0-6088 GCA_044358545.1 Phycisphaerales bacterium | reverse complement strand
CGCTGGCCGCGACATTCGTCGGCGCGGCGACGTTGCGCCATCCGGTGTCTGGTGCGCTCGCCGCGGAGTCGCCCGCCGCAGTGCGCGCACGCACGGTGTAGGTGTAGGAGAGTCCGGCCGTCGCGGTGGTGTCTGCGAAGGGGGATGCGGCTGAGGTGCCGATCTCCGTGGCCGCCGCAGCGCCAAGCGCGCGGAAGACCGCATACTGCGTCACGCCTGCAACGGCGTTCCACGTGATGTTGACTGCGGAGGTCGAGGTGCCGTCGCTTGCCGCGACGCCCGTGGGCGCGGCGACGTTGCGCCATCCGGTGTCGGGCGCGCTCGCCGCGGAGTCGCCCGCCGCAGTGCGCGCACGCACGGAGTAGGTATAGACCGTGCCCGTCACGGCATAGGTGTCATCAAACGAGAGTGCCGAGGCCGCCGTCATCCCGATCTCCGACGTCGCACCGGTGCCCTGCGCGCGGAACACGCGGAAGCCGGTGGCGCCTGCAGTCGCACTCCACGTGACATTCACGGACTGGGTCGATGTGCCATCCGAGGCATACACATCAGCGGGCGGCGCGATGTTCCTCCATCCCGTATCCGAGGTGCTTGGTGCCGAATCTCCCGCAGCCGCACGTGCTCGCACCGTGTAGGTGTAAGTGAGTCCCGCATCCGCATACACGTCGTTGAAGGGCGACGCCGTGGCCGTTCCGATCTCGGTGGCCGTCGCAGGCGGCAGCGCGCGGAACACCGCGTACTGCTGCGCGCCGGTGGACGCGTTCCACGACACGCTCACGGCCGTGGTGGAGGACCCATCCGTGGCCACGACTCCAGTCGGTGGGGCGAGTCCGCGCCATCCGGTGTCGCTTGCCTCAAAGGCGTCCCCGGATGGAGTGATCATCCGGACGATATAGGTGTAGGTCGTGCCCGGTACAGCAGTGATGTCGTCGTAGCTCAGCGACGTGGTTGGCAGCGTCGCAAGAACGATCGGCGCAGCGGCGCCTTCGCGGCGCAGCACTCGGTAGCCGGTGGCGTTGAGCGCTGCAGACCACGTCACGCGTACGCGCGAGGTGTTGATCCCGTCCTCCGCAGCAACGTTCGACGGCGGAGCCTCGATCATTCCCATGTCAAGGAAGAAGTCATCGAGCCACGCGTTCGCGCCGGTCATTCCTGCGGGGCGTGTGCCGTAGCCGCCGACCGCAAACACCTGCGGATCGCGCACGCCAAGCGTGGCACCCGTGACTGCAGGCGCATTCGGGTCGTTGTACCCCGTGAGGCTGATGTACATCACATCCAGTTCCGGGATGTACTGGATGTAGAAGGTGCCCTCGTACTGGATTGTGCCGACCTGATTGCCGCTGTAGTAGTTGTAGAAGGTGAACGGCGTATTGGTGAAGTACGCCCAGAACCGGTAGATGTTGTTCACCGCTCCAGTGGGGCTGATGTAGTTGACGTTGAAGTCGCGCCGTGCGCCAACGTTGCTCCCGAATGTGTGGGTGCCGATCGAGATGTGGATGCCCGAGCGGTATCCGGTGGACTGGCGCGCAGACGCTGCCGGGAACATCGAGAAGACCACGCCAGCCTCGGAGCCGACGGTGCTGGTGGTGCCGCTGGGGAACGAGCGCCACTTGACGCGCGCACGTATCTCGCTCGTGGCGCGCACGCGCCAGTTCTTGCCCACGTAGCCGGCGAAGCTCTGCGGCGCCAAGTTCGGGCTTGGCTGGGTGGAGAACTCGAGGCGGTTGTTCGTCTCGGCGATCGTCAGGCCAGCATTGGCAGTTTCCGAGTCCCACCAGGGACCCGTAGAGGTGTCGTTGAATGTGTCTGAGCTTTGGGCCCGTGCCGCTGGGTTGGCGAGCCCAACGGCGGCTGCGGCAAGCAGCACTGCAACCATGACCATGAGCCGCCGCATCCGGCAGAAGATAGTCGCTGGAGGCGCCCATCCAAGCGCCAAACCGCGTTCCTGCCTGCAGTTATCTGCCGATACGGACCACGCGATCTTCCGCGGGCAAGCGAAGGGGACCCGAGTCCAGTGGAACTCGGGTCCCCCGTCGCCTGAAGGTGCACCGTTCAGACGGTCCAGTTCGCGAGCACGAACGCGAGGTCGCGGGCATTGACGGTTCCGTTGCCGTCGACGTCACCCGCTCCGGACCGTCCCCAATTCGCAAACATGACCGCCAGGTCTAGACCGCTCACGACGCCATCGCCGTTGACGTCAGCCACGAACGAGGAGCTTGGCACGTACTTGACGATGCGGCCCTCGCCGCCAGTGGGGTAGTCAGCGGCGCTAATGACGCCGTTGAGTCCCTGCGGCGATCGGATGTAGTTGGCGAGTGCCTGCTGGTAGCTCACGCCGATGTTGCGGAACGTGAGACCCTGCAGCGGATACTCGTCGCCGCCCCGGCAGAGGAAGTCGATTGTGGCCGCTGGGATCGTGAGCTGCGGATTGAGCACTACACCATCGTCCACGAGCACCGTGCCGTCATCGAGCACGACGTCGATCACGCGTGCGCCGGGGTTTGCCGCGATCGAGTAGGTGAAGCGGAATCCTGCAATCTGCGCGAAGCGGCCGTTGCCGCTCGTTGGGAAGCCTGAGGGCACGGGCGTGACCCGGCTCACGGCATTCTCGAGAAGTGCCTTGAGCGTGGTCACCGGCAGCTCCGGGATGATCGAGACGAAGTTGGAGAATGGCAGGAACTGGAAGGTGTTCAACTCGGTGAAGTTGCCTGCCGGAAGGATCGAGTTGTTTCGGATGCCCCCGCCGTTCTGGAACGCGATGACGGGTGCGGGCACGTTCTCGCCCGGAGCGAGCAGTCGCGCATTCCAGAGAAGGCTGTCTGCGCAGAGGTTGCCCTCATTGGTCTCCTGCGAGCGGATCGTGCTCGTGCGGCCGTCGAGCGCCACCTCGCTGATGGCGATGACATTGGACGCGAGTGCGGCCACAGACGCCGCCACAGGATCTGTCACCTGTGCCTTGACCAACGGGTCCTCGATGACCCCATCGGCGAAGGCGGTGCTCGCCACTCGCACCGGACCGCTTGATGAGTCGATGCCGATGACATTGCCCTTGGGGTCGAAGTCGACGACGAGCCGGCCCACATATCGATAGTCGCCACGTGTCGTGATGATCGGGACCTGCCGGCCGCTGGCGTCGGTCTCGTAGATCGGGTACTGGCCGTAGCGAGCGTCAGGCACGCCATCGTTGTTGGCGTCAGTCGCGTCATCGGGGATCAGCAGCTGGCCCGGGTTCCACAGCAGCTCGTCACCGCCGCCGGCCACGAGTACGTCCACATCTCGGAGCTGCTGAGCGAGCGCCCGCTCCACCGAGATGCCCTGCAGGTGGGTCATGACGATGATGTGCTTTACCCCTGATGCAGTGAGCGCATCCACCTCGGCCTGAATGGCGCCAAGCACATCGGAGTTGATGCCAACGTCGCCTGGCGAGCTGATGAACGAGATGTCAGGCGTCGTGGCCCCCACGAACCCGACCGTCACGCCCTGAGTCACGCGCGTGCTGCGCTTGGCGATGCGGCCCTTGGACACGAGGGCGGCCAGCTCCGGCTCCGGACCGAAGTCGAGGTTGCTCGAGAGGAACGGGGTGCCGTCGGTGAATCCGCGGACGATCTGCGCGAGCACCTCCGGACCAAAGTCAAAGTCGTGGTTGCCGATGCAGATCGCGTCGTAGCCGATCGCCTGAAGGGCGATGGAGTCATAGAAGCGGCTACCGGCCGGAAGCGAGAAGCTCGCGTTGAACTCAGGCCCTGGCAGCACGTTGTCGCCGGAGGAGACCATCACGCATCCGCCCTCGAGGAGCGCCGCCGCACGCAGCTGGTCAGCCTTTGTCTTGAACCTGGCCGCGCCTCCGTAGGACTGGAGCGACGACGAGGGGTACAGCAGCTTGCTCTCGGTGTCGTTCGTGTGGAGGACGGTCAGGCGGAAGTTGGTGACATCGGCGAGGGTCGATGAGGAAACAAGCGCGGCAGTCAGCGCTGCGGCGATGCGGGTGAGCATGGTGCGGGGATCTCCATCCTTGGGAGCGGGGGGTGAATGACGCACCCGAAGGATGGACCACCATTGCTCAGCCGGCGCAAACGCTCTGGCAAGGATCCGTCAGCGATGTGTGCGCCATGCGCACGGGCTCCATGAAGATCCCGTGCATGGCGGGTGCCGCCTACCGCCCGCGCGAGACGCGCTCCACCTGCTCGAGGTAGGCCTGGATGTTCTCGCGGGGCTTGATCTGCTGTGCGCTGCGCAGCAGCGGCAGGGCCTCGGCATAGTTGCCCTTGCCGACGAGGAGCTGCGCGTGGCGCACCTTCGCGTCCGCCTCGTACTTCTCGATCTTCGCGGCGCGCTCGTAGAGGAACACCGCCTGCTCCGCATCGCCCTTGCGCGCGTGGTACTGGCCGAGCAGGATGAGCGCCTCGCCGTCCATGGGGTCGAGCGTGACGATCTCGTTGAGGATCTGGGCCTCCTCTTCGCCGGAGCCGCGCGCCACGGCCATGCGCGCCTTCATCTTCAGCATGTCCTTGCGCTCGTCGTCGGTGAGCTCGCCGGCGAACACGCGCTCGACCTCGGCGAGCAGCGTCTCCGCGGAGCCGCTCGCACCGCGTGCCACGAGGACCTTCGCGGCCCGGATCGGGCGCTCCGCCTTGCCGCGCGGCTCCATGCCGAGTGCGCGGATGTAGTACATCACCGCCACGTCATAGAGGCCCTCGTTGACGTAGATGTCGGCGAGCATGCTGAGCGCCTCGATCGACGTCTTGCCCATGCGGTCGACGATCTCGAAGTTCTGCGCAGCCATCATCGGCTTGCCCATGCCGATGTAGGCGTTGGCCTGCAGCATCCAGAGGTCAGGGGCATCAGGCGTCTCCCCGATGAGCTCATCCGTCATCGCGATCACGTCGGCGAAGCGCTTCTGCTTGAAGAAGCACTTCACCAAGCCCAGCTTCCAGTCGCGTGTACCCGGGTCAAGCAGCATGGCCATGCGGTAGGCGCTCTCGGCCGCGAGCGGCTTCTCGCTGTTGGAGAGCGCGTACCCGAGCACGCCGTAGATGCTCGGCTCCGCGCCGCCGAGCTCGATCACCTTGATCAGCGCAGGCACTGCCTTCTCAAGCTCGCCCGCGCGCACGCGCAGCATGGCCAGGTTGCGCCATGCACGGCGGAACTTGGGGAACCGCTGCACAGACCGCTCGTACTCCTCCATCGCGCGCGGGATGTTCCCGAGCTGGAAGGCGATGTTGCCCATCGTGAAGTCGAACATCGCGCTCGACTCCACGTTGCGGTTCTGGTCGATCATCACGCCGGCCTCTGCAAGCTTGTCCTCCTGGATCAGCCGGAAGACCTCGGACATCTGCGGCTTCTCCGCGTCGCTGAGCTTGGGCTCGATGTCCGTCTCGGAGATGTAGCTCTCGTTGAAGCGGCGCGTGTAGTCGGGGCTGCTGAGGATCGTCAGCAGCTCGGGCGCGAGGCGCACCTGCCGCTCCGGCGGCACGGTGGGGATCGGCCACAGGGGCACGGTCGCCACGTACGGGTCCGGCGGCGGCACCTCGGGATAGGCATCGGGCTCCTCCTCGCCCTTGCCCTTGCCGGACTTCTTCTTGCTGGCGCCGGCGTCCTTCGCGCCGGTCTTGCCGGTAGCCGCGGGAGCGCCCTTGGCGTCGGGCTTGGACGACTGCGCCAGAAGCGTGGCGGACGGCACGAGCGCGAGTGCGCTCGCGAGCGTGAGGGCGGGGAGGATCGTGGTCATGGGACTCTGGCTCCTGCGGTGAAACATGGCCGGCTCACTTCTTGGCCTTGGGGAACGTGATCGGCACGCGCATGCGGAAGCGCACGGGCTGCCCGTTGCGCTTGCCCGGCTCGAACTTCCACTGCTTGATGGCGTTCAGCGCGGCGGTGTCGAAGATTGGGTTGCTGGTGCCCTGCACCATCGGGTTCTCGACGCGACCGCGCTGGTCCACCGTGAAGATGATGTAGACGGTGGCTGGCGCGGCGCGCTGCATCTCGGTCGTGTAGGTGGGACCGGGCTGGAACATCGCGCGCGGCTTCTCGTCGAGGTCCGCGAGCGAGAACAGCGCATCGAAGTCGCTTGCGCCGTCCTTGCTGTCCC
>JBIKNS010000025.1:0-18967 GCA_044358545.1 Phycisphaerales bacterium | reverse complement strand
GAATGGCTCGATGTAGCCTGCCGCATCACCAACGCACATCACGCGCTCGCGCGCGACCCATGCTCGCCGACGCGTGAGAGCCGGAGTCCCCCGCCACCGCGCGGAGACGTCACCCACGAGTCGCTGACCGCACCCGGAGATCACGGCAGCCACAAGCGCCCCCGGTCCGCCGGCGCGGCGAGCCGCAGCCGGATCCAGGGCGGCGGCGACATCCACATCGCCAGTCGGCACACGCACGGCACCCACGTATCCGTCGCGGTGCGACATCATCCACAGGACTCCGTCTGGGACATCGAGCGCGCCGGGCGGCAGCGTGGCTGCGGCACCGAACCGAGAGCGCGGCTCGATCACCCACGGGGAGCCTGCGCACAGCGGTGCCAGCGACGTGCCTCCGATGCCATCCGCGCACACCACGAGGTCCGCATCGACCTCATGCGACTGGTCGTGGCCTACCTCAGCGCACACCACCCGGGCCGGACTGTGCGCATCGCCCGAGGCCATGACGGTCACACGAACCCCCATGCGCACGTCGCACCCGGCGCTGCCCGCAGCGTCAGCGAGGCGCGAGTCCATCACGTCGCGGCCGATGACGCGCGTGCCGGTGAGCGGCAATGAGACCCAGTGACGGCCATGCGCGAGCGACACCGACTCAAGCGCGACCGCGCCGACGATCGCACCATCGAGATCGGCGCGTCTCAGGGCTGCGACGCCGCGTGACCCGAGGCAGCAGCCGCACACCTTGCTGCGCGGAAACCGCTCACGCTCGACAACGATCGTGCGCAATCCCTGCCGTGCAAGCAGCGCGGCGGCAACGCTCCCGGCCGGACCGGCGCCGATCACGACGGCATCGACGCGCTCGATCACGTGCCGCTCCCGCTGCGGGGCGACCACTGCAGGATCATCCGCTGTGGCCACGCCCGGCGGACTGATGCGCCGCGAAGGCCCGCGGCATGGGCACGCTCGGCAAGCTCGCGCTCGGTGAACGCGCCACGCACCGAGACGACCGCATCGAAGTGCACAACCGGAGATCTGCTCAAGACGCGCGATGCAGTCCATGCCAATGCGAGGCCAGGCACGCTGCGGCGAAGGTCGCTCACGATCAGCGCACAGCGTGCCGCTGACGACATCGCACGAAGCGCATCCACCGCCTGTGAGTGGCTGAGGTGATGCAGGAACAGGCTGCTGATGACGATGTCGGCGCGTACCGGCAGGGTCCGGGTCGCATCGGCCTGATGCAGCTCGAGCGGTATCCGCTCACTTGCCGCACGCGCCTCCGCCCGCTCGAGGGCGTGCGCACTCGCATCGACTCCGATCCAGCGTGCCTGCAGCCCCTCGCGGCGCGCCCAGCGACCGAGCGTGACCGGGATGTCGCCGGAACCTGTCGCCACATCAAGCACGGTGGCGGTGCGGCCCTCGGCAGATGTGCGGCGCAGTTGCGCACGCACAGCCGACCAGAGAATCGCCGCGCTGCGCGCGAGCGAGTTGAGCCGGGCGAGGTCGGCAAGGGCACGATCATGCTCGTGCGCCGGCAGCGCCGGATCGTCCATGCGCTCCGGCACAATCTGTCGCGACTCGAGCAGTGCGGCCACGGGGAGATGCTAGGTGGGGTTCAGGCGCGCTCCCGACCCGCCGCACGGGCGCAGCCAGCGCCTAGACTCCTGACCCCCCATGACCACCTACGAGCCATTCTCCGGCACTGAGCGACTCGCAGCATCGCCCGACGCGGTCTACGCGTTCGTCACCAACCTCGACGAGCTCGTCAAGATCGTGCCTGGTCTCGTATCAAGCGAGCGCGTTGGCGACAGCGCCATCAAGTGCTCGGTGCGTCCTGGGTTCAGCTTCATCCGAACCACGCTCAAGCAGACCTTCACGATCATCGAGAAGGTTCCGGGCAGTCGTGTGGTGGTGCAGGTGGACGCGAGCGGCATCGGCACCGCATTCACCGTGAAGGCCGAGATGGACCTCTCGCCCGCCGAAGGCGGCGCGTGCGACCTGAAGTGGACGGCCACGATCCAGAAGATGACCGGTCTCGTCGCGGCCGTCGGCACGACGATCATCCGCGCGGCCGCGGATCAGGTGATCAAGCAAGGTTTCGACGGCATGCGGAAGGCCGTCGAGAAGCGCGCATGAGCGCAGTGCGGACCGCTCGGGACCTTGCGGTCCGCAACGTCCGCAGCGCACACAGTGAAACTCAGCGGATGATCAGGCGAAGGCCTCGAAGCCCTTGCCGAGCAGCTTGCTCGCGAGCTTGAGCTTCATGATCTCGTCCGTGCCCTCGTAGATGCGGCAGACGCGCACATCCTGGAGGTGGCGGAAGGGACGGTAGAGCTCGCTCCATCCGCGACCGCCGAAGACCTGCACCGCTCGGTCCACGGCCTCCCAGGCCGCGTTGCTCGCCCAGTACTTGGCCTCGGCCACGGCGAAGTCGGCCTTCGAGAGAAGGTCCGCATCGCCCGGCGCATTGTCCGAGATCTCCTTCGCGATCGCGGCACGCTCGATCATCGCGTCGCTGGTGGCACGCATCATCTCGATGCGCGCGATGTGGTCCTGCACGAGCTGGTGCTTGCCGATGGGCTTGCCGTGCTGGTGCCGCTCGCGCGCATAGCGCAGGCACTCGTCGAGGCAGTCCTCGATGGTGCCAAGGCAGCCTGAGGCCACCGAGAGGCGGCCGGAGACGAGCGTGTGCATCGCGATGCGGAAGCCCTCGCCCTCCTTGCCGAGCATGTTGTCGCCGTTCACCGGGTGGTCGTTCATCTGGAACATCGCGGTGTCCGAGGTGTACATGCCGGGCTTGGCGTGCAGCGCCTCCTTCTCGAACGTGTCGCCGGCGGTGTCAACGATGATCGCGCTCATGCGGCGGTCCTTGCCCGTCGCTCCCTCGGGGAACGCGAAGACGATCACGGCATCGGCGATGGAACCGTTGGAGATGAGGTACTTGACCCCATTCATGATGAGCTTGCCGCCCTCGCGGCGGTAGGTGCAGGTGCCCTCAAGCGGGTTCGAGCCGGCCTCGGGCTCGGTCAGGCCGAAGGCGAGCGTGCATCCGCCGGCGCATGACTTGGGCAGGTAGCGCTTCTTCTGCTCGTCGGTGCCGTACTTGAGGATCGGGTACTGGCCGATCGAGGTGTGGCCCGAGAAGAACGTGCGCACGCCGGTGCCCTCGCGGTTGATGCGCACGAGCGCGCGCGCGTAGGTGAGGCTGTCCATCGCGCGGCCGCCGTACTCCTTGGGCATCGCCATGCCGAGCAGGTTGTGCTTCTTGGCGAGCTCGGCGATGGCCGGGTTCGGGCGGTGCTCGAGGTAGCAGATCTCCTCGATCGGGCGGATCTCCTGGCAGTAGGCCTCGACATCGGCAACCAACTTGGCGCGTTCCGCGTCGGTCACTGCAGACGACTTGGTGGCGGACTTGGCAGCGGTCGGGCTTGTCAGGGTGTCGACGTGGTGCACGGGAGGCTCTCCAGGATGGACCGGCGGGGTGTCCGTGCGGGCGGGCGCCCGCAACGGCCGTCGGGAAGTTGAGGATACTAGGCAGGTCATGGCCCCCACCACCTCCTCCACCCCCCAATCCCCCGTTTCTTGCGGTCAGGGGCATCATTCTGCGCACCCTGGGCCAGAGGGCGTCGATCCGGACAACTTCCACCGCATCTACGCCGGCGAGCCCTCGCGGGTGGGCGGCGACGCGGGCGGGCAGTCGCGGGATGGCGCGACCGGGCAAGCGCGCAGTGGCGCGAGCGATCCGAGCACCAGGCCCTCCCCTCCCTGGACCACCGCGAAGGTGCCTGCGCCGTGGGCCATCGGAAGGCCGCAGCGCGCGATCGCGGAGCTCGCCGCGCGTGACCTCTTCGAGGGTCCGGTGCTCGACATCGGCTGCGGCACCGGCGAGAACGCGATCCTGCTCTCGTACCGCGGGCTCGAGGTCGTGGGCGTCGACCTTGTGCCGAAGGCGATCGAGATGGCGAAGGCGAATTCCGCACGCGCAGTCGCCGCGAACGCGATCGCCGGCGAGAGTGCAATGCGCGTGGCTCCCGCGTTTCACGTCGGCAGCGCGCTCGACCTTCGTGCGTGCACCGGTGGGCGCACCTTCCGCACGCTGCTCGACTGCGCGGTGCTGCACGTGTTCTCCGACGCGGACCGCGAGCGCTACCGCGAGTCGGTCACTTCGGTGGCTGAGCCCGGCGCACGCATCGTGGTGCTTGTGTTCTCCGAGCACGAGACGCGGCCCGGCGGCCCGCGCCGCATGAGCGTGCGCGACATCGAGCGCACGCTTGGTCCGCGCTGGTCACTCGTGCGCGTGCAGCCTGCGCGCTACGAGCACATCAGCCACGACGGGGGCGCCCGATCGTGGCTGGCGGTGCTTCGGCATCGCGTGGGGTGAGCCCTTTGGGCATCCACACCGGGAGGTCCTTCACCTCAGCGCGCGCGCTGTCGGTGATGGGCACCCCCCATGCGTCAAAGAATGGCGCAAGGCTGTGGCCGCACGCGCGCGAGAGGCGCACCATCCATTGGTTGATGCTGTCCTGCGTGTCCTTGGGGCGCTGGTTGCGCGGAAGCCGGTCGCACTCGCGGAACACGGCGGTGAAGGGCTCCCACCCGAATCGGTTCTTCACCTGCTCGTACATCTGCAGCGCGAGAAACGGGTCGGACTGCCACTTGCCGAATGGACGGCCGTCGGCGTCGTACTCGGCCCAGCGTCGCTCGCGGTTGCCGTGGCCCTCGGAGCTCGGCTCCCACGTGGTCTTGCAGCACTTCTCGAGCAGGTAGATCGACCACAGGTTGCATGTGACCTCGCCTGTGCCCTCGAAGGTCCACATGGGGTCCTGGTGGTTGTGGCCGAGCTCGTGGAAGAGACCCCACTGCCCCTTGCGCATCTGGTCGAGCTGCGTCATCGGGATCGATGCGTCGAGATGCGTCATGATCGGGTAGCCCGCATGCATGTAGCCCGCGCTGATCTGCACGTCGGGCACGTAGCGGTGCGGGAAGGGGCGCTCGCGCGAGATGCCGCGAAGGTCGCTCGCAGCATCGACGAGCGAATCCCAGAAGGTCATGAGTGCCGCAGGATCGTCTAGCCCGCGGACTTCCGATGCGGGCACGGTGAGGATGACCTTGTCGGTGGCAAGCTCGGCCCATGGCGCGCCGAGCGTGCGGATGCGCGAGCGCCACTCGTCGGGATTCGTGGAGCCGAGCTTGAAATGCGGCGACTCGACGGCGCCCTCGATGGTGGCGGAGAGCGTGGGCGCTGCGCCGCTTCGGCGTGCCTCCATCGCCATGCGGTCGGGCACCTCGATGTAGATGAGGCCTCCGAAGGGGCTCACGACCTCCGTCTGCGCCGCATCGAGTGGCCATGCGAGCGAGATCTCGGGCGCGCGCTGCCACGAGTCGAGGTGCCACAGCGCATCGGTGTGCGCGCCAATCCGGACCGCGAGACCGGTGGCTGCCGCATCAGGCGGGATCGAGACGCGGATCAGCTCCCCTGCCGGTGCGTAGAGGCCTGTCGAATGCCAGCGCGGCACGGCGAGCGGCAGCGCGAGGGGCTTGCTGATGCGCGGCGCGTCGCGCGAGACCTCGCCTGGGTAGTCGTTCGCGCCGGGGTATGCGCGAAGCGTCGGCGGCTTCATGCGCAGGTATGCGGCGATGTCCGCGGCCGCAAGCGCTCGGCCGAGGCCATCCTGCCTCTTGATCGGGGAATCGGGCCTGGGCACGATGCCGCGCGAATGGGTTGAGCGGAGCGTCTCGATGCGCGACATCGTGCGCTGCGCCTCGGGAACCTCGTTCCAGTCGGGCATCCAACGGACGACCTGCGTTGCGGCATGCACGGCCGTCTGCGTCTCATCAATGCGACGCGGCGGACCGTGATTGTGGCCTGCGTGCGCATCGGGCTCCTCCGGCTGCGGCGGTGCAAGCGGCGAGTCGCGGGGCACTGCGCGGCCGAGCGCAAAGTCCTCGAGCGCGTCGAAGGCGAGCGCGCCATTGCTCGCAGGCGTCGGCAGCGTGCATGCGTCGAACCCGCCGCGGTCTGCGCGTGCATAGCCGTCGGTGAAGGCGATGCCGCACGGCGCGATCAGCCGTGCGAGCGGGGTGCGGTCGACCGGCTCGCCCCTGACCTGTGCAGTGCCCCACGGGCACATGCCGGCAAGAAGCCCCCCGCCGCGCTGCACGAACTCCCGCACCGCCGAAGCCTGGGCTGCGTCAAGGTCGGCAGTGGCCAGCAGCAGAACGTCGGCATCGGCGAGCTTCTCGACCCAGTCACGGCCGAGCGCGCGCGCATCGATACCGTTGGCCTTGAGCTGCGCGGGCGACGGCGCGCCCACGATCACGACCCGTGGAGTGTCGCGCTCGCCCGCAAGCCACCAAATGGCGTTCGTGATGAAGCGTGCGGTGTCGTCGCGGGAGAGCACGCGGTCATCGAGGTAACTGTGCGTGAGCAGCACCACCCTGCCCTTGCCCATCGGAGCTGCGGCCGCCACGACTGATGGCGGATCGGCGTTGTCGAGCACGAGCGGAATCGCATCCGGCGACCAGAGCGCCAAGGTGCCCGGAGTGCCGGGTGCGGCGATGCGATGGACCATGCCGAGAATCGCGCGCTGGTCTGCGCGCCATGGCTGCTCGCGTGGAGCGACCCCGCGCGTGGGTGCCGCGACCTGCGGTGCGGCCGGTGAGGGCGCAGGCGATGGCGCATCGCCCTGTGCGGCCGCAGGTGGCACGGCGGCGAGCGCGGCGGCGAGCGCGGCAGCGCGCGCGAAGGAGCGCGCGGCGGAGCGCGCGGCGGCACGTGCGATGGTGCACAGCGCCCGCGGCCGCGCATGAGTGCCCAGTCCGGGCGAGAGGCTCTCTCTCATGGTGTTGATCCCTTCGGTGCACCCCACATGATCGGTCGTGTCGGCTTGATGCGCTCCCACTCCTCAGGCGTCAGATGCGACTTCATCGCCGCGACGGCTGCCGCCGCACGATCGTCCCTGGCTTGCAGGAGCTGCATCTGCCGTTGCTGCACGCGTGCGCGCGCGTCGCTCTGGGCACGCTGCTCCGTCAACAGCGCGGGATCGTCCCATCGGATCTCGCCAAGCGACTCGCACATGCTGCGCGAGAATCCGGGGAGCGACTGGGCCCACGACACCAGCAGTGCGGCGTCGTCGCTGCGCCACGCGTCAGCCACGGCGGCGAGTGCGCGGATCTGCGCCTCCGCGATTGCGCCGTCTGCGCGCGCATTCGCGAGCGCCGCATCTGCATCAAGCTGGGGCGAGAGCGGAACTGAGGCGGCAGCCGCATACGCCTGCATGAGTGCGTTGAAGTCGGCAGGCGCGAGTCTCCCCTTCAGCAACTCGATCAGTCGCGCATTCTCGGCTTGGAGGTCACCGGCGGCGCAGATCATCGGCAGGAGCTGTCGCGACATCGCAAGCCCCAGCGCCACGTTCGCGTCGACGCTGGCGCCAGACTCCCGCGCCACGTTCAGGGCCCGCATGGCATCAGCCGCCACACGGTCGGACATCAGGTCCGACTCGAGCGTGGCTCGCAGCAGTCCGTCCATCAGCTTGCTGCGCTGGGCCGCATAGGCCGCGACCAGCGGCTCAACCTGCGCGCGCACCTGCTCGCGCCGCTCCGCCGGCACGTACTCAGCCCTCCACGCGATCGCCATCACCGGCACGACCGTCCCTGCCGGAATGAGCGATCCGGTCGCCCACACGGGTAGCTGCGAGCCCCGTTCCGCCTTGGCGAGCTCCACACGCGCATGCAGCGGCTCCGGAAGCGTGCCCGCAAACTCATCGAGCAAGGCACCCTCGAGCCCATGCCGTCGCGCGCGCAGGTCAACGATGAATGATGCGGAGCGCGCGGGATCGACCATGAGGTCGGCGAGCGACGTACCCCGCTGATCGGAGACGGGAATCAGCTCCGCACTCGCGAACGCGTCCCATCGAGTGCGGAAGTTCGCGAGCGCAGCATCCAGTGCCGCAGCCCGTGCGGGGTCTGCGTCGGGATCGACGCCACAGTCGCGCAGGAGCGAGGCCGCCTCGGCGCGGTTGAGAGGCCGGCCTGCAATCAGGCGCACCCACTCGGCCACCTTCGCCGGCGAGGCCTTGGCAAGTGCCGAGCGCGGCGGCCGCGGCGAGTCAGGGACCGACCGCTTCGCCGGCGCCTGGCCCGCAGTCGCGGGTGCAGGGCGGGCGTCCTCGGGAGTCGCCACCGGGTGACCCGGTGGCGATTGCTGCATCCGGGGATCCGCCGCTGACGCGGCGCGATCGAGGGCCGCAATCAAGAGCGTGGCGGAGAGCAGGGCAAACCTCATAGGGGACGCACGCACCATCCGCGTAGCGTATGCGGCTTCGGCACCTGCTCACCGAGGCGCCGACCGCCACATGGCCCCAGCCGCACACAACTCGCCGCGTCCGCGAATGCTCGCGCTCTGGGCTGTGCTCGGTCCTGAGGCCCCCACGTACCTCGCGGCGATGGCGTGCATCGCGGTCGCAAGCGCGCTCGCCTACGGCACGCCGCTCGCGGTGCAACTTGCGATCGACGCATTTGCCGGTGGCACGCAGGACCGCTCACCCACCGTCGCGGTCGTGCGCGCGTGGCTCGGCGGGGACACCGTGGCCAGCGAGCCGTGGCGCATCGCGGCCTTTGCGGCGATCACCGCGGCCCTCGCGGGCGTGCTCACCTGGGCCAAGGGCGTGCTTGCCGCACGGGCAAGCCAACGCGCAGTGCGACGCTTGCGCGAGCGGGTGCATTCGCACCTGACGCGCCTGCCCCTCTCGTTCTTCGACCGCCACTCATCCGGCGACCTGGTGCAGCGGTGCACGAGTGACGTGGACACCGTGCTGACGTTCCTCTCCGGCCAGGTCACGGAAATCGGCCGCGCGACCGCGCTGCTGCTCGCGGCGGTGCCGCTGATGCTGCTCACGGACGTCTCGCTGGCGCTTTGGTCGCTTCTCCTGCTGCCTGCGGTGATCGGGTACGGGCTCGTGTTCTTCCGCATCGTGCGCAATCGGTTCCTCCAGAAGGACGAGGCCGAGGGTGCGCTGACGGCGCGCGCGCAGGAGAACCTGTTTGGCATCCGGGTCGTGCGAGCATTTGGGCGCGGCGACTTCGAGGCGCGTCGGTTCCGCGCCGCGAACGACCTCCATCGGAAGCTCGACGAGCGGCTCTTTCGCGCGTTCGCGCTCTTCTGGGCGTCAAGCGACGTGCTGTGCATCGGCCAGCTCGGGCTCGTGTTCGGCATCGGACTGTGGCGCGTCTCGGAAGGCACGATGTCGCCGGGGCAGCTCGGATTCTTCCTCGTCGCAGTGAACCTGTGGTTGTGGCCAGTGCGGCTCATGGGTCGCGTGATCGCTGACCTCGGCAAGGCCACCGTCGCCTTTGGCCGCCTCCAGGAGGTACTGAACGCACCCGAGGACTCGGAGCCTGACGCGCCCGTCGTGCCGGGGATCCGCGGCGCAATCGAGTTCCGCGATGTGCGGTTCCGTCACTCGCCGGCGTCGGCGTATGCGCTCGATGGGGTCACCCTTTCGGTCGGCGAGGGCGAGACCGTCGCCATCCTCGGTCCTTCCGGTGCCGGCAAGAGCACGCTGATCGACCTGCTGCTGCGCATGCGCGACCCCGAGTCAGGATCGATCTCCATCGATGGCGTGCCGATCGGCCGCATCCCGCGGGCGGCCGTGCGGGCGGCGATCGTCAGCGTGCTGCAGCAGCCATTCCTCTACTCGCGGTCGATCGACGGCAACATCCGCATCGCGCGGCCCGATGCGTCCCGGCAGGATGTGGAGACAGCGGCCGAGACTGCATCGATCCACGACAGCATCAGGCGATTCGAGTCCGGGTACTCGACCGTGGTCGGCGAACGCGGAATCACGCTGAGCGGCGGCCAGCGGCAGCGCCTCGCGATCGCGCGCGCGGTGCTGGTCGACGCGCCGGTACTCGTGCTCGACGACTCGCTCAGCGCGGTCGATACGGATACGGAACGACAGATCCTTGACGCGCTCCGCGAGAGGCGCGGCCGCCGGACAACGATCGTGGTGGCGCATCGCCTCTCGACATTGCAGCTCGCGGACCGGGTCATCGTGATCGAGCGCGGCCGCGTGAGCGACAGCGGGACGCACGCGGAGCTCGCGGCGCGCGCAGGCCTCTACCGGCGGCTGCATGAACTGCAGCGAGAGCTTGAGGAGGCAATCGCGTGAGCGGCCCGATGCGACAGCGCGAGGTGTGGCCATGAGCATCGAGTCGCTGCTGGATGAGGACCAGGGTGCTGCACCGAGCCGTATCGACTGGCGCCTCTGGAGCACGATCGCGCGTGTTGCGATCCGGCGGCGCGTGGCGGCCATCGGCATCGTGGCAGGAGGCGTGTCGATCGCCATCATCGAGGGCATTCGGCCCCTTCTCAACGGCGCACTCATTGACGAGGCCGCGGCCAACGGGATCTCCGCACGCTTCATGTGGATGGCATGGGCCTGGATCGCCCTCTGTGCCGCCTTCGGCATCGGGGTGTGGTGCTTCATCGCGTTCGCTGGCCGCTTGGCCACCGGTCTCGCGTTCGACCTGCGCGAGCAGGCATTCGCGAAGCTGCAGGAACTCCCCTTCTCGTGGTTTGACCGACGGCCGACGGGCTGGCTGCTCGCCCGCCTCACGAGCGACTGCTCGAAGGTGTCGGGCATCGCGCCATGGGTGCTGCTTGACCTCTTCTGGGCGAACGCACTGATGCTCGCATCGGCGGGCGCGATGCTGTGGATGCGGTGGTCGCTCGCGCTCTGGGTGCTGTCGGTGGTGCCCCTGATGATCGTGACCAGCATCGTGTTCACGAGGATCATGGTCGGCTCGAGCAGGCGCGCGCGCCGCGCGAACTCCACCATCACTGCGTACTACGGCGAGGCGATCGCGGGGATCCGCACCACGCGGTCGCTGGTGCGCGAGGCTGGTGCGGAGCGCGAGTTCTCGGGGCTGGCCGCCGAGCTCGAGCGGTGGAGCCTGCGCAACGCCATGCAGGGCGCGGTGTACCTGCCCGTGGTGACCACCCTCGCCGCCATGGGTGCGGCGCTGCTCCTGTGGAAGGCGCCAATCGTCGAGGGACTCTCCCCGGGCGAGCTTGTCGCGTTCTGCCAGTACGCGCTGCTCTTCATCTACCCGGTGCAGGACCTCGCGCAGCGCTTTGCGGACTTGCTCTCGGCGCAAGGTGCGGCGGAGCGGGTGCAGTCGCTCGTGGACACCGTGCCGGACATCAGAGACTCGCCGGCGACTGTCTCCGCGATCGCGACCGTGCGGGCTTCAGGCGGTCCGTCGGCGGGCTGTGCGATCGATGGCGGTCCCGACCGCATCACGCACGTGCGATTCGAGGAAGTGCACTTCGCCTACCTGACGGGTCAGCCCGTGGTGCAGGGGCTCGACCTCGACATCCGGCGTGGGCAGACGATCGCGCTCGTCGGCTCGACGGGTGGCGGCAAGACGACAATCGCCAACCTGATGTGCCGGTTCTACGACGTGACCAGCGGTCGCGTGCTGCTCGACGGCATCGACATCCGCGAGCGATCGCTCGAGTGGCTGCACTCGCGGCTCGGGGTGGTGCAGCAGGTGCCGTGGCTCTTTGCGGACTCGATCGCGGCGAACATCCGCTTCGGCCGGCTCGACGCGACAGACGACGAGGTGAGGGATGCGGCCAGGCGCACCGGCGCGTGGCGGTTCATCGAAGCGCTGCCGGAAGGGCTTGGCTTCCAGGTCGGCGAGGGCGGCGAGCGGCTCTCTCACGGCCAGCGGCAGCTCGTGTCGCTTGCGCGCGCGGTGCTTGCGAACCCGGACATCCTGGTGATGGACGAGGCGACAAGCTCCGTCGACTCCGAGACCGAGCGCACGATCCAGTCCGCGATCGACACCGTGCTGAAGGACCGGATTGGACTGGTCATTGCGCATCGGCTCTCGACGGTGCGCCGCGCAGACCGCATTCTCGTGATCGACCAGGGACGCATCGTGGAGTCGGGTCCGCACGTGGAGCTGCTCCACCGCCAAGGAGGGCGGTACCGCGCGCTGTACCTCGAGCAGTTTGTCCATGAGCGCGAGGATGCGTGCGTGGGTGCCGGTGCCGGGGACTGCGCTGGACCCGGCGATGGCGCGGGCGATGGCGTCACGGCGCCCGGCTCGCAGGGCTAGCATCGCGCGTGTCACATGCGCGCATTGCGACGACTGCTGCTTGGCATCGCGCTGATTGCCGCTGCGTCGGCGGCCCTCGTGATGACAGACCAGTCGAGGATCGGCGGTGGCGGATCGTCGGGGCGGCGCATCGCGATCATCCAGCTCTCGTCGATCAAGGCGCTCGAGGATGGCGCCAAGGGTGCGGTGCGTGCGCTCGAGCGGGCCGGATACTCCTCGTCGGGCGGCAGTTCGATCGACCGCTTCAACGCGGAAGGCGACATCGGGACGCTCAACCAGATCGCGTCCGAGGTGGACTCGCGCGGATACGACCTCGTGATCACGATCAGTACAGCGGTGACGCAAGCGTTCATGCGCGCGAATCGGCGCAGCGTGCCCACTGTGTTTGGCGTCGTCTCGTCGCCGCCGGCGCTAGGCATCCCGTACGGTGAATGGACCGAGGGCGTGCGGCCACGATGGATCACGGGCCTCGGCTCGATTCAGCCGGTGGGACCGCTCTTCGAGGCGACCAAGCGCGCGAACCCAGCGGTGCGGCGGGTCGGCGCCGTGTGGAACCCCGCCGAGCCCAACGCCGAGGCGAATGTGAAGCTTGGTCGAGAGGTTGCCGCGCGCCTAGGGATCGAGCTCGTGGAGGCGAACGCCTCGAACCCGACCGAAGTGCTGCAGGCCGCCGCGACCGTCATGGCGCGGGACATCGATGCGCTGTGGCTGCTCGCGGACACGAACGTGATTGCGGCCTCGAAGCCACTCATCAATGCGGCGACGGCACGCAAGATCGCGGTCATCACCAACAACCCAGGGCCGGAGGCGCGAGGCGCGGTGATCTCGATCGGCGCGAACTACGAGACGGTCGGCGAGCGCACCGGCGACGTCGCGGTCGAGGTACTTCGCGGGCGCACACCTGACACGATCGCCGTCGGGACATGCATGCCCGAGATGACGGAGGTGGATGCGGAAGCGGGTGCGGCAATCGGTCCGCAGTGGGCCGGACTTGCCGCACTTGCGCAGGAGCTGCGTGCCGCATCGACCACAAGGGCCGCATCGGGCGCGGGGGCACCGACCGCCGCTGCCGCTGCCTCTGCAGCCGCGCGACCTGCGGATGGCACTGCGTCTGCGAAGCGTGTCGTGGCCGTCACCTACGCGGAGACCCCGCCCACCGAGGATGCGCTTGCGGGAACGATCGCCGCACTCGCCGAGGCAGGATTTCGGGATGGCGAGTCGATGCGCCTGCTGGTGCGCGGGGCGCAGCTCGATGCAGGCACGATGAACGCGATCATGGCGCAGGTGGCCGAGGAGCGCCCCGACCTGCTGCTCACGTTCTCCACGCCCACGCTGCAGGCGGCGATGCGCAGGATCCGCAGCGTGCCCGTGGTGTTCAACCTGGTCGCGAGCCCCGAGGCCGCGAAGGTGTGCAGCACGCCGACGGACCACATGCCTGGGTTCACGGGCGTCTCGAGCGCAAGCGACTACGACGCGCTCGCGCGCGCCCTGCGCGAGGCGTTCCCCTCGGCGCGCCGGGCCAGCGGCATCTTCTGCCCTTCCGAGGTGAACAGCGAGTACAACCGGGTCGAGATGGGTCGCGCGCTCTCCGCTGTGGGAATCGCCTACGAGCCGATGCCGGCAGACAGGCCAAGCGACGTGCCCGCCGCGCTGGACGCTGCGATCGCGCAGCGCCCCGATGCGCTGATCGCGCTCTCGGACAACCTCAGCTCGACAGCCATGCCTGCCGTCCTGAAGGCAGCCGCCGGCGCGGGCATGCCGCTTGTGGGCTTTGTGAGTGACCTCGCGGATGGCGGCGCGCTCTTCGTGCTCGCACGCGACTTCCGCGAGCTTGGTGCGCAGGGTGGTGCCATGGCGGCCCGCGTGCTGCGGGGCGAGAGCCCGGACGCGATGCCCATCGAGCTGCCGCGCACAACGCGGCTGGTCGTCAACGCAACCGCTGCGCGCAAGCTTGGGGTCACGCTGCCGCAGGCGATGACCCGCCGCGCGGACCGGGTGATCGGCGCCAGGCCGGAGGAGGGCCGCTGAGATGGAGTTCCGATCCGACCGTCGTATGGAGGGATGCTGGATCTTCCTGTCCGGACGCCTCGATGCATCGAGTGCAGATGTGTTTGTCGAGCATGTCGAGGCGGAGATCCGAGCGGGTGCGGAGCGCATCTGCCTCGACATGACCGAGGTGGGATTCGTCTCGAGCGTTGGGCTTGGCGCGCTGCTGCGCATCGTCTCACGATTGCGCAGCAGCGGCGGACGCCTCTCACTTGTGTCCGCAAGCGATGCGGTTGCCGAGATGCTGCGCGTGACGCGACTCGACAAGGTGCTCGCGGTCGGAGCCGTCGCCGAGCCGGCAACCGGACACGCCGCCACGCCACCGCCGCTTGCCGCCCCCACGGCCCCGACGGGTGCTCCCGCGGAGGCGCCGGCGCTCGCCAACGTGCCGTTCGGGGACGGCCGCACATTCCGCGGCGAAGCCCGCCTTGTCTCGCCCGAGCCGTCGACACCGCTCGTGCCGCTCGGCCGCGCGTGCGCGCGAGACGCGGAGGCGATCCGGCTGTCCGCGGATCTCGTGGCGATCGGGCACGCCGCACTTGCGCGGGACGCCGCGGATGCGTGCGGCCGCTACGGCGAGGCGCTCGTCGTCGGTGGCGTTGCGGTCATCACCGCTGCAGCGTCGGGCCGGTCGGACTTCGTGTCGATCCCGGTCGGCGACGATCCTGAGCGGTCGGGGCACGGCGCCGAGTCGCCGATGTCCGCGGCCCCGGCCACGTGGGTGCTCGACGGCATCGCATGCAGGGGCGTGCCGCGATGGGGCGCATGGTTTGAGCCCCTCGACGGCGACATCCCGCTCGATGCCCTGCTCGGTGCCGCTGCGGCACTTGAGGATGGACCTTGCGCCGTCATCGTGGCGGGCGAGTGCGCCGGGCTCGTCGGCGCGACTGCGCGCACGTCGCCCGACTCGTGGGAGGATGGTGCGCGACACCCATCGGGCGAGCACCTCAAGTCGATGCTGCGCTTTTCGGCGGAGCCCGTGCATTCGGGCGATACGGCCGTGGTCGTGGCGTTCGTGGGCGCCTCGGTATCGCGCGGCGGATCGGCAACACCGTTGCCGGGTGGCCGTCCGCTCAATGCAAAGGACCCGTCCTCGCGCATGGTGCATGCGCATGCCATCGCGATGAGCTTCCGTCCCATTGGGCGCGCCACAACCGATGCCGCCCGCACGCTCGGCTCGCTGCTTTCGGAGCAGCGCCTGCGGAATGTCATGCACCTCGTGCAGCCGGCGCGCAGCGCGATGCGGCGCGGCGCGGCGTGGCGCGTCTCCCTGAAGCCGGCGGAGGTTGCCCGATGAGCGTGCTTGTCGCATCGATCGCAATCGCTCTTGCGCTGGCGATACTCGCCTACGGAGTGTTCCTGAGCTTCAGGATCCTCAACTTCCCCGACATCACGGCGGATGGGAGCTTTCCGCTTGGCGCCGCAGTTGCCGCGACGCTCATCGATCATGGCAGCATCGCTGGCATGCCCATCGGACCGTGGACCGCGACCGCGATCGCGACATGCGCAGGTGCTGCGGCGGGACTCTGCACGGGCGTGGTGCACGCGTACCTGCGCGTGAACGTGCTGCTCTCCGGCATCCTCACGATGACGGCGCTGTACTCGGTGAACCTGATGGTGATGGGCCGCAGCAACATCGGGCTGTACGGGAAGCCGACGATCTTCAGCCCATGGGAGCGCGCAGTGGAGTCGCTGGCCGGCGGCAACACGGTGCCGATCCTTGGCCGGCCGGTGCCCGCGGGCGACGTGGCTGCCGCGCTTCTTGGCGCCACGCTGGCGATTGCGATCGGGATCGCACTGTGGCTTTTCCTGCGTACGCAGATGGGCGCCGCGATGCGCGCCACCGGCGACAACCCGCGCATGCTGCGCGCGCTGGGCACCAGCACGAGCTTCACGCTGATGGTCGGGATGGGGTGCTCGAACGCACTCATCGCGCTTAGCGGCGCCGTATTCGGGCAGCTTCAGGGGTTCGCCGATGCGCAGATGGGCATCGGCATCATCGTGCTCGGGCTGGCCAGCGTGATCATCGGGCAGACGCTGGTGGGCGCAGGCGCAGGCATCGGGCTGCTCATCGTGGGCGCGGTGATGGGCACCGTGCTGTTCCGGCTGCTCGTGGCGATCGCGCTGCGGATGGGCCTCGACCCGAACAACCTCAAGCTGATCACGGCGGCGGTGGTGCTCGCGGCGCTGGTGCTGCCGGGGCTGCTGTCGCGTGCCGGCAGCAGGCTGCGATTCGGGGTGGCGCGCTGATGCTTCGCCTACGCGACATCCGCAAGACCTTCAACGCAGGCACCGACAACGAGGTGCGCGGGCTTGACGGCGTAACGCTTGAGTTTGAGCCGGGCACGTGGACGATCGTGATCGGCACCAACGGATCGGGCAAGAGCACGATGCAGTCCGCGATCTGCGGTGCCTTCGAGCTCGACGGAGGGTCGATATCGGTCGACGGGACCGACATCACCCGCTGGCCCGAGCACCAGCGCGCGCGCATGATCGGACGCGTGTTCCAGGATCCCTACGCAGGCAGTGCGCCGTCGCTGACGGTTGCGGAGAACCTTGCGCTTGCGGAGGGACGCGGATCGCGCCGCACGCTCGCTCCCCTGCTGCGGCGTTCGCGCCGTGCGGTGTGGCGGGAGATGCTGGCCGAGATCGGGCTTGGGCTCGAGCACAGGCTCGATGATCCGATCGGGCTCCTCTCTGGCGGCCAGCGGCAGTCGATCACGCTGCTGATGGCCACAGCGACCACGCCCAAGGTGCTGCTGCTCGACGAGCACACGGCGGCGCTCGACCCCCGCAGCGCGGACCAGGTGATCCAGCTCACGAGCAGGATCGTCGCGCGCCACCGGGCGACGACCATCATGGTGACCCATTCGATGGCGCAGGCCGCGACGCTTGGAGACCGGCTGATCGCGATGCACCGCGGACGCGTCTATCTGGACGTGCGCGGCCCGGAGAAGCGGCGCCTGAGGGTCGAAGATCTGCACGACGTGTTCGCGCAAATGCGCCAGGATGACCGGCTCGACGATGCCGCGCTGGCCCTGCTGGCCGCCGAATACGCCTGAATCGGATCGTTTTCGGCTCGCAAGCGCCTGTCCTAGATCGGATTGTGGATCTGTGCGGGCAATCGGCGCGGACATATCCTTGTGTTCAGAATGAGTTCAGAATGCGTGAAGCGGTCACGGCGTGGGTTCACGATCGTGGAGATGCTCGTCGTGGTCGGCCTGATCGCGGTGCTGGTCGGCCTTGTGCTGCCCGGCATCTCGATGGCGCGCCGTGCAAGCGCGACCAGCAAGGACCTGTCCAACTTGCGCAGCTTGTCGCAAGCGCACGCTGCGTACATGAACGTGTTCAAGGAGTGCTTCGCGGATGCCGCGCTGCCGGATGACCCCGCGGAGAACGACGGCATCGAGAATCCGCTCGAGCAGAGCTTCATCACGACACTGCAGCCCTACGGGAACGATGCGCTTGAACTGCGCAGCCCGCTCGACCGCAGTGCGCTCTGGGCACCGATGGACATGACCAACGTGCCCACGAATGCAGTGCTGCGCCGCACGAGCTACGGGCTCAACAACTACCTCTCGCGCCGCTTCTCGCCGGTGCTCGACGAGACACCGCCGAGCGGTGTGGCGCCCCCGTCGCCTGCGGACCGCCTTGCGCGAGTGCCTGACCACTCGACCACCGTGTGCTTCGTGCTGATGGCTGATGACGGGGCCTTCGCGACCGCAGACCATCCGCACATCGAGCGGCTCGCGGGCGTCGCGGCGAACCCCGATCAGCTTGCATCAGTCGCAGGGACCATGATGGCGATCTCTGCTGCGGACGGCCGTCGGCCCTCCCCCGCCTCCGAGTCGAACTACAGCTATGTGGACGGCCACACCGCCACCGCGCGCTTCGAGCGCCAGTACGAGTCGGCGCAGAAGAACGCCTTCGACCCGCGCGCCCGGTAACGGCGCACTCGGCCTTACCGCCGACGTCCCAGTGCCCGCTCTAGCGCAGTTCAGGCCACTCCGGTGATGCGCCCGCACGGTCGGGGAGGAATCTCCTGTGGGCCCCTTTGACCTCACGGACCCGCGTCCTAGACTGCTCCGCCCGTGCGCCACACCTCGACCATCCTCGTGACCCTCATCGCCGCACTCGCGGTCTCGATGGGATCCGCGGGATTGCGGGCGGTTCACGTGGCGACATCGCCAGAGCACGCCGCGCACATGGCGGGCCACACGCACGCGGAGCGCGCGCCATCGTCATGCGGGCACTCGCATGACCACGCATGCGACGGCGAGCCCCAAGCTCCCACCCATCACGGGCACTCGCACAACTCTCATGATGCCGACTGCGCGACATGCGACCTTCTGACGACACTGTCGTCTGACGTCGCAATGCCTGAGCTTGCGGTAGCCCCGACGGGTACCGCTGCTGAAGCGGCGGGCATCACACGCATGCGGCCAGCGATGCGCACGCTCGACTCTGTGCGTGCGCGGCCGCCCCCTGCAGCCTGACATCCGCCGTTGCGTGATGCTGTTGCGTCGCGCCTGATCCCCCGGGACAGGAGCGCGCGTGCATCCGCTGATCCCTCTCTCGTGATGGTCCACAATGGGGACCTTCGATGCGGATTCCGTCGACATCCTGCGCTGCGCGTGCGATGCGCCATCCCTTGCGGACCGGCGCGCGACCGGCTTTCACCATCGTCGAGATGCTGGTGGTGGTTGGCATCATCGCGGTGCTGGTGGGTCTTGTGATGCCCGCGGTCTCGTCGGCGCGCCGGGCTGCGACGGTGTCGCAGGACCTGTCGAACCTCCGCAGC
>JBIKNS010000134.1:0-6158 GCA_044358545.1 Phycisphaerales bacterium | reverse complement strand
CGAGGCTTGCCGCAAGCGCGCACATCATGGCGCGGACCACATCGCGGGGAAGGGGCTCGCCAACGCCCGCCGCATGCGACAAGATGAGGTTGCGCTGCATCAGCGCGAGGCGGTCGCCGTCGATGCGCACGTTCGCGAAACTCCCGAAGCCGGTGTTGACGCCGTAGATCGGCGCCCCAGACGAGGCGCGCGACAGCATCGCTGCACGTCCTGACGCCAGTGCCCTGGCAGTCCCGGCATCGAGTGATACGCGCGCCGCCCCGCGCGCCACAGCCTCAAGGTCCTCGATGGGGAGCGCGGCCCCGGAGAGCGTCACCGTGCGCATGCTCGACTCGCCTGCCATGCCCCGAGCGTACGTGCCGAACCCGCGCCGCTGCGGAAGTTGCACGTGCGCAGTGGGCGCCGCCGCACGCAACCGCCGCGAATCGCCTTGCGGCGGGTACGGCCCGCGGATACACCACACCGCATGAGCGGCACAGCGTTCCGATTCACGGTGCTCGGCGTGGCCCTCGTCGGGGCTGTCATGGGCGGGCTGTGGCTGGCACTGCTCGACGCCGATCCGAGGGGCGTTCCGCCCGCGGCCCTCATTGCCGCGGCAAGCCGCACACAGACTTTCGTGTCGATGGCCGTCCTCCTGATCGGCGCAACTGCCCTTGGGTGCCTCGTGGGTCGGCTGGTCAATGCCGTGGTGGGGCTCTTTACGCTCGGCGCCACGATCAGCGTCTATGCCATGCGCACCGGTCCGCTGTCGGGGCTCGTGTTCGACGGCGTGCCGATGCCGGCGATCGGCATCGAGACGTGCATCTGGGCAGTCGTCATGTCCGCGTGCGCGATGGTGGTGTTCCTCATGAGCGGCCCGCTGCCCGACGTGCCGCGCGAGGAGCGCGTCAGCATGTGGCGCGAGCTTGCGCATGGCGATGCGCTCCGTGCGCTTGCGCCCGCCGTGCTCGCGGTACCGGTCATATGGGTGGTGGCTCGTTCTGGCACCAAGGGGCAGGCGATCGGCGCGGCAGTAGTCGCAGGCATGGTGTGCGGCGCTGGCTCGCGGATGGCGGCGCCGCGGGTGCAGCCGATCCTGATCTTCGGCGCTCCGCTTCTGGCCCTCGGGATTGCGCAGATCGCCTCGGGAGTCCGGCCTAGTGCATCCCCCGACGCGCTTCTTGCGGCGGGCGCGCTTTCGCCTCTGCTGCACGTGCTTCCGGTGGATGCGGCGGGCGGCATCGTGATCGGCGTGGCGATGGGCCTTGGGTGGGCGCGAGGCACGGCAAAGCCTGCGGGCGATACCTTGCCTGCGTGAAACTTGTCGTCACCGGCACCATCGGCATTGATACGGTCTACACGCCCCGCGACCGCCGCGAGGGGGTCCCTGGCGGGAGCGCCGCATACTTCGCGGCGGCGGCAAGCTTCTTCGCGCCTGTGCGCGTGGTGGCCGCAGTCGGCGCAGACTGGCCTGACGAGCACCGCCGCGTGCTCGAGGGATTCCAGGGCGTGTGCCTGCGCGGACTTGAGCAGCGCGCCGGCTCGCGCACGTTCGCATGGGGCGGTCGATACGAGGACGACGTCAACATCCGTCACACGCTCTTCACCGAGGTGGGTGTGCTTCAGGAGGCGCCTCCGCGCGCGCCTGCGGACTACGCGGACAGCGCACTCGTGTTCCTCGGCAACACGCACCCGAGCGTGCAGGCGAGCTTCATCGAGCAGTTCCCGGCGCGCTCCCTTGTGGTCGCCGACACGATGGACCTGTGGATCACGACTGCGCATGTGGAGCTTCGCGAGCTGATCCGCCGCGTCGACGGCATCATCATCAACGACTCCGAGGCCTGCCAGCTCACTGGAATCAGGAACGCTGTGAGCGCGGGCAAGCGCATCCTGGAGATGGGGCCGACCTTCGCGGTGGTGAAGAAGGGCGAGCACGGATGCGTGCTGGTGCACCGCGACGGCGTCGCTGCGCTTCCTGCGTTCCCGCTCGACGAGCATCATGTGGTTGATCCGACCGGTGCGGGAGACTCCTTTGCGGGCGCGATGATGGGCCACCTCTCGCGCGCGGGGAAGGTCGACTTCCATGCGGTGCAGGCCGCGCTCGCGTCGGGCACCGTGGTGGCGAGCTTCACGATCGAGTCCTTCGGGCTTGAGCGCCTGCGCTCGCTTCGCGGCGAGGAGATCGGCGAGCGGATGGAGCGATTCCGCAATGCAGCGCGCATCGGGTAATCCGCGCGTGTTCCGCCATCGCACCGCATGGGCCTCGCGGGCGTGCGCGGCCTCGCGCCGCACCCTGAGTAGGGCGGTAGGGCCACCACTCGTCTGTGCCGCTGCGGCGCTCTTGGCGTGCATCGCCCCTCAGCGGGCTGATGCCGACTGGACGCCCTACGAGAAGCTGCCTGGCGGGGACCGCGCGGCGCAGGTGCAGTCCCAGTGGCGTGATGGCGGCGCGCGCAGTGTTGCGCGGGATGCCCGCTGGGATGTTGCGGCAGGGCAACTCTGGTTCCGACAGGGGAACTCGTGGAAGTTGATGCGCATCGCGTCCGGCGAGGTCGCCGACGCGCCCGAAGGCGCTGAGCCGCCGCCGCCGCCGCCACCCAAGCCCTCGGATCCCCCAGCGCCGAGCCGTGGACGCCAGCGTCCCGTCGAGCCATCGCCCGACGGTCTCTGGGTCGCCGCATCGGTGCAGGGCAACGTCCGCATCTCCCCGGTGGGTGCGGGTCAGGACCAGGGCAACGACGCGGTGGCGATCCAGGTCACCACGGAGGGAGGCAACGGCCTTCGTTTCGGCACCGCGAGTTGGGTGTACGGGGAGGAACTCGACCAGACCACCGGCATGTGGTGGAGCCCGGACTCGAAGCGGCTCGCCTATTACCGCTTCGACGATTCGCAGGTGCCGCCCTTCACGATGCTCGGTGGGCTCACCGAGCTCTTCACCACCACCGATGTCGAGCGCTACCCCAAGCCGGGCGACCGCAACCCTGACGCTGGGCTTGAGGTAGTGGAGATCGCGAATCCGGCCCAACGCATCACCGTCGATGTCGGTCCGCGCGACCAGTGGGAGTACGTGTACGGCCCGCAGTGGGCGCCCAACGGCTCGGAGCTCTTGTTCTTCCGCACCAACCGGCGGCAGAACGTGCTCGACCTGTGCGCAGCGAATCCCGGGACTGGCGCAGTGCGCGTGGTCATCCGCGAGGAGCAGCCGAACTGGCAGCAGAATCGCCCGGAGATGCGCTGGCTTGCGGATGGGCGACGATTCATCTGGTCGACGGAGCGCTCAGGGCTCAAGCAGTACGAGCTTCACTCGCTTGATGCCGGCACTGCGCCTGTGCCGCTCACGCACGGTGACCGACCAGCCGACTCGATCGTTGCCGTCGACGAGGGCGCGGGCAGGCTCTGGTACTCCGCATGCACAGGCGAGCATGCGATCGAGCCGCAGCTGATGTCAGTGGCGCTCGATGGCACGGGTCAAACTCGACACACACAGGGCGATGCGCACCACGCGCGATTCTCCGTGGCGCCAGGAGGCGCCCACTTCGTGGCGTCCGACGAGACGCTCGTGCGTCCGCCTGTGATGCGGCTGTACCGAGCCGACGGGTCAGTGGTGGCGACGCTGCCCGGAGGCGGCGCAGCGCCTGCGGCGGCAGATGGGGCAGCCCCACCGCAGGATCCGTGGGTCGCGCGCGGCCTCCTGCCTCCCGAACCGGTGGTGCTCACCGCCGCAGATGGCGTGACGCCGCTGTACGGCATCCTCTGGTTCCCCGCCGATTTCGACCCCTCGCGCAGGTATCCGCTGGTGGTCGAGACCTACGGCGGACCTGGCGTGCGCGTCGTGCGCTGGTCCTTCTCGCGGCCGCAGCCAGATTGCGAGCTCGGGTTCCTGGTGCTCAGCGTCGACAACCGCGGCACGCCGGGGCGAGGGAAGGCATTCGAGGATGCGACGTACCTCGCGCTTGGCGGCCCCGATGTGGACGATCAGGCAGCGGCGGCGCGCCAGATTGCGCAGCGCCCCTATGTGGATGCCTCGCGCATGGGCATCTCAGGATCGAGCTACGGCGGTTACCTGAGCATCATGGCGCTGCTGCGCCATCCCGATGTCTTCGCGAGCGCAGTCGCCTTCAGTGGGCCCACGGACTGGCGCCAGTACGACACGATCTACACCGAGCGCTACATGCGCACGCCGAAGGAGAATTCGGAGGGCTACGCCGCAGGCAATGCGGTCGAGCTCGCGAAGAACCTGCGCGGATCGCTGCTCGTCATACATGGCATGCAGGACGACAACGTGCACCCCAACAACATGTGGGCGCTCGTGGACCGCCTGCAGTCGATGAACCGCCCCTTCAGCATGCTGCTCTTTCCCAAGGCAGGCCACGGCGGCTTTGGCGATGCTGGAGAGAGCGCAAAGTGGTCGCACTTCGTGCGCACGCTCAGGCCGGAGCCGGCGCGGTGAGCGCGCCCGGCCCGCTCCCGCCGGACCGCTCGCACGTCGGTACGGAGCGCCGCAACCCGCAAAGCATGGACTTCGACGCGCTGGGCGTGCGTGCGGCGGTCGATGCGATGGTGGATGACCACGCGCAGGTGACGCGTGCGGTTGCGGCGGCCTCAGGCGCGATCGCCGCATTCATTGAGGGGCTTGTGCCGCGCATGTCGCGGGGCGGACGGCTTCTCTATGTCGGCGCGGGCACGAGCGGCCGGCTTGGGGTGCTCGACGCGAGCGAGTGCCCTCCGACGTTCCGCAGCGACCCGGCCCAGGTGGTGGGCATCATCGCGGGTGGCGATTCGGCGCTGCGCCGCTCAAGCGAGGGCCGCGAGGACGAGCCCGATGGCGCGCGCGAGGAGCTCGAGCGACTTGCCGTCGGCGTGCGCGACACGCTGCTGGGCATCGCCGCGGGCGGCACGACCCCGTACGTGCTCGGCGCGATCGGCATCGCGCACGCGCGCGGGGCAGCGACCGGACTGCTTACGTGCGCTCCGCGCGACGTGCCGCCAGGCTGCGATGCGCTGATCGTCGTGGACACCGGGCCCGAGATGGTCACCGGCAGCACGCGGCTCAAGGCGGGCTCGGCCACGAAGCTCACGCTGAACATCATCACGACCGTCGCGTTCACGCGGCTCGGCAAGGTGCACGGCAACCTGATGGTGGACCTTGCCGCCACCAACGACAAGCTGGTCGACCGCGCGGTGCGCGTGATGCGCGAGATCTCGCCGGACCTCTCCCGCGAGCAGGCGTTTGCGCTGCTGCGCAACGCGGGCGGACACGTGAAGGTTGCGCTGGTGATGCATGCGCATGCGACCAGTGCCGCGGATGCGCGCGCGATGATCGATGCATGCGGTGGAAGCCTGCGCGCCGCGATGGTGCGCTGACCTGCCTCGCACGGCGCGCGACGCGCCGTCGTGCGCTGACCCCAAAACGCAGCGCGGCCCCGCACATGGCGGGGCCGCGCGAACGATTCAAGTCGGGGTCGACTTCGCTCAGAGCATGTTGTTGAGCGTCTTCAGGGCGCGCACGCGCACCTTGCGGGACGCGGGCTTCGCCTTGATGGTGATGGTCTCACCGGTGAAGGGGTTCTTGCCCTGACGCTCCTTGGTGGCGGGCTTGATGACGGTCTTCATCTTCATGAGGCCCATGAAGTTGAACTCGCCACAGCCGCGCTTGCTGAGGTCGGCCGCGATCATCTGCGTGAGGACGTCGAAGACCTCCTTGACCTGCGAGCGCTTGAGGCCGGTGGCCTCCGTGATCTCGGTGATCACAGCGCCGCGGCTGCGGCGCGTCGACGCTGCGGTCGCCTTGTAGGCCTTCTTCGTCGTCGTCTTCTTCTTGGTGGCTGTTGGCATCCGTTCCTGTCCTTTCGTTGAATTGTCGGCTCGTGTGCGTTCGCACCGGGCCCTCTCGAGAAAACCGGTCTCGCTCCCGCCCGCAAACACTGCGGTGCGCAAAATCTACGGGTTTTCAAGGCACTTCTCAACGACTTCAACGCGAAAAATGCGTTTTCCTCGGGGTTCCCGCCCGTTTCCGGAGTGGCGGTCAGAGACCTGCCGGGAATCACCGGGCGGCAGCCGAGGTCGCGAGACTCCGGCCGCGGTACGCGCCCGGCACCAACGTGCTTCAGCCGGTGCGCCAGGCGCCGGGGCGAACGGTGGCCCGGCCGATGGACACGTACGTAAAGCCGTGCTGTGCC
>JBIKNS010000024.1:0-19216 GCA_044358545.1 Phycisphaerales bacterium | reverse complement strand
TGCACCAGGCGGCTGCCGGTTCCCGCGAGGCCTAGCTGCACCATGCGCCAAAAAGAACAGCGCCCCGGCGTGAGCCGGGGCGCTGAAGAATGAACAGTTGGTTGCCTTTGGCGCGCGTTGCCGCGCGTCTCTCCGCTCAAGGCGGACGAGGGTGTGTTGACGAATTTCGCTCAGGAGATCGCTCTCCCGAGACGTCTAATTGATATTCCCTTAGAAAGGAGGTGATCCAGCCGCAGGTTCCCCTACGGCTACCTTGTTACGACTTAGTCCCAGTCACCAGCCTTGCCGTAGGCACCCCTGAATCGAGGCGACTTTGGGCACTGCCAGCTCCCATGACTTGACGGGCGGTGTGTACAAGGCTCAGGAACATATTCACCGCGGCGTAGCTGATCCGCGATTACTAGCGATTCCGACTTCATGGAGGCGAGTTGCAGCCTCCAATCCGAACTGGGGCACCTTTTGAGCGATTTGCTCCACCTTGCGGTCTTGCGTCGTTCTGTCGGTGCCATTGTAGCACGTGTGCAGCCCTAGGCATAAGGGCCATGCGGACTTGACGTCATCCCCACCTTCCTCCGGTTTGACACCGGCAGTCTCGCTAGAGTTCTCGGCATTACCCGTGAGCAACTAGAGACAGGGGTTTCGCTCGTTGAGGGACTTAACCCGACACTTCACAGCACGAGCTGACGACAGCCATGCAGCACCTGTGCAAGTTCCGGTCTTGCGACTGTGGCCCCGCTTTCACGGGGTTGATACTTGCATGTCAAGCCTAGGATAAGGTTCTTCGCGTTGCTTCGAATTGAGCCACATGCTCCACCGCTTGTGTGAGCCCCCGTCAATTCCTTTGAGTTTTAATCTTGCGACCGTACTCCCCAGGCGGCGCACTTAACACTTTTGCTGCGGCCGAGGGAGCGTCAAGCTCTCCCGACCCAGTGCGCATTGTTTAGGGCGTGGACTACCGGGGTATCTAATCCCGTTTGCTACCCACGCTTTCGTGCCTCAGCGTCAGATCAGGCCCAGCAGTCTGACTTCTCCTTTGGCGTTCCGATAGATATCTACGCATTTCACCGCTCCACCTATCGTTCCAACTGCCTCTACCTGCCTCAAGACCTGTGGTTCCCATCGCTATTCCACGGTTGAGCCGTGGGATTTCACGACAGGCCTACAGGCCCGCCTACGCACGCTTTAAGCCCAGTGATTCCGATTAACGCTCGAGCCCTCTGTATTACCGCGGCTGCTGGCACAGAGTTAGCCGGCTCTTCCTTTAGGGCTGGTCATGTGTTCCTAGCCCTTGACAGCAGTTTACACCCCGAGGGGCTTCATCCTGCACGCGGCATTACCCCGTCACGCTTTCGCGCATTGCGGAAGATTCGTTACTGCAGCCTCCCGTAGGAGTCCGAACAGTGTCTCAGTTTCGATGTGGCAGGCCGTGCTCTCACACCTGCTACCCGTCTTAGGCTTGGTGAGCCGTTACCCCACCAACTACCTGATAGGACATTCCCCGCTCTCAAGGCAGCGAGCCTTTGCTCCTTTCGGAGATCATCGAGTATTACCCAAAGTTTCCCTTGGCTATCCTCGACCTCGAGGTACGTGGAAATGTATTCCTCACCCTTTCGCCGCTCAGTCAGCATTGCTGCTGCTTCGCTCGACTTGCATGTTTTAGCTATGCCGCCAGCGTTCAATCTGAGCCAGGATCAAACTCTTCAATTGAGTGAACGGATCACGTGAGTGACCCGGATCTATCGAAGGTTGCCTGGCGACCTGTCCCGCTGGGGGACAGGTCGGTCGACACACTGGTCCGCTGACCAGTGCCTGCAACATGGCGTTGCAGGATTTTCACCAACATCCCTGCCAGGCCTTTCGGCACAGGCGAGGTCTGCGGAATTGACCAATATCACCATTTGGCATCACAGAGGATGTTGGCGGCCGGTCGCTGTGACGACCGGCAGTTTTGTCATCGTTCCGATCGCCTGTGAAGCTCTCGGAGCGACGCCACATCCTCGCGGCTAACCAACTGCTCACTTGTCAAGGATCAGTCGGATGCCGCATTCCGTTTCCGGTCGGCAGAACATCCGCTCGCTCCAAATGGGGCGAGACGTGCCATCCTAGTGAAACCAACGAGCACGTCAAGGGGGTAACTCGCGATTCACAAGTTGCCCACAACGGTGACCGCTGAGTTTGTCGACGCCAACTCCAGCGGTGGCCCCAAGTCGTTGCCCAGAATAGTCTTATAACGCACATTCGTAGGCCTCCGCGCACGCCTCAATCGGTCACGCAACCGACCCCTGCCCATATCCGGAAATCCATGCCAAGTATGGACTTAAGCGTGTTTCCGCACTCCTCCACGGTCGCCCCGGTCGTCAGGACGTCGTCGAGCACCACCACCGTCCTGCACCCCCCCTGCACCCGTTGGCGGGTCTGCCTCAGGGACCACCCATGAGGAATGCCCCGCATCAGGAGGGGCGCCCGGGGGGCAAGGAGCGCTTGGGCAAGGTCGCGGCGCCCGACCATCCGCTGCGCCGCGCTGGCGCGCTGAAGTCGTGTCGCTCGCCCCTGCGCGCGCTGCGGCGGTCCCACGCGCTGCGTGAGCAGCGGCAGCAGCGGCACTCCAATCCACCCCGCAAACGACTGGCCGATGCACCACGTGTGATCGATGCCTCGGTCGATGCGCCGCTGCCACGGCATCGGCACAGGCACGATGCATGCGATGTGCGCAGGATGCGGCACCTCATCGAGGGCCGCAAGCCGCATCCACTGGTTGCCGAGCGCCTGCCCAACCGCGCGTCCGCCGCGCCTGTCTTTGCCGAACTTCACTTCGCGCACGAGGGCGCCCCACGCGCGCTCGTCGCCGTATCCGCTCAGGCGCACGGTGCCTTGTCGAGCAAGTGCGATACCTGCGCACCGACCACAGTACCTGCGACCGGAGAGTCGCATACGCACCGAGTATCCGCAGCGCAGGCACCACGAGCCAACCTCGTCGATCGGCGGTGGCGCAAGAGAGAGTGATTCGACACCGCCGGGCAGCAGCGCACGCGTACCACCCCGTTCCGCGCGCGCATCATCTTCGCCCGCGCCGAGCAAGTCCCCCATGATGTCGCGGATCGCGTGACGTATTGCAGTGACCATGCGGCCACCCTAGTGACCGCCGCATCCGCCGCCGCGATGTGCGCCCAAAGTTCCCGCGAATCGACACATGGGACGCGTTGCGCTCACGCGCCGCGCGCCACAACACCCATCGGCATCGCCTGCCCGACTCAGCTCTTGGCCATGCGGCGCAGCACCGTCTGCAGGATGCCGCCGTTGCGGTAGTAGTCGACCTCGACAGGCGTGTCGATGCGGCACAGCACCTCGAACGACTTGGTGCCGCCCGGACCCGTGGCCTTCACCGTGAGCCGCTGGCGCGGCTGCAGGTCGGCGGGGATCGCGATGTCGAAGCTCTCCTCGCCCGTCAGCCCCAGCGACGCCGCAGTCTGGCCGTCCACGTAGGTCAGCGGCATCACGCCCATGCCCACCAGATTGGACCTGTGGATGCGCTCGAAGCTCTCCGCGATGACGGCGCGCACGCCCAGCAGGAAGGTGCCCTTCGCCGCCCAGTCGCGGCTCGAGCCCATGCCGTAGTCCTTGCCGGACAGCACCACAAGCGGGGTGCCCGTCTTCCTGTAGCTCTGCGCCGCGTCGTAGATCGACTTCACCTGGCCGTCGGTGAAGTCCTTCGTCACGCCGCCGGTGGTGCCGGGTGCGAGCTGGTTCTTGATGCGCGTGTTCGCGAACGTGCCGCGCGTCATGACGCGGTCGTTGCCGCGGCGCGACCCGTAGGAGTTGAACATCGATACGCCCACACCCAGGCCCTGCAGGTACTGGCCTGCGGGGCTCTTCGCGGAGATGTCGCCCGCTGGCGAGATGTGGTCGGTAGTGACCGAGTCGCCGAGCTTCGCGAGGCAGCGCGCACCTGCAATCGATGTGAACGACTTCGGCGCATCCTTCGTCATGCCGGCGAAGAACGGAGGCTCCTGGATGTACGTCGACGACGCGTTCCACGAGTAGAGCTCGCCGCCGCCGGAGGGAATGGCCTTCCACGCATCGGAGCCCTCGAAGACGCTCGCGTACTGGGTCTGGAACTGCTTCTGCGTGACGCTCTGGCGCACGGCCGCGGCCACCTCGGACTGCGTCGGCCAGATGTCGCGCAGGAACACCTCGCGGCCGTCCTTCGAGCGGCCGATGGGCTGCGTGGCGAAGTCGATGTCGACGGTGCCGGCGATCGCGTACGCGACCACGAGCGGCGGGCTCGCGAGGTAGTTCGCCTTCACGTCCTGGTGCACGCGCGCCTCGAAGTTGCGGTTTCCGCTGAGCACGCTGGCCACCACGAGGTCGTTGTCGCGGATCGCCTTGCCGATCGAGTCCGCGAGCGGACCCGAGTTGCCGATGCACGTCGTGCACCCGTAGCCGACCACGTTGAACCCGAGCTCCTCGAGGCACGGCAGCACGCCCGCATCGCGCAGGTACTCGGTGACGACCTTCGATCCGGGCGCGAGCGACGTCTTCACCCACGGCTTGCGCTCGAGGCCGAGCGCGCGGGCCTTCCTTGCCACGAGGCCGGCGCCGATCATCACGTCAGGATTGCTTGTGTTGGTGCAGCTGGTGATCGCGGCGATCACCACGCTGCCGTGGTCAAGCATGAAGTCGCGGCCGTCGGCATGCACGCGCACGCCACCCTTGGGCACGGCAGGCGCAGGCGCCGTCGCCAGCGCAGTGCCGCCACCAGAGGCCGTCGCCGCCGCAGGAGCGCCCTCGCCCTTGCCGTACACCTTTCCGAGATCGCGCCGCCAGTGCGACTGCATCGCAGAGAGCGCGACGCGGTCCTGCGGACGCGCGGGTCCCGCAAGAGCTGGCTCGATCGATGACATGTCGAGCTCGAGCACCTGCGTGTACTCGATCGGCAGCGAGTCGTCGCGCCAGAGTCCCTGCGCCTTGCAGTACGCCTCGACGGTCTTCACGAGACCCTCGGGGCGGCCCGTCAGCCGCATGTACGCGAGCGTCTGCTCGTCCACCGGGAAGTAGCCGATCGTCGCGCCATACTCGGGCGCCATGTTGGCGATCGTCGCGCGGTTCGCGAGCGGCATCTCGGCGAGGCCAGGCCCGAAGAACTCCACGAACTTGTTCACGACGCCGTGCTTGCGCAGCATCTCGGTGACGCGCAGCACAAGGTCGGTGGCCGTCACGCCCTCGGGCAGCTTGCCCGAAAGCTTCACGCCCACCACCTCGGGAATCAGCATGTAGATGGGCTGCCCGAGCATCACGGCCTCTGCCTCGATGCCGCCCACGCCCCAGCCCACCACGCCGAGCCCGTTGATCATGGTGGTGTGGCTGTCGGTGCCCACGAGCGAGTCGGGATAGAGGACGCCATCCTTCTCCCACACGACCTTCGCGAGGTACTCGAGATTCACCTGGTGCACGATGCCTGTCGCGGGCGGCACCACGCGGAACTGGTCGAATGCGCCCTGCCCCCACTTGAGGAACTCGTAGCGCTCGCGGTTGCGCTCGAACTCGAGCTCGCCGTTGATCGTGATCGCCATGCCGGAGCCGAACGCGTCGACCTGCACGGAGTGGTCGATCACGAGGTCGCACGGCACAAGCGGGTTCACCTTGCGCGGGTCGCCCCCGAGCGACTTCATCGCGCCGCGCATCGCGGCGAGGTCGACCACGCAGGGCACGCCGGTGAAGTCCTGCAGCACCACGCGGCCGGGCATGAAGGGGATCTCCTCCTCGCCGGGGTTGCGCGGGTCGTAGTTGGCGATGGCCTTCACGTGATCGGCGGTGACCACATGGCCGTCGAGGTTGCGCAGGCACGACTCAAGCAGCACCTTGATCGAGTAGGGCAGCCGGTCGATGTTGCCGACGGACCGCAGCGCGGCGAGGCTGCTGTAGCGGCGCTCGCCCATGGGTGTCTGGAGGGTGGCAGAACTCTTGAAGTGGTCGTGTGTGGTCATAGTTTTCGCTCGATTCCGGCACCGTGGACCGGGTCGGCGATTCTAGCCACGCAGGCCGCTGACCTTTGGCACGGCACGCTCGAAGAGATCCGCCGAGAAGAAGGGCATGGCCCGAGACCCCATCCCAGATGCGATCAGGCTCGCGGGGAAGGTCCCGATGCGCGCGTTGAAGCCAGCGGTGATGCCGTTGGCGTCATCGCGCGCGAGCGCGATCCGCTCCTCGGTGTCCGACAGTTCCCTCTGCAGGCGCAGGAACGCATCTGCGGCGACCAGCGCCGGGTACCGCTCCACGAGGATCGCCATCGCACGGTCCATGCGCTGCAGAGACTTGATCGCGGGGTCGGTGTGGTCGCGCAGCGCAGCCTGTGCACGAAGCTGCGCGATCGCCGTCTGAAGGTCCGACTCGTGGCGCCGCAGCCCTTCGACGCATGCCACGAGCGACAGCACGAGGTCTGCCCTTCGCTTGAGCTGCACGTCGATGTTCGCGAGTTGCTTCCTGACTCGGTTGCGCAACTCGACGAGGTCGTTGAAGACCATGATGATCCACGCGACGAGGTACGCACCGATGAATGCGACCAGGCCACCTGCGCCGGTAAGCGTGAGCCCCTGGTACAGCCGGCGCTTCTGCTCATCCGTCGCCAGGCCGATGTCATCGTGGCCCGACCACTGCACGATGCCCGTGACAAGCAGGGCCACCGCAGGCAGCGCACCCGCAAGCGCCCATCCCCACCCTCGCCACGAGTGCCCCGAGAGCACCTGCGCCTCGCTGCGTGTCGTGATCAGGAAGTGGCGCGCACGGCCACCGCCCTTGCCATGCTCGCCCGCGGCAATCTCCGGCTCCACCCGGTCCTCGCGCTCGCGGGCGTAGCCCGCGACAAACAGCGCGGCGCCCACGCGGATGCCGCGCTCAGTGAATGTGCGAATCCCATTGGAGCCCGACACCGCACCTGCGGGACCCCTGCCGTAGTAGAGCGCCTCGCCCTCGTGCACGGTCTCGCTGAACATCGCTGCGGGCTCTACATCCGCGCCCTCCCAGCGCACGCGCACGGCACCCGTGTCATCGCGCAAGAAGAGCTCAGCAGACTCGCCGCCGCTCGCGACCGTATCGGCACCGCTGTAGCGCACCGTCCGCGTCTGCGTCTTGCCCTTCGAATCCGTGTACGTCTCTGTACGTGTGCGGGTCCAGTGCTCGTTGCACTCCCAGCGGTACCACAGGCACTGCTGCTGGGTGAGGTACGACGTCACCGGCGCCGGTCCCTCCGCGACGCCCGCCACCTCCACCTCGCCCATCGCCACTCCACGCACCTTCGATGTGGGCATCGCGCTCATGTGCGTGCGTCGCCGGAACGAGCGCAGGCTCATCCCAAGCGTCAGCGCGAACCACACTGCCGCGATGCCGATCCCCCAGCCCCACATGTCAGTGGATCCCCGCCAACCGGCGCACCGTCATCATGAACGACGCCTTGAGGTTCGCGTGCATCCCGTACGTGATCCCGACGTAGATCGCCGCCGCCGCAAGCGCACCGATGAGGATGCTGGCCACTCGGCTCACGGGGTCGTCGAGGCTCTCGGGAATCAGCACGCCTGGCTCCACCGATGCGATGGCGAGGTTGAATGGCGTGAGCGCATTGATCGCCGCACCCACGTAGGGGATGCCGCTTCCCGCAGCGATGCCGCACAGCCCGACGGCCCCCGCAGCCGTCAGCACCGCGCCAGTCGCCGCAAACACGCTGCCAATCGTGCCCTTGCTGCGCACGCTCCATGCGAGGCCGGTCATCACGGTCATCGCGATGAACGCCAGCAGCACCAGCGGCAGCGCGATCGCCACCTCCGGCAGGATCAGCGGCACGGACACCGTGCGTGTGCCGACGGACTCGCTCACCGCAAGCGCCTTGCCGCCGCCAAAGCCGTTCGTGATGGTGTAAAGCGACGCGAGCGCCTGCGTCACGCACGGCACCGCGATCAGCGGCGACAGCGAGAGCACGATGCCGCGCAGCTTGCCGGAGAGATACGGCCCGGGCTGGATTGGCGTGGTGAGCAGAATGTCGAGCGAACCGTCCTCGCGTTCCTTGCTCACCGCGGTGGCGCTCGTGTTTAGGGCCGCGAGCGTCACGATGATCACTTCGGCACCGAGCACCGACGCAAGCGCCAGCCGCAGCGCGCCATCGCCGAGTGTGCCGCCGCGGTGCAGCACAAGAGTGCCAAGCGCGATGCCGATGCCCGCCGCGAGGAATCCCCACCTGAATGCACGTGCCTTCACCGTTTGCCCGCGCAGGTGAAGCTCGCGCCATGCGATTGGGTTGTGGCCGACGGTGCGAGGGTCGCGTGCGCTCTCTGCGCGCATGCGTCCGCCGGCGGCCGGGCTGCCTGCGCCAAGGAGCCTCACTCGCAGCGTGGCCCACAGGCAGAGCCCGGTCGAGAGCGCCACGAACAGCCAGATCTGCGTACCTACCGGATGCCCAAGCCACGCACGCATGAACCACGGGGCCTGAGTGCCCGCAAACTCCCGCGGGGAGTAGGTTGCCGGCGTCAGCAGCGCCTCGATGCCCAGAAACGGGTTCAGCGGAGTGCAGATCGTGGTCCACGTTGCATCAGGGCCCACACCCGATGGCGTGCGCAGCCCGAGATCGATCGCATAGGTCACTGCGAGGTACAGCACCACGCAGGAGTAGAAGACGAACACCGCACGGCGGCCCGCCACACGCGTCACGCTCAGCGTGACCGCGATCGCGCCCACGAGCAGCGCCGATGCGGCCGCCACCATGTAGCTGCCGATGATGGTGCTGCCCGGCACGCCGCCGAAGAGCTGCATCACGGCAAAGAGCGGGAACGTCGACATCAGCAGCGCAAGCACGAAGAAGAGCCGCCCGAAGAGGTTGCCCAGCACGATCTGCAGCGAGCTCAGCGGCGTCGTGAGCAGGATGTCCCACGTGCGTGGGTTCGACTCCTGCGCGATCGCACCGCCCATGAACACCGGCGTCAGCAGGCAGATCAGCGCGACCTGCCCGTAGCTCACCACCTGGAACGCGTTCGACCCCCGCTGCGCGAGGTCACGCAGCGACGTGCCCGAACCCAGCAGCGCAAAGAGCAGGATCACGATCATCAGCGCAAGGAACCCGGTGCGGATGTAGAGATGCCTCGTGCGGCGCGAGCCGCCCTGCACAAGCCTCAGGCAGATGGGGTTCAGGGGCAGCAGCCGAAGCACTGACGCAATCGCCCCTTGCATAGCGCGAGTCTAGCTGCACAGCGCGGCATTACGCGGCCGTCCAGCAGCTCACGAGCCCCTCCGCGGCGCAGGATTGCGCGGTTGTGGAGAGGCGTCCTGTTGGGGACAATGGCGGTCTACCTCACGCGTACCGACGCAGCTCGGTCCCGCAACCACACGATGCCGCTCGCACCCCACATCCTCGCTGCAATCGATGGCGCTGCCGTCGCACTTGCGTTGGTGTGCGCTGCGGTGGCGGCGGTGGTGGCAGCGCTTGTGGGGATCCGACGGGGACGCGCGCAGGCCGAGCAGTCCGCCACATCGCGCGCGAACGAGGAGGCGCGGCGCGTGATCGAGGGCGCCACAGCCCGCGCGAAGGAGACCGAGCTTGCCGCCGAGCGTGCGGCGAGCGAGCGCCGCGCAGCCGTCGACCGCGAGGTGGCCACCGCACTCGCCGGGATGCAGGAGAGCCAGGAGCGCGCGCAGCGCATCCAGGACACCCTCGAGCGCAAGCTCGAGCTCATCGCCGAGCGCGAGACCCGGCTCGACGCGCAGGAGCAGGCGCTCACGGCGCGCGCGAAGGAGATCGAGGATCGGATCGCATCGCTTGAGCGCGACCGCACCGCGCTGCGCGACAGGCTCTCGCAGATCTCCGGCCTCTCGCCCGAGCAGGCGCGCGCGCTGGTGCTGCAGGACGCCCGCGAGCGCAGCGAGCTCGAGGCTGCAGCCCTCGAGCAGAAGCTCATCGCAGAGGCAGAGTCACGCGCGGCCGACAAGGCGCGCGAGGTCACGCTCCAGGCGATCCAGCGCTACGCCGGCCAGACCGCCGCGGACTCCATCGTGCGCACGGTGAAGATTCCCAGCGACGACATGAAGGGCCGGCTGATCGGCCGCGAGGGACGCAACATCCGCGCCATCGAGAAGGCCACCGGCGTCGACATCATCATCGACGACACGCCGGGCGTCATCGCCGTGAGCTGCTTCGACCGCGTGCGCCAGACGATCGCCGTCGAGGCGCTGCAGAAGCTCGTCTCCGACGGGCGCGTGCACCCATCGCGCGTCGAGGAGGCCGTGGAGCACGCGCGCCGCGAGGTGCAGGACCGCATCAACACCCTCGGCACCGAGGCCGTCGTCGAGGCCAACGTGCAGGGCCTTCACCCGAAGGTCATCGAGACGATGGGCCGACTCGGGTTCCGCACCAGCTATGGCCAGAATGTGCTGCGCCACTCGATCGAGGTCGCGTACCTCTGCCAGCTCATCGCCGACCAGCTCGGTCTCAATGGCGCCATCGCGCGGCGCGCCGGTTTCCTGCACGACATCGGCAAGGCAATGGACCACGAGGTTCAGGGCGGTCACGCCATCATCGGCATGGACTTCCTCAAGCAGTACGGCGAGCGCAGCGAGGCCGTGCTGAATGCCGTGGGCGGACACCATCTCGACATCCCTACCACCACGCCCTACACGCCCATCGTGATGGCCGCTGATGCGATCAGCGGCGCGCGGCCCGGTGCACGGCGCGAGTCGATGGAGATGTACATCAAGAGGCTCCGGCAGCTCGAGGACATCGCGAAGGCACAGCCGCACGTGACCGAGGCGTACGCGATCCAGGCCGGCCGTGAGGTCCGGGTCATCGTCGATGCGGCGAAGGCAGACGACGCGCACGCGCACCTGATCGCCAAGCGGATCGCAGAGCAGGTTCAGGCCGAGATGACCTTCCCTGGCGAGATCAAGGTGACCGTGCTCCGCGAGGTGCGCGCGGAGGCCACCGCGCGCTGAGCGCTGCCGTGCAGACGCTCTCGCACATCCAGTCTCTGCTTGCCGCACGGGGCATCTCTCCACGCCACTCGTTCGGACAGAACTTCCTGCACGACCACAACAAGATCCGGCAGCTGGTCGCGCGCGCCGCGATCGTGCCTGGCGAGACGGTGCTCGAGGTCGGCCCAGGCACTGGTGCGCTGACCGTGGCGCTCATCGCCGCGGGCGCGCGCGTGATCGCGGCGGAGCTCGATCGCGACATGTGCGCAATCGTCACTTCAGAGGCGGCGCGCGCACTCGAGCTGCCGAGGCCTCAGGGCGCGCCACCCGTGCACGAGGCGTTCACGCTCGTCGAGGGCGACTGCCTCGCGGGCAAGCACTCGATCTCGCCGGTACTTGCCGCGGCACTCGGCGAACGGCCGTTTGCGCTTGTCGCCAACCTCCCCTACCACGCGGCGACGCCGCTCATGCTCAACCTGCTCTGCGACTGGCCCACGTGCCGCGGCCAGTTCGTCACGATCCAGCGCGATGTGGCCGACCGGCTGATGGCCAAGCCAGCCACCGACGCGTACGGCGCGCTGTCGGTGATGGCGTCGCTGCTGGCGAGCGTCAGCATGATCTCGGTGCTGCCGCCAGGCTGCTTCTGGCCCGCACCCAAGGTGACCAGCGCCATGGTCGCGATCGAGCCGCGCACCCCCCGTCTGCCCATCGACACGCACCGCCTCTCGGCGTTCCTGCACCGCGTCTTCTCGATGCGGCGCAAGCAGCTTGGCAGGATCCTCGGCGATGCGGTCGCGTGGCCCGAGGGCGTCACGCGCACGATGCGTCCGGAGCAGCTCAGCCCCGAGCTGCTGCTGGAACTCGCGCAGCGGGTGCCAGCTCCCGGGTCCGGGCCCACTGCACCGCCTGCCTGAACATCCGCAGGCCAAGCGGCTCGCGCTGTCGCTGCTCCGCGGGCACTCGCGTCCACGTGGGATGCTGCGTCCAGCGGGTCCATCGCTCGGGGTGCGGCATCAGTCCGAAGACCACACCCGATGGATCGCAGATGCCCGCGACCGCACCCATCGAGCCGTTGAAGTTCTCGTCGCGCGAGTAGCGCAGCGCCACCTGCCCGGTTGACTCGAGCCGCGCCATTGTGGCGGCATCGGTGAAGAAGCGGCCCTCGCCGTGCGCGCTCGGCAGCATGTCGTCTGGTGCCTCGCAGGCAAGGCCGTGCGTCCATACGCACACGGTCGACGGCGGGATCTCGACGCGCGTCCAACGGTCCACGAACCGCGCGCCCTGATTCTGCAGCAGCGCGACAGACGCAGGTACAGCCTCGGCAGGCCACTCTGCGCCGCGGCCACCGGATCCGGCTGCAGGCCCCGGCAGCAGCCCAGCCTGCACTGCGATCTGGAACCCGTTGCAGGGGCAGATGATCGGCACACCGCGCGCGGCCGCGTCCCGCAGTGCCGGATACACCTCGCGCCGCATCAGTGCACCCATGATGCGGCCCGCCGCGATGTCGTCGCCGAAGCTGAATCCGCCGGGAAGCCCGATCAGGTCAGCGCGCGCAATGCGTGAAGGGTCACGCGCAAGCGTGGACAGCAGCACCCGCTCCGCGCGGGCGCCGGCAGCCTCGAAGGCGTGCGCAAGCTCGCCGTCGCAGTTGATGCCCGGGGCCGTGATCACCAGTGCCGTCAGTTCGCGTGCGCTCATGGATGCATCGTTCATGGGTGCCTCGCTCATGCCTGCCACGAAGAATCCCAAGCCGCACGCAGCGCGTCGATGCTGATCCGCTCAGTCGCCGGCCCGCCGTCGATCGCAAGCTCGCCCGAATCGTCGAACCGCCCGATCGTGGCGTGCGGCACATCGCCAAGCGCATCGCGCAGGCCCGGCAGGTCGCGCTCGCGCACCTCAAGCAGGTACCGCGAGGGGTCCTCGGCGAAGGCGACCGCACGCGCCTGCGCCCCACCACCATGCGCCAGCTCAGCCGCCGCACGCGCCGCGCGCGTGAGCGGCACCTTGCGAAGGTCAATGCGGAGCCCGCATCCGCCGGCGAATGCCATCTCGGCAGCGGCCACCAGCAGTCCACCCTCGCTGGGGTCATGCGCGCTGCGCACGAAGCCCGACCGAATCGCCTTCGCCACGGCTGCCGCGATCGCGGGCCCGCGCTCGAGATCCACGCGCGGCATCGGCAGCGACGCGTCGCGGTCAATCCCCGCCACCAGCGACCAGTGCGAACCGCCTAGTTGCGTGCCTGTCTCGCCCACGATCACGAGCACAGTCGCGTCGCCGCTCGCTGCGCCCTTCGCGTCCATCGTCACGCATCGTCCGACGTCGGACACGATGCCCATGCCCGTGATCAGCAGTGTCGGCGGGATACGGATCACGCGCCCGCCCTCGGCGACGAACTGGTTGTTGAGCGAGTCCTTGCCGCTCACGAAGGGAGTGCGGTAGGCCTTCGCGCCGTCGTAGCACGCCTCCGCGGCACGCACGAGCGACGCAAGGTTGCGGGGGTCGCCACAGCTTGGCCAGCAGAAGTTGTCGAGGATCGCGATGCGCGAAGGATCGACGCCGCTGCACACGAGGTTGCGCACGCACTCGTCGATCGCCGCGAGTCCCATCACATAGGGGTCCGCCGCGAGACCGGTCGCAAGCCCGCACGCGATGCCCACGCCGCGCGTCGAACCGGCCTTCGGCGCAATCACCGACGCATCGCCTGGCCCGCCAGCGCCAGGGCCCACCAGCGGCTTCACCACGCTCGTGCCCTGCACCTCGTGGTCGTACTGACGGATGATCCATGCCTTGCTGGCGATGTTGGGGTGCGAGAGCAGCGCACGCAGCGCATCGGCGATCGACTCCGCAGCGCCCACCCGCGGAATCTCGCCGCCCTCAGCCGTCGCGCCAGGAAGCCCCGAGTGCTCGCGTGCCCACAGCGGCTCCCACGCGGCATCGCGCGTCGGCATCGGGATGCCGCCGTGCAGGAACCCGCAGTCGAGACGGCCCACTTCTGTGCCATGCCAGCGCAGGATGATCTCGCGCGTGGGCGTGCCGAAGGTGCCGAGCTCGCAGCACTCCACTCCGTGATCTGCGCAGATCGCACGCACACGCGCCATCGATGCCGGGGGCACCGCAAGCACCATGCGCTCCTGCGCCTCGCTGATCCACACTTCCGTGGGCGACAGGCCGTCGTACTTGGTCGGCGCGCGCTCGAGGTGCACCTCCGCGCCGATCTCGGAACCCATCTCGCCCACCGCACTCGAGAACCCGCCCGCGCCGCAGTCGGTGAGGCCCCGGTAGAGGCAGCCCGCAGCGTCGTCGCGCATCACGAGGATCGCATCGAGCAGCGTCTTCTCGGTGATCGCGTTGCCGATCTGCACCGCATGGCTGAACTCGTCCGCGTGCGTATCGGTGAGCTCCGCGCTCGAGAACGTCGCGCCGTGGATGCCGTCGCGCCCTGTGCGGCCGCCGATCGCCACGATGATGTCGCCGTCGAGCACCTGGCCCTTCACGTGCGTGCGAGGCATCATCCCGATGCACCCGCAGTAGACAAGCGGGTTGCCGATGTAGCGGTCGTCGAACCACACCGACCCAGACAGCGTCGGGATCCCCATGCGGTTGCCGTAGTCGCGCACTCCGGCCACCACCTGCGGCAGCACGCGCGATGGAGGCAGGCACCCTCGCGGCACGCGAGTGCCCACCGGATGCGCCACGCAGAACACGTCTGTCGCTGCAATCGGCTTCGCACCCCGTCCGGTGCCGATCACGTCGCGGATGCATCCGCCGATGCCGGTCGCCGCGCCGCCGTAGGGCTCGATGGCGCTGGGGTGGTTGTGCGTCTCCACCTTGATGCACACCGCGTCGCGGTCGTCGAAGGCGATGACGCCGGAGTTGTCGGAGAACACCGAGAGACACCAGTCGATCGGCGCAGCCTGCGTATCCACGCCGGGCCCTGGCCGAATGGGCGAACGGCCGATCAGCTCATGTGTCGCCGCGGCCACCGTGCTCTTGAGCAGGTTGTGGATGATCACCGACCCGTCGGCCTGCGGCTCATGCCCGGGGCGCATCTCGGCGGTCGCCGCAACAAGGTCATCGGGGCCAGAGGGCCGGTAGCGCACTGTTGCCTTGAGCGTCTTGTGCACGCAGTGCTCGCTCCAGGTCTGCGCGATCGTCTCGAGCTCGATCTCGCGAGGCTCGCGGCCAAGCCGCGAGTACTCGGACTGCACCGCACGCATCTCGTCAAGCGACAGGAAAAGGTGCGCCTCGCGCGAGAGCTTCTCGAGCTCGCCGTCGGTGAGGCCCGTCAGCTTCACCTCGCGGATGCGCAGCTCATACGGCGTGCCCCGCACGAAGTCCGCGGGGTGGTACGCGCCCGAATGCACCGCATGGATCACTGTGTTGGCGACCAGCGACTCGACCGCTGCGCGCGCCGCATCGGCATCCATCCCCTCGAACTCGTAGCGGTCTCCAGTGCGCACCTCCACGGCAGCGCCAGTCAGCGCAGCAATCGCCACACGCACGCTTTCCGCGGCAGGGTCCATCACTCCCGGCAGCGGGTGCACCTCGACGGCGCAGGAAGGCGCCGCAGATGCGATCGCAGCCACACTCGCGCGCTGCGTCACTGGATCGGCAAGCAGCTCGCGCGCGACGCGGTCGGCCACCGCGGCGTCAGCCAGTCCACGAATCAGGTACACGGACACATGTGCGACTCGCGTCGGAGCCCCGCAGCCAGCCGCCACAATCCTCTTGCGAAGCGCCTCGCCGCGAGGGTCTCCCACACCATCGGCGGCCCGAACCTCAACTCGGGTAACGCTCGCGCGTGCCGTCTCCACCTCTGCCATCATGGCCATCGGGCGATCCTACCGGGGTCGCCTTGCCCAACCGCCACCGGATAGGCGGCGGATGCCACGTCCGGCCTTCGCACGGCCGAGGTCACGCCGGGCCCGGTCGCTCCCTTGCGCTCAGAACAGGATCTGCATCTGAGTCCGGATCACGACCTGACCGTCGTTGCTGGCACCGCCATCGTTGGTGTAGTCCACCATCCAGTCAGCGCCGCTGTTGGCCCAGTCGATGATTGGCGTGAATCCGATGCCGACATCAGCGGACCACTTCAGGTTCCGGTTCTTGGATCCGGCCGGGAACCAGTTGAGGCCAACCGTCAGGATGGAGAGCTCCTCGCCGTTGGCATCCGTGGCGCCGGCAAAGGTCCTGTACTTGTTGCTGTCGCTGTTACCCCACTCATAGCGGCTGTAGAGCTCAAGGTCGTTCAGCACAAAGTAGCCCGCCTGCACGACTGCCGACCACTGGTCCATGCCGTCGTCGATGCTGCCTTCGCGGGTCATCATGCTGTCGACAAGGTTGACGCGGCGGTAGATGCCAGCCGCAAAGATGCTCGCCCCCGGGAACTCGAAGGTGAGGTCGCCTGTGGCCGCCCACATGCTCTTCATCGGGTTGATCGGGTTGGCCGCAGAGGTCGCCGGGATCTGCCGGAGGCTTTGCGCCATGAACGCCCCTCCAAGAAGCACCCCGAAGTCCTCGTCGGGCGTGCCCATCATGTCCCGGAACTGCGACCAGTTGCCTGCCATGCGCCACTCGCCACGTGTCGACATCGCGTAGTTCACGGGATTCGAGCCAATGGGCTGGTTGAAGCCGCCGTTGTAGTTGGCGAGCGCGCCAGCATTGCCCTGGTCGAGGCCCGCACCCGACACGCGAACACCCGAGCCGTTGGCGCGCAGCGCATCGCCGAAGAACCCGCGCAGCCGGAAGTGCTCGGTGCGCCAGTCCGCCATCAGTCCCTGCGAGAACTTGGGGGTGAGCATCTCGCTGGCCAGAGAACGCTCGATCACCATCTGCATGGTGCTGGTGATGAACTCCTCCCGGTTGAAGGGCACCTTGTACTGGCCCACCCGCACACTCAGCCCGTCGGCCAGCTCCTTCTGGATGAACACGTTCTCGATTGCGCCGTTCGTCGCCGTTGCGGTCTGGAAGCGGTTCCAGATCGGCTGCAGCTCGTAGGTCCACGACGGATCGATGATGTACCCCGAGAAGTCCAGCTTCATGCGGCGGAACTCGAATCCCCAGGTGTTGTCCGATGATGTGGGCTCGCTCGGGGAGCCGGGCGCTGCGTCAGCAGCAGTGCCCATGTTCTGATCCGTCAGAGCCCAGCGCGCCTGGATCTGGGCGCGGATCTGCATCTTGAACTTGCCGTCCTCGCTGGCGAGGAAAAAGTGCCTGTCCCATCCGGCCGTGGCGCCCTGCCCCTTGAGGTTCGTGCGCGCCTGCGCGTCCGAGATCACATCGCGCACCAGGGCGCGGATCTCCTCGGCGCGCTGCTCCGTGAGCCACCGGTCACCGTACTCCGCGCGAAGCGCCGCCATCTCGTTCTGGTGGCGCGACTCCATCTCCAGCATCTTGGCGCGCAGCTCGGCGATCTCGTCCTGGAGGTTTCGTGAGGGAGGACCAGTGCTCACTGAAGCGTCGCTCGAGGCGGCCGCGCCCCCGGCTGCCATGGCTTGACGATCACCATCGGCGTCTGCAGGCGAGACCACAGCACAGAGACCGGCGATGACTAGGGAACACATCGGGGTGGCAAGGACCATGGAGAGCGGGCAACCTAGACCGAGCGCGTTCAGAAGCGCGCATTCTGAACCGTGAACACACACAACCTTCACAGTTCTTCACAATCCTTTACACAAACTGAACACGCTTGCCGTCCATGGCCCCCTCTCGACCGGAAGCCGCCAGCCAGCCGCCCGGCGACCTCCCGGCGGTCGCCCGCCGAGCCGGACATCAGAACATCAGCTGGATCTGGGCGCGCATCACGAATTCGTCGGACTCGGACCCGCGCCAGCCGATCTGCGGCGTGGCGAAGGCCGGATCGACCGGCGTGAATGCGTATCCGAAGTCGGCACTGACCTTGAGGTCCTGACCGTCGATGTACCAGTTCACGCCCACCGTCGCGATCGACAGGTGCGACTGCCCTTGCGTGAACTGCACGAGCTGGGGTGCGCCCTGCAGCCCAGACCCATTGAGCCACGGGTCGCTGTTGTTGGCGTACCCGTACTCGTAGCGAACGAATGCCTCCCACTTCGGGGCGAAGTAGCCGGCGAACTGCACCTGTGCGCCCATGGCGTAGGTGTTGCCGATGTCGAAGTAGTTCACCGGCGGGAGTACGTTGGGGTAGAACGCACTGTGCGAACTGACGTAGTTCCAGTAGCCCGCAACGTAGAGCGACGCGCCCCCGAACAGCATCGTGTAGTCAGCCGTGACACCGAACCAGTCGTTCGCCTGCCCGCTCGAGTTGGGCAGCTGACCGTTCAGGTTGTTCCCTGGAACGGTCTCCGTGGGATTCGATCCTTGAAGGTTGAACGCGATGCCGAACAGCCAACCGGGATCAGTGCCCTCGGGGCTCGTGAACTGGTCGAACTGCCGCCAAGCACCCGCGCCCTTCCACTCGAAGCGGCTCGTGACCGCCCACTTCGACGGCTGATCTTCCCATGTCGAGTTCCAGGGCTGCGATCCCACGACCTGCGCGGGCCCAAAGAGGTAGTCGTTTCCGCCGTCATTCACCGAGAGGCGCCAGCGCACCTCATCGGTCAGGTACTCGAGCTCGAGGCCCTGCGTGTACCCAATCGAGTAGTGCTCGGCGATCACGGACCGCGCGACTGCCATCTGATACTGCTCGAGCACGAGGAAGTCTCGGCTGTACGGCGAGCGGAACTGACCAGCACGAAATGACCACTCGTCGGTGAGCGCGATACGCACCCACGCGTCCATGAGCTGGAGCTGACCGCCGTCGCCACCCCACTGGACGAAGCCGCCAGGCTCGCCAGCCGCGCCGTACCGGAAGTCGCTCGGGGTGTCGCTCTGGAAACGGGTCTTCACCATGTAGGTCACGTCAGGGGAGAAGATGTGACCGTCGATCCAGAGCTGCGTGTTCGGGAGGTCAAATCCGGTCGCGGTCAGGTTGGTCGGGAACTGAACGGGCCCAGGCGGCAGCGACTGCCGCATCTCGCTCCAGACCCATCGCGCCTGGGAGAAGCCAGCGATGTTCATCCGGAAGCGGCCGTCGGGGCTGGAGAGGAAGAAACCGTCGTCCCAGCCGGCCGTCATGCCGGAGGATTGCAGGCTCGACCGCTCGCCAGCGTCGGCGAGCACGTCCTGCACGATGCCGCGGATCTCGGCAGCGCGCTCCTCGGTGAGCCAACGCTCGCCGGACTCGGCCTTGAGGTCGACAACCTCCTGCTGAAGGGCCGCATTGCGCTTCTCGAGCGCCTCGAGGCGCCGGGCC
>JBIKNS010000133.1:0-6210 GCA_044358545.1 Phycisphaerales bacterium | reverse complement strand
CACACACGGCCGCAGGAATCGGTAGCGCATCTCCTTGCACACCACGATGTAGTCCGCCCCGCAGCGCGAGAAGAGGTACATGCCTGCGGCAACCTCGCTGTTGCCGAGCAAGGCCGCGCCAGCCATCGCGTTGTACCAGTTGCGGTTGAAGCGCCTGAAGGGCAGCACGGCCACGAAGCGGTCCGGGCCAAGCCTCTTCATCGTGATGCCGGACCGGAACGCGTATGGCAGCCACACCAGCGAGCACACCTTGTGCCAGAAGTTGTTGCGCGTCGACAGCCGGGAGACGAATGCCTCCATGCGCTCAGTGAGCGACAGCCGCGGATGTCCTGCCTTCAGCGTGGTCACGGTCGGATCCGAGACGCAAATTGTAGCATCGCGAGCCCTGCATGCGCACCGCCGTCTGCTCATGGAGCCTGCGCCCGTCGGGGCCCGAGGAGCTCGCATCGCTGCTTCGCGGCCTGAGGATTATGCGCGTGCAGCTTGCGCTCGTGCCGTGCGTGGAGGATCACCGCCGCTGGGGCCACGCGTGCGAGCAGTTGCGCAACGACGGCATCGACATCGTCAGCGGGATGCTCGCCACCGTGGGCGAGGACTACTCGACGCTTGAGAGCATTGCACGCACAGGCGGCGTGCGCAGCGACCGTTGGTGGAACGCCAACCTCGACCGTGCGATCCGTGTCGCCGAGTTTGCGGCTGCGCACGGCATCCCGCTCGTCACCTTCCATGCAGGCTTCATTCCGCACGAGCTAGAGGCGCCGGAGCGCACGACGATGCTCGACCGGCTGCGGACCGTCATTGACATCTTCGCGCAGCGCGGCGTTGACGTGGCGTTCGAGACGGGCCAGGAGAGCGCCGCCACGCTGTCACAGGCACTCGGCGATCTCAGTCGCCCGCGCGCTGGCGTGAACTTCGATCCTGCGAACATGATCCTCTACGGGATGGGCGATCCCGTCGCTGCGGTGCGCACGCTCGCGCCGCGCATCCGGCAGGTGCACATCAAGGATGCGATGCCGACGGCCGTGCCGGGCACGTGGGGCCGAGAGGTGCGCGCGGGCGATGGCAGCGTGCCGTGGCGCGAGTTCCTCGAGGCCGTGCGCGACGCGAACGTCGCCGGGGGCCGCGGCCGCGAGGACATCGAGCTCGTGATCGAGCGGGAGGCGGGCGCCGCGCGCACCGGCGATGTCGCCCACGCGCGCGACCTGCTGGCGTCGCTTGGAGCCTGAGGCCTACAGTCACGCAGCCGACCGCCCATGCCGACCTACGTGTACGCCATCATCAAACCCGACGGCAGCGACGGCGAGCGCTTCGAGGTCTTCCAGCGCATCACCGATGCGGCGCTGATCGCTCATCCTGACACCGGTGCGCCAGTGAGGCGGGTGCCGGTCGCGAGCCAGTTCCAGGCTGGCAGCGATGCGCAGCGGCTCTCGAACTCGAACCTCGAGCGACTGGGGTTCACCAAGTACGAGCGTGCCGGCGACGGCACGTACGAGAAGAAGGCGGGCGAAGGCCCGCGCACGATCTCTGCCGACGACTGACCGCGCCTGCGTGACGCCCTCGCACGTGCGCGCGGGGGGACGCGCGTGAGGGGCGGCGCGTGAGGGGCGGCGCGCTCCCTCTGGCGTGCGGCGCTACGCTCGCCGCGATGCCAGCGCTCGCGCGCACCGTCGGTTGGGGGCTCTACTGCACGACGAGCTGGACGTGGTGCATCGGCATGTACCTGCCGCTGATCCTGCTGCGCGACTACGGCTGGCCCGGATTCATCTCGTTTGCCGTGCCCAACGTGCTCGGATGCGCGGCGTTCGGATACGTCGTGGACCGCACGCGTAGCCAGGCGCTTCGCGCGAAGCTCGGCGGCGCGATGGTCGCCTTCGCAGCCGCGACGATCCTCTACCAGTGCGCGTTCCTCACCTGGCGCGTGGCCGGCGACCCCTCGGGACCGCCCGCGCAGATGCTGCTCCTTGTGGGCATCGCGCTGCTCTTTGTGCTGCTGCGGCGCGGCGGTGCCTCAGACTCGCTCTGGCTGGGCATTGGCGTGGCGGCATGCGCAGCGAGCGCATGGGTGGCGCTGTCGGTCGGCGCATCGCGGCTGGCCCAGATCCCGTGGAGTGGCGCGCGTCCTGCATCTGAGCTTGCCTACGCCGCGCCCGTGATCGCGCTGGGGTTCCTCGCCTGCCCCTACCTGGACCTCACGTTCCACCGTGCGCGCGAGCGGAGCCCGAGCCGCCACAGCTTCGCGGTCTTCGGCGTCACCTTCGCGCTGATGCTGATGGTGAGCGCGATGACCTTTGATCCCGCGTCAGGCGATGCGCTGCCGATCTGGCCCGTGCTGGTGCAGTGGACCGCGCAGGCATGCGCCACCATCGGCATGCATGCTCGCGAGATGCGCCGCGGCCTGATTGCGGTCGCCGTGTGCCTGCTCGGGTGCGGAGTCGCGCTGTGGGCGCTGCCTGACCTGTTCGGGAGCGGTTCGCGCGAGCCGCTCGCGATGGGCGGCGAGGCGAACTACCTGCGGCTCCTTGGCCTCTACGGCCTCGTGTTCCCCTTCTGGCTGATCCTGCGGCTGCGCCACCGTCCCCCGTGGCTTGCCGTGATGGCCATTGTGGCGTGCGCACCCTTCATGGAGGCGGGCTTCGTCGGCCATAGAAGCGCACTTCTTCTTGTCCCGCCCGCTGTTCTTGCTGTCCTGTGCGTGGTCCCGGTGGCACACTCTGGTCGAACCGCAGGAGCGATCGCTGCGAACTGAGTGCTGAGCCGACCCATGCCCGACCCCTCCCTGGCACCCATCCCACGCGAACGCTGGGACCGCGCCGCAGCGGCGCACCTGCTCGCGCGTGCGGGGTTTGGCGGGACCCCAGGGCAAGTTCAGGCACTGGTGGAGATGGGACCGACCGATGCCGTGGACTACCTCGTGGACTATGAGGGACTCGCCGCGGACCCCACTCCCGACGACCTCTTCGATGCGACAATTCGGCGCCCCCCAAGCGAGGAGGAGCGCCTGACGTTCGCCCGCGCGCGCCGCGACAACGACGAGGGAGTGCTCGAGCGCATCCAGCGCGAGCGAAACGCGGCGGATGCGCAGGACCGCGAGCAGATCGTCGCGCTGCGCCAGTGGTGGCTGAAGCGGATCATCGAGACGGGGCGGCCTCTTGAGGAGAAGATGACGCTCTTCTGGCACGGGCACTTCGCCACTGGCTGGCGGACGATCGAGGACAGCTACCACATGTACCTCCAGAACCGCATGCTGCGCACACATGCGACCGGGGACTTCGGGGAGCTCGCGTATCGCATCATCCGCGACCCGGCGATGCTGCGCTACCTCGACAACAACCGCAGCCGGCGCGGGCAGCCCAACGAGAACCTCGCGCGCGAGCTCATGGAACTGTTCCTGCTCGGCGAGGGCCGCGGCTACACCGAGCGGGACATCAAGGAGGCGGCGCGCGCGCTGACCGGATTCACGTTCGAGGATGACTCCTTCCGGTTCGACGGTCGGGCGCACGATGACGGCCGCAAGTCGATCCTTGGCAGGACAGGCCCCCTTGATGGCGACGACCTTGTCCAGATCCTGCTCTCAAGGCCGGAATGCTCGGAGTTCATCTGCCGCAAGCTGCACCGTTTCTTCGTGGACGATGGGCCTGACGCGCCGGACCGCGATGCGCGCACCGCGATCACGCGGCTGGCGGAGCTGATGCGGCGCGAGAGGTACCAGCTCAAGCCTGTGCTGCGCACGCTCTTCCTGAGCCGCCACTTTCACGATCCTGCGTACCGCGGGTCGGTTGTCAAGAGCCCGGTGCAGCTCGTGGTGCAGACGATCCGCCAGATCGGCACGCCCCCGCGCGAGCTCGCCACGCTCTCGTCCGCGCTCGATCTCATGGGCCAGAGCCTCTTCCAGCCGCCATCGGTCAAGGGTTGGGACGGCGGGCGCGCATGGATCAACACAAGCACGCTCTTCATCCGCCAGAACACTGCCGTGTACCTCCTGACCGGACGGCTCCCCGAGAGCGGACAGTGGGCGAGCGACCCCAATCCATGGGCGGGCGGGCCCTTCGAGCAGGCGGTCGCCGCGCGCGCGCGCGCGGGCGGCGCCGAAGCCGCAGCCGACGCAGCGCTTGAGCTCTGCCTGTCTGTGGAACCGGTGGCTGCACGCAGGGAGCAGTTCCGCGCATTCGCGCGGTCGCTCGGCGGCCCGCTCGCAGGCGAGCGCCTCGTGCGCGCGCTATGCATGGCGACGGCGCTCCCCGAGTACCAGCTCTGCTGACGAATGCGAGGCATGCATGACTGACCCGACCCTTCCCTTCTCCAGACGAGTCTTCCTGCAGCAGGGCGTCACGCTCGCGTCGCTTGTCTCGACGATTCCGTGGTTCCTCCAGCACAGCGCACTAGGCGTGCTGGCGCAGCAGTCGACGCGCACGGGCAGCACGCCTGGCGTTCCGGAGGAGCGTGTGCTGGTGGTCGTGCAGCTCGCGGGCGGCAATGACGGCCTCAACACCGTGGTGCCCTACGGCGACGACGCGTACTACCGCGCGCGCCCCGCGCTCGGGCTCGCATCCCCAGCGCGCGCGGGGAGCAATCCTGTGCTGATCGCTGACGCTGCAGCGGGCATGGGCCTGCACCCGAACCTCGAGGGCTTCAAGGCGCTACTGGACGATGGGCGCCTGTCGATCGTGCAGGGCGTGGGCTACCCAAATCCCAACCGCTCGCACTTCGCGTCGATGGACATCTGGCACACCGCACGCACCGATGCCAAGGGTGCGGGATGGATCGGCCGGTACGTGGACTGCACCTGCAGCGGCACGCCCGACCCGGAGGGCGTGATCTCCATCGGCCGCACGGCGCCGCTGGCGCTCATCGGCGCGCGCAGCACGCCGGTCTCCTTCGAGAACGCGCAGCTCTTCCGGTGGATGGGCGCCGACGTGGACCCGTCGCTGGAGTCGACGTACGAGCAGCTGACGCGCGCAGGCGAGATCGATGGCGTGACGCCCGGAAGCCAGCAGGCATTCCTGATGCGCACTGCCCTCGACGCGCAGCTCTCGAGCGACCGCATCCGCGGCGCGCTGCGCACGTCGCCGCTCGTGCGCTACCCGACCACGCCAATTGCCCGGCAGCTGCAGGCGATCGGGGCCATGATCCGTGCCGACATGCGCACCCGCGTCTACTACGCGTCGATCGGCGGCTTCGACACGCACGCCGGCCAGGCGAACGCGCATGCGCAGCTCATGCGCGGCGTGGGCGATGCGCTCAAGGCATTCCAGGACGACCTGGTGGCGCAGGGCAACGACACGCGCGTGCTCACGATGGTGTTCAGCGAGTTCGGCCGCCGCGTACGGCAGAATGCGTCAGGCGGCACTGACCACGGCACCGCGGCGCCGATGTTCCTGATCGGGCCGATGGTGCGTGCCGGACTCGTGGGCACGCACCCGTCGCTCACGGACCTCGACCAGGGCGACCTCAAGTTCACGACGGACTTCCGTGGCGTGTACGCCTCCGTGCTCGAGGACTGGATGCGTGCGCCCTCCGCCAAGGTGCTCGGCGGCAGCTACCCCAAGGCCAAGGTGCTGCGGTCGTAGCGCGCCGCGTGCCGCATTGGAACGCATTCAGACGGGCGTGCGCGACGGCTCTTGGTGCCGGCGTGACGTGCGCTGCGACGAATGCGTGTGCTCGTTAGCATCCGGGACATGTCAACGGCCCCCCACTCGTTCCCGAATGGCGCGCCTCCGCAGCAGGAGAGCAAGCGTGTGCTGTGCGGCATCATGGGCATCCTCTTCGGCGGCATCGGTATCCACCGGTTCATTCTCGGCGATGTCACCGGCGGCATCCTGAGGATCGTGATCACGGTGCTCACCTGCAGCGCCGGCAGCGTCATCGGCCTCATCGAGGGCATCATCTACCTCACGAAGTCGGATGCGGAGTTCGTGCAGACTTACCAGGTCCAGAAGCGCGGCTGGTTCTGAGCGCCTGCCTGCGGGCAGGCCGGCTCGCGTCGCACCGACTCACCCGGTCCGCGCGACGATCTCACTCCGCGCTCTCGTCCATCCTGACCTCCGGCTCGATCCCGTCGGGCAGCGCCTCCAGAAATGCGCGGCCGTAGGGCTTCGTCACGATGCGCGGGTCGAGCACGACGACGCGTCCCGAGTCCGTCGCTCCGCGGATCAGGCGGCCAAACCCCTGGCGGAACCGGATCACCGCGCGCGGCAGCTGGTCGTGCATGAA
>JBIKNS010000132.1:0-6222 GCA_044358545.1 Phycisphaerales bacterium | reverse complement strand
GACGCGCTCTCGCGCATCGTCGAAGATGCCGCATCGGATGCGCGCCCGGTGATCGCGCTTGTGGGCCCTGCCCGAGCCGCGCAGCCCCCGGCATCGGGCATCACCCTCGCGCTTGATGCGCAACTTGGGCCCGATCATCTGGCTACCGCGCTGCGCGCCCTCCTTGCGCGCCAGCGGGAGTTCGAGCGCCTGCGCGGCGAGATGACCCTCGCGGCGCGATTCTCCGGCGGCCTGCGCCACGAGATGGAGCGCCTGCAGGACGAGCTGCAGCTCGCCGCGAGCGTGCAGCGCGAGTTCCTGCCGCGCAGCCTCCCATCGGTCGGCCCCTTCTCGACAGCAGCCCTCTGGCGCCCGGCGTCCTACGTCTCCGGCGACATCTACAGCGTCGTGCGTCTCGATGAACATCACATTGGCGCGTTCCTCCTTGATGCGGTGGGCCACGGCGTGCCCGCGGCGCTGCTCACGCTCGTCATCTCGCGCGGGCTCCAGACGAAGGAGATCGATGGCAATGCGTACCGAATCCTGCAGCCCTCCGAGTCGCTGGCGAAGGTGAACGCGGACATGGTGGCGCGCGGCGGCAAGTCGACGCGTTTCGCGACAGCGGTGTACGCGGTGCTCGACACGCGGACCGGTCGCGTGTCCATCTCGAGCGCAGGCCATCTCCCCGCCATCCACGCGCGCGCCGATGGCTCGCTCGAGATGATCGAGGGCGCCGGCAGCCTGCTTGGCATCTTCGAGGGCGAGTCGTACCCGCAGCGGGAGCTCACGCTCGGTCCGGGCGAGATGCTCCTCCTCTACTCCGACGGATTCGAGCAGGCGTGGCCGGAGCCCGGCCAAGATCCATCCGAGCCGCGCATGCCGAACTTGGTCTACGTCGACGTGTTTGGCAAGGCGCTGGCTGAAGGCACCGCGCAGGGATTCACCGATGCGGTTGCGATGCGGCTCGACGCCGTGGTGCGCGAGTTCCCGCAGACCGACGACCTTACGCTGGTGTGCATCAGCGCCGGTCGCTGATCGCCCCGCGCGCAGCCAGCATGCGCGATACCGCACGGTCGACGAGCTTGGCGATGTGATCAACCTCGATGTGCACCCGCGCGCCCGCGAGGGCGTGCGCGAGCGTCGTGCGCGCGAGCGTCTCCGGGATCAGCGCCACTTCCATCCATCCTGGCCCGCACGCAGCCACTGTGAGCGACACGCCGTCGACAGCCACCGATCCTTGCGGCGCGAGCGGCGCGAGCATTGCGGGGTCTGCCGAGATGCGCGTTCGCCATCCCCCTCCGCTGCGGTCCACGGACTCCACCGTCCCGATCCCGTCGACGTGACCCTGCACGATGTGACCGCCCATCGGCGTCGACGCGGACACTGCACCCTCGAGGTTCACGCGCGTGCCCGCGGCCCACGACCCGGCGCACGTGAGCGCGAGCGTCTGCGGCACCACGTCGAAGGTCCAGTGGCCCTTCGCCGTGACGCCCGTGAGCGTCAGGCACACGCCGCTCACCGCGACCGATTCGCCCGGCACGCCCGCATGCTCCCACGCACCCGGATCGATCGTGATTCTCCGCCCGGCACCCGAGGGCGCGGCGTCAGCAACGGTGCCAATCGCTTGAACGAGACCAGTGAACATCGTTGCTCAGCGCCACGCCGTCTCGACGCGCGAAGACGGATAGTAGCGGGCAAGGATTTCCTTCCATCCCGTGCCGCGACGCGCCATCTCCTGCGCACCATGCTGGCACATGCCGGCGCCATGGCCGAAGCCGCGCCCCGCGAACTCCATCGATCCGCGCGCAAGCGTGATCGTGCAGTCCGACGACCTGATTGAGGTGGCCTTGTCGCGCGCGGCGTTGATCGCCGTGCGCAGCTCCTCTGCGCCGACAGTCACGTCACCCTTGGGTGTGGTGAGCGTGAACGCCACTGTGCGCCCGGCCGCATTGCGGCGCGCGGGCGCAACTGCGGTGATCGACTCGATCGCCGCCACATCCGGCCTCCAGTTGGTGCGGCCCCACGCACGCAGCCGCTCGGCGACCTTCGTGGCAGGGATGCTCGCGGTCCATGTCGCGACCTTCGTGCGCTCGCAGCATCCGGTTCGCGCGGCACCGTCGCCCGTCGACACGGGCGCAATCGCATGATGGGGATTGTCGGTGATCGCGCCGCGCGCGGTCGCAGGCCGACCGCCGCACGCGCTTGAGTAGTACGCGGGCACCACGAGGCCATCGTGCACGAGCACCATGCCCCGCGTCTCGCGCACGGCCTGAAGCGCTGTGGGATTGCTCGTCGCGCCGATCCACGCCTGGCTCTGCTCGCCGGCCACCACGTCGTAGTGGCGACGTTCGCTCCAGCGGTCATCCTCGACCACCGCATAGCTGCGCGCGGCGATCGCCTGAGCCTTGAATGTGTCGAGGTCCCACGACCCATAGAGCTCCTTGGCGACCACACCAGGCAGGTACGTCTCAATAGGCACGTCCATCACGACATCCATGCCGCCCGACGGGACGCGCACCAGCCTCATGTGCCCCGGCCATGTGATGCCATTCCACTCGACCTGCGACGGCCCGCTCTCTGCGATGACGCTCAGCTGCGCCACTTCCGCCGGCCATGCGGCGAGCGTCCCAGCGGCGTCCCGCACCGACCACCCCGAGGCGGAGAGCGCGAACTCGGCGGGCGCTGCAAGCACGTACGCGCTGCCGGATGTGGGCACCGTCTCGTCGGCCACCATGCACCCGATCGTCACGCGAAGGCGCTGACCCCTCGCCCCAACCCGGGCCTTGGCGCCCGGCTCCACGTCCGCGATGCGCACGCGAATGTCAGGCTCGTGCGCCGGGGGCGTGGGCCGAGGTCTCGGGGGCGGAGGCGGAGGAGGCGCAGGCGGACCCACCGATGCCACCGCCTCGACGGGCTTGGCGTAGGTGTCCTGGGCTGGGCTCGCGGGCGCTGGAGCGTCCGGTCCCCTACGGAAGACAGGCTCAGGGGCGCGAGCGGTGGGCTGGCTCCGCGAGGGCTGCGAACACCCCCAAACGACCGCCACGGAGCATGCCGCAGCCAGTGCAGCCAGCGCGCGCAGCGAGCGGGTCGTCATGTGCGAGCCATCCATGGCTCCTTGGATTGTCGGCTCGTGGGGCGCTACTCGATCACTCTGAGCGAGAGACCGCGCTCGACCAACTTCGCCTTGATCTCGTCGAGGCTCGTGGCGCCGAAGTTCTTCACACCCATGAGCTCGGCCTCGGTGCGGCTGGCGAGCTCGCCGATCGTGGCGATGCCGAGAACCTGAAGCGCCTTGCGGGAGCGCACGCTGAGGTCGAGGCCCGAGATCGGCTGATTCAGCAGCTGCTCAGGCACGGCCTCGCGCAGGCGGTCGATGTACTCGCGGTGGAAGTCCGCGGCCTGGCCGCCCTCGAGGCCCTGGCCAAGGCGCAGACCACGCGACGCGAGCATCTGCTTGATCTCGACAAGGCTGGTGTCGCCGAAGTTCTTGTAGGCCAGCAGCTCGGCCTCGGTGATGCGGAGCAGGTCGCCGAGCGTGCGGATGTTCATCTTGCGCAGGCAGTTGCGCGCGCGCACCGAAAGCTCGAAGTCGGTCACCGGGGTATGCAGGACGGCGGCCTGCTTGGCGGTGTCGTTCGCGGCCTTCTCGTCGTAGTACATGGTGCGGCTGGCGACCACGTCCCTCATGAACAGGCGCGCGCGGCGATGGTTGGGATCGGTGTCGACCACCTTCTTCAGGCAGCGCTCGGCGCGCACGAAGTCGCCACGGTCCTCGTAGATCACCGCGAGATTGACCAGCGCATTCACCGGCGGGTTGGGCATGCAGCAGAGCTCCTCGTAGGCGTGCATCGCCTCCGAGTCATGCCCAAGCAGGTCCATGAGGAACGCCATGCGGAAGATGGTGGACGGAGCGGCATCGTGCTCCTTCGCCTTGCGGTACTCGGCGATCGCCTCATGGCGCCTGCCGTCCGCCTCGAGCTTCTTTGCGGCCTCGAGGTGCGGGCGCGCGGCAGAGGGGTTGGAGACGGTGGCAGCGGCGGCGGAAGTGGTGGTCGTCATGGGGAATCGCCCATCATAGCGGGGGCTGGAGCCGGTTCCAGCAGCCTGATGGACCGCCAGGTGCCGCGCTCGAAGCGCCACGCCAGCGCCACCCCCACTGCCGCGATGTAGGCGCTGGCGCCGATCCAGGGACCGACGGCCCCCCACTGCGGCTGCGAGACGGCCAGCCACCACCCGAGGCCCACGATGCAGCTCCAGGCCAGCACCATGGTGACGAGCCCGGGCCACAGCGTGTCGCCCGCACCGCGCAGTGCGCCGGTGTAGATGATGCCGACTGCATCGAAGATCTGGAAGACTGCCGCGCAGATCATGAGCTGCGCGCCCACCTCGATGATGCGAGCCACGGTCTGGGCATCGGAGTTGGCGGCAATCGCGAAGATGCGAACGAGATCTTCGCGCATGAGCAGCATGATCACTGCCCAGATGACCATGTAGGCCACGGTGACCGCGAGGGCCGCACGCGCGCGCCGCACGGCGACGGCAGGCTCGCCGTGACCGATGGCGCGCCCCACGAGCGTGGTGGTGGCCACGCTGAATCCCATCGCCGGCATGAACGACAGGTGGACGTAGCGCAGCACAGCCCATCCCGCGGCGATCTCGATCGTGCCGAATCGTCCGACAAGCACGCTCATGAAGATTGCCCAGCAGATGAGCTCGTTGCCGAACTGGATCGCTGCAGGCCAACCCACGCGAAGCAGCTCGCGCATCGAGTGCCAGTGCGGCCGCCATGAGCGGCGCGTGCCATGGAGCCTGTCGATGGCGGGTCCGAGCATCAGCGCGAGCGGGACCGCCAGCTCCACGAACACGCCGCAGAGCGTCGCGACCGCCGCGCCCGTGACCCCCAGCGCCGGCGCACCCGGCACGCCGGGCAGCCCGAGCGACGGAAGGCCCGCCTCACCGTAGATCAGCACGTAGTTGAGGAGGACGTTGACGAGGTTGCCCGCGATCGCTGCCACCGCCACGACCTTCGGCCGGGCGATCCCGAAGAGGAAGTTGTGCACGGCCTTCGCGCACAGGCTCAGGATGCCGCCCGCGAGCAGGATCTGCGCATAGAGCGTTTCCTGCTCCACGAGCGCCGGCTCATGGCCCATCGCGGCGAAGGCCGCAGGCATCACCAGGAACCCGAACGGGAGCAGCAGCAGGAGCCACGCCGCAAGGGACAGCCAGAGACCCGCCCATGCCCAGCGCCCTGCCTCGTGGCCGCGGCCGGCGCCCACATGCTGCGCCACGAACGTGTTCACCAGCGACAGCACGCCAAAGCAGAACGAGAGAGGCGCGAAGCTCCACACTCCCCCATTGCCCTGCGCGGCAACCTCAAGCGGCCCCACCTGGGCCACCATCACCGCATCCACGAACTGCATGAGCGTGTAGCTCACCATCGTGAGCACGGTGGGCCACGCGAGCGCGACGACCTCGCGGACGTCGCCGACGAGCCGCCGCGACACGATCAGAGCTCGATGAGCGTCATGTCGCTCTCGACGTAGGGCTTCGCGGGGGCCGCATGATGCGCCGTGGCGAAGGACTCGAGACCGGCGATGCGCGCCATCTCGGCACGCACGACCGCTGCGTCGTACGGGGCGGCCACGCCGCCGGAGAGCGATGCGCGCAGGTCAAGCGCGATCTGCGCCTCGGACTTGCAGAAGTCGATCGGCTCGATGGCGCGGTCGAAGCCCTGGAGCCGACCGGTGGCGTTCTCGAAGGTGCCCGCCTTCTCCACCCACGTGGCCGCGGGCAGCAGCACCTCGGCTGCCGAGGTCATGCGGTTGGGAAGCGTCTCGAGCATCACCACGCGGCGAGTGCCAAGCGCAGCTGCCCAATCCGGGGTGATCCACTCGCTGGGGTAGTTGCCGCTCAGGAGCACGGTGCCCGCGCCAGCCGAGGTGAGCGCGCCGAGCCCTGCGGCCGCGTCATGCACCGTCGCGCCAGCAGTGCGGCCAGCAGCCGACTTCGCGAGCGCCTCGAGCACGCGCCGCACGCCGCGTGCGTTTGGCGCCTTCTCGGCGCGCACCACGAATCCGTTGGGGAACGTCTTGTCGGCGCCGACCACAGGCACCGGGCCGACGATGAGCGCAGCATTGGGGTCGAGCGACAGCACCTCGCGCGCGAGCAGGTACGCGTCCTCGCACGAGATCATCGGGCTCGCGACGAACGCGAGGCGGCCTGCAGCGGCGCCCTCGCGCAGCA
>JBIKNS010000158.1:0-5205 GCA_044358545.1 Phycisphaerales bacterium | reverse complement strand
GTCCACGACATCAATCCTTGACGGCAAGGTGACGAAGCCTGAGAACCTCTCGTCGCTGACGAAGGCGCTCGACGCGCTCCGCTGAGTGCGCGCGGACTTTCTCCGGCAGGCGCCAGACCATCCCGGACGCCGCTGCAGCGATCGCTGTGGCGGCGTCCTTTCGTTGGTGGGGGTGTGCTGCGAGGTCTAGGATCTGTGGGTGGCACGGTCTTCCCACGTGAAGTGGCATGCGCTCGCTGCCGAAGAGGCGATTCGCCGTCTTGGGAGCGATGGCGCGGTGGGGCTGACGCCGGCCGAGGCCGCACAGCGGCTTGCACGCGACGGTCCAAATCGCATCACGGCACGGCGCGCGAAGTCCTGGTGGAAGCTTGCCCTCGCGCAGTTCCACGCGCCGCTGGTCTATCTGCTCGTGGTGGCAGGCATTGTCACGCTCGTGCTGGGGGAGTACGTCGACAGCACAGTGATCATGGGGGTCGTGCTCGTCAACGCCACCGTTGGGTTCATTCAAGAGCAGCGCGCAGTGAAGGCGATCGATGCGCTGGCGCGGTCGATGAGCATCGAGACGACCGTCCTCCGGGCCGGCGAGCGGCGCCGCATCGGGGCAAGCGAGCTCTGCGTGGGCGACATCGTGGTCCTCGAGCCCGGTGACCGGGTGCCTGCGGACTCGCGGGTGGTGCACGCACGCGATCTCAAGGTCGATGAGTCGATGCTCACTGGCGAGTCGAAGGCCGTATCCAAGTCCGTTGCCGCGATGCCCGAGGGCACCGTGCTCGCAGATCGCGAGGGCATGTCCTACGCGGGATCGCTGGTGGTGCGCGGCAGCGGGCGCGCGATGGTGGTGGCGATCGCCGATGGCACCGAGATTGGCCGCATAAGCGGCATGATCGCGTCCGCCGAGGAGATCGCCACGCCACTGACGAGGAAGATCGCCGCGTTCAGCACGCTGCTGCTGTGGGTGATTCTCGTGATTGCGGCTCTGGCATTTGGGCTTGGCGTCATGCGCGGCGAGCCGACGGCCGAGATGTTCAAGGCCGCGGTGGCGCTCGCAGTGGGCGCGATCCCGGAGGGGCTGCCTGCGGCCGTCACCATCATGCTCGCTGTGGGCGTCTCCCGCATGGCATCGCGGCGCGCGATCATCCGCAAGCTGCCTGCGGTGGAGGCGCTCGGCAGCGTGACGGTGATCTGCTCCGACAAGACGGGCACGCTCACTCGCAACGAGATGACGGTTGCCGCTGTCGTCGCTGGGGGCACAAGGTTCGAGGTGACTGGAGCCGGATACGGGCGGGAGGGTTCGTTCCAGTGCGCCGGAGTTCCCGTGGACGTGACCGATCGCCCTGCGCTTCTCGGCACGCTCGAGTCCGCGGCGCTATGCAATGACGCGACGCTCACGCGCGACGCCGCGGGTGTCCCGGGTATCCAAGGCGATCCGACGGAGGGCGCGCTGGTGGTCGCCGCGGCCAAGGCAGCCCGCTCTGCGCCTGCGCTCGATCCTGTGGCACTGCGCGAGCGGTGGGTGCGCATCGACGCGATCCCCTTCGAGTCCGACCGGCAGTGGATGGCCACGCTCCACAGGGATCTGGATGGCGTGACGCGCGTGCTGCACGTGAAGGGCGCGCTGGAGCGCGTGATCGCGATGTGCCGGAACGGAGGTATGGCCGTGGCCACTGGCGGGACCGTGCCGCTCGATGAGGATGCTGTGCACGCTGCAGCGCGAGAGCTTTCCGCGCAGGGCCTTCGGGTGCTCGCGATGGCACGGATGACGTGGACTGGCCACACGCTCGACGAGCGCGCTGTTGAGGGGGGCGGTCTCGTGCTGCAGGGCATCGCCGGGATGCTCGATCCGCCGCGAGACGAGGCGATCCTTGCCGTGAAGGCGTGCGGCGATGCGGGCATCCGGGTGAAGATGATCACCGGGGACCACGCAGGCACTGCCGGCAGTATCGCCCGCATGATGGGCATTGGAGGGATAAGGGGTGAGTCGGATGGGCCATCCGTGCTCACCGGAGCCGAACTCGCAGCCGTGCCAGATGCTGAGCTGCCCAGCACCGTCGAGCGCACGGCAGTCTTCGCGCGCATGACTCCGGAGCAGAAGCTGCGGCTCGTGCGGGCCCTGCAGTCGCGGGGTCATGTCGTGGCGATGACGGGAGACGGGGTGAACGATGCGCCGGCGCTCCGTCAGGCGGATGTCGGGGTCGCCATGGGCCAGGCTGGCACCGAGGTCGCCAAGGATGCGGCGGACATCGTGCTCGCAGACGACAACTTCGCCACGATCGAGGCCGCAGTCGAGGAAGGGCGCAGTGTCTTCAGCAACCTGACGAAGTTCATTGCGTGGACGCTGCCGACGAACGTGGGCGAAGGTCTCGTGATCCTGATGGCGATCCTGCTTGCGTGGCCGCTGCCGATCCTTCCGGTGCAGGCGCTCTACATCAACATGTTCACGTCGGTGCTGCTTGGGATTCCGCTCGTCTTCGAGAGGCGAGACCCTGACATCATGCAGCGCCCGCCGAGGGATCCGCGTCGCCCGCTGATGACGTTCGAGCTGTTCATGCGCACGGGGCTCATGTCGCTGCTGCTGTGCGCCGGGTCGATGACGATGTTCCACCTGGAGACGGAGCGAGGCATGGGCGAGCCTGTCGCAAGGACCGCCGCGGTGTCCGTGATCGTGATTGGCGAGATGTGCTACCTCTTTCCGAGCCGCGCGCTGCTGCGTCCGGCGTGGAGCGTGCCGATCCTCTCGAACATGTGGCTGTGGGCAGGCATTGCGGCAATGCTGGCGGTGCAGGTGGCCTTCAGCGAGTGGTCTGTCGCCAATGCGCTGTTCCACTCGGCGCCAATGGACATGACCGCGTGGATGCACGTGGCCGCCATGGGCTTGGGCATGGGCGTGATCGTGGAGACGGAGAAGGCGATCCGCCGATTCACTGGGCGGTCTGCGTCTGCAGACTCTGCGTAGGCCCTTGCGCACCGTCTGCTGTCGCGTTCGTGCCGTGTGGAGCGCCGGGCGGGCGGGTGCGACCCTCGCCGGTCCGACTGTGGGTGGCGCGATTGTGGGTGGCGCGACCCTAGCATCCGCCGCATGGGTCGACTGACCGGTCTGCTTGGCATCGCGGTGCTTCTGCTCATCGCGCTCGCCATATCGAGCGACCGGCGGCGCATCAGCCTGCGCACAGTGCTGGTGGGCGTAGGCGCGCAACTGCTGCTTGCCTACACGATGCTTCGGTTTCCGCCAGTGTCGGTGCCCTTCGACGCAGTCGCCGCGGTCGTGGCACGCGTGATCTCCTTCGCGGAAGAGGGCACTGCGTTCATCTTCGGCAACGTGGCCGATGAAGGCGGTCCCTGGGGCTTCATCTTCGCGGTCAAGGTGCTCCCGATCATCATCTTCTTCGCGTCGCTGATGGCGGTGCTGTACCACCTTGGTGTCATGCAGCGGGTGGTCGCAGCATGCGCGTGGGCCATCCGCGCCGTCATGGGCGTCACGGGCACCGAGTCGCTCTCCGCCGCCGCCAACATCTTCGTGGGCCAGACCGAGGCGCCGCTGACCATTCGGCCGTTCATCGCGGGCCTCACGCGTTCGCAAGTCATGTGCGTGATGGCGTGCGGATTCGCCACAATCGCAGGCTCGGTGATGGCGGCCTACATCGCGATGCTCGGCGGCCAGGATGAGGCTGCGAGGACCCTCGTCGCGAAGCACTTCATTGCCGCGAGCGTGATGTCGGCGCCTGCGGCGATCGTGATGGCCAAGATCATGCTTCCGGAGACGGGATCGCCGCGGGAAGAGTCGCTTGCATCGATGCAGTCGATGCCACGCACCGCGACGAATGTCGTGGATGCAGCCGCGGTGGGGGCCGGCGACGGCTTGCGGTTGGCCCTCAATGTCGCGGCGATGCTGGTCGCGTTCGTGGCGCTCATCGCGCTGCTGAACTACCCACTCGCGGCGCTCAGCAAGATGGATGCGGTAGCCGCGCTGCGCGAGCAGTGCGGCATCCCGGTGCTGACCTTCCAGAACATCCTTGGGATGCTGCTCAAGCCCATCGCGTGGTGCATGGGTGCGGGTGCCGACTCGGCAGCACTGGGGTCGCTCATGGGGCAGCAGGTGATCGCGACGGAGTTCGTGGCCTACGCGGACCTTGCCCGCATGAAGGTCGAGGGCGGCATCTCATCGCGGGGCGCGCAGATCGCCACCTTTGCGCTGTGCGGATTCGCGAACCTCCCGTCGATCGCGATCCAGATCGGCGGGCTCAGCGCGCTGGCGCCGGAACGCCGAAGCGACTTTGCCGCGATCGGGCCGCGCGCGATGGTCGCCGGTGCGCTCGCCTGCTGGATGACCGGCGCGGTCGCCTCGATGTTCCTGCCGGCGTGACGGCGGCAGTGCGCTCAGCCGCCGCCCGGACCCTTGCCGCCAGGCTTGGTCATGGCGGTGGCGTCGAGCAGGCGGTCAAGCTGCGTGTGGTCAAGGATGCCGGTCCGCGTGCAGTACTCGCGGATCGTCTCGCCAGTCTTGAGCGCGTCCTTGGCCATCGCGGCTGCCGCGTCGTAGCCGATCACAGGCGCGAGCGAGGTCACCATCATGAGGCTCCTCTCGACTGTGGCCGCAGCCGCAGGGGTTGCCTCAAGTCCCGCAATGCAGGTGTCATTCAGGATGCGGGACGCATTCGCCATCAGCTCCACAGACTCGAGCAGGCGCTCGGAGATCACGGGCATTGCCATGTTGAGCTCAAGCACTGATCCGACGCCGCCAAGCGCCGCGCACGAGATGGCGGCGTCATTGCCGACCACCTGGCAGGCGACCATGATCACGCTCTCGCAGATCACAGGGTTCACCTTGCCGGGCATGATCGATGAGCCGGGCTGCGTGGCAGGCAGCGAGAGCTCGCCGAGCCCGCACCGCGGGCCTGAGCCGAGCCACCGGATGTCGTTGGCGACCTTAGTGAGCGACACGGCGATCGTGCGCAGGTGCCCGTGCGCCTCCACCACGCAGTCGCGCGTGGCCTGCGCCTCAAAGTGGTTGCGTGCCTCGGTGAAGCGGATGCCGGTCGCTCGTGTGAGGCGCGTGCACACCTTCGCACCGAGCTTCGGGTGAGCGTTGATGCCGGTACCGACAGCGGTGCCGCCGATGGGGAGATTGCCGGCGAGCGCCGCTGCGGCCAGCGATGCGCGGCGGATCCCTTCCTCGACCTGCGCGGCGTATCCCGAGAACTCCTGCCC
>JBIKNS010000131.1:0-6292 GCA_044358545.1 Phycisphaerales bacterium | reverse complement strand
CGATGGCTCGGAGAGCCGAGTGGGCACGGCTGGCGTCTACGGCACCGTCGGCGGCGTGCTGTCCACTGGCGCATGCCTGCTCGGCGGCGTGCGCGATGCGGCGACCGATGAGTTGGTGTTCCCGTGGTGGCAGGTGCCCGGCGCCGTGGAGGGGACGCGCTTTGACCAGTTCCCCGGAGCCGCCTCGCCCAGCGACGGCGAGTTCGTCGTGTTCAAGGGCAACTGGACAGACGCCGCTGCCGCGACCGGCCGGACGGGCGTGTACTACCGCAGCATGACGTCCATGGGCGGCATGGCACCTGTGCAGCGCATCGCCGATTCGCTGATGGCAATTCCAGGGCAGACCGGGCCTGTTCTTGTTCCGTTCGGCAGCACGGCACCGCCGAGCGCCGCCTACGGTTACGCGGTGTTCCTTGGTCTCGACAACGAGGAATCGCCAACGCTCGGCGGCATCTATCTCGCCGCGCTGATGCCTGATCCGCCGCTCTCGCCTGTCGTGGTGCTCGGGGACCAGGTTCCCGGCGAAGCGCCAGGCACCGCGTTCAACCGCATGGGTGAGGCGCTCTCATTCGATGGCCGCTGGGTGGCGTTCTGGGCATCTTGGGGAATGGAGACCCGCTCGATCACGCTCGAGTGCCCCACCGACGGCAACGCGGACATCCTCGAGTACTGCAACGAGGAGTACCCCGATGGATTCGTGGTCGATGTGCCCGTGAATCAGGGCTTCTTCGTCGCGGACACGCTCAGCGGAGAGGTGCACGAGATCGCGAAGACCGGATCCGGCATCGACGACATGATGTACTGGAACTTCTCGGGCAGCCCGCCCGGCAGCGGCAGCGGCGATGAGGGCGGCAAGCAGGAGCCTCCGCGCTGGCGTTCAGCCTCGTTCGTCGCGGTTGCTGGAGTCGGTGCCACCACGTTCCAGGCCGTGTTCAAGGCCCGCGCTACGGACGATGACTTCCTCTTCCGCGTGACTGGTCCAGGTGGCGCACCGAGCGCCTTCGTGGGGACGGGCACGCCAGGCACGGACATAGATGCGCAGGCGCCAGCTGGGTCGTCGGTCGTCGCCATCGGCATCGAGCGCGATGCGCTCCGCGGCGGGACGCTGGCCATGACTGCAAGCATGCTTGATGAGATGACCGGCGAGTCGTGGGCCGGCGTCTACGTCGCGGCGATGCGAGCCAACCCAGGATGCGCTGCGGACCTCGATGGGGACGGGAGCGTGTCAGGCTCTGACCTCGGCCTGCTGCTCGCTCAGTGGGGCTGCTCAGGCTCCTGCAGCGCTGACCTCGACGACGACGGCTCGGTCGGCGGCGCAGATCTCGGGTGGCTGCTGGCGCAGTGGGGACCGTGCCGGTAACGCGATCGTGAACTCGCACCAGGTGGCTTGATGGCATCTGTCGAGCCCCGACTACCGCTCGCCCAGCTTGCGGCGGGCGTGGCCGGAGAGCCGCGCGGCGAGCGCGGCCTGGCTCGAGACCCCGAGCTTGCGGTACACGCGACGGGCAAGCGTCGACACGGTGTGCACCGAGAGCCGCATGCGCTCGGCCACATGCGCGCGCGACAGGCCGTCAGCGAGCGCCAGCGCAACCTCGCGCTCGCGTGGCGCGAGCCCGGGAAGCCCGGTCTTGTCGACGTTCTCCAGCGATGCATCCGCCAGCTTGGAGCTGGGAGTCATCCACACCGCAGGCAGCGGAAGCAGCCGTCCGACAAGCGGATCGAGCCGGATGCTGATCGCCTGGTTGCAGTAGGCCGGCGCAGGAAGGCGACCGCCCCTACTTCGCGTGGGCTGCGGCGGACCAGGCCGAGGCGTCGCCAGGAACTCGATCACCGCCATCATCCGCCGCCGAAGCTCCGCATGATCCTCCTTCGTGAAGTGCAGCATGCTCTGCTGCCGAAACCGGACACCCGCCTTTGAGTGGAACTCAGGGTCGGTGTACCGCTCCACGCAGCGTCCGAACTCGCGTTGCACCGAGTCGCTGGACTCCATCGCCTTCTGCACCGACTCTGCCCTGCTGTCATCGAAGGCGACCACGATGCGCTCCGTCGCCACTCGGTAACCGACCGACCTCCGAGGCTTGCGTGCCCGCACGACATGCACGAGCGCGTGCCTCGCAAGCAGGTCGAGATGCCGCTGCAGCACGCGCGACTCGACTCCCATCGCTGCAGCAAGCTCGCTGACCGTGACGACAGCCCGCGCAGTGCGCAGGAACTCCCACGTGCGCAGCGCGTCGTAGTCGCGCAGCAGTGTGAGCACTCCCTCTGCCTCAAGCTGCAGCGAATCGGGTTGACTCATCGCCTGATGATCGCATGGGCTGTGCAGATGCGACAGCCGAATGTCCTGTGCTCGCTCACGCGCGGACCGATGTACTCCGAACGGAGTACATGGGAAGCCGAAGTACCCCGCCCGCCTGTCCAGGCCTCGGTCTCAACAGGGCCAATCCGGCCTGATCGATACTGCGCAAGGAGCACAGGCAGCCCAAAGTGGGCATCAAAGGTCGAATGTTGCTCGATCACGCAACACAGCTGCGTGCGGTCGCGAATCCAAGAGGTAACGTTGAAGTGGCTTCCCCCTACCCCACGACCAAGGATCTCCAGACCCCCATGCACCGACACCTCAGCCCCACCGCACTCAGCATGCTCGCCATCGGCACACTTGCGCTCGGTGCCGCGGCCCTGCCAGCCCACGCCGACACAATCACAGTCTGCCCCGACGGGTCGTGCGACTTCACGGATCCCGCAGCCGCCGTCAGCACGGCCGTCACAGGCGACATCGTCGTGATCGCCGCTGGCACCTATCCGCTCAATGCGTCGCTGCAGGTGTACGGGCAAGCCATCACAGTCCGCGGCGCGGTCGATGCCCAGGGACGCCCCGCAACGGTGCTCGACGGCCAGGGCACACGGGTCGTTCTCAGCATGGCGTCAATCATCGGCCAGCCCACATTCGAGAATCTCGCGTTCGCGAACGGTCGGTCGGACTACGGTGGCGGCGTGTTCGTCAGCGGGGCCTCGCCCGTGTTCCGAAACTGCCACTTCCGAAACAATGTCGCCAACTGGAAAGGCGGCGCGCTCTTCAACTCTTCCGCGAGCCCCACGCTCATCGACTGCGAGCTCACGGGCAACACCGCTGGCAACGCGCAGTTCCCCTCCAACGGATCGTCTGGCGCGGTGTCGGTCAACAGTGGCACCACCACCATGATCGGCTGCACCGTGCGCGAGAACTCGACTGATGGGTATGGAGGAGCCTTCGTACTCGCCAGCTCGAGCACGCTGGTGCTCCAGTCGACCCGCGTCTGCAGCAACAGCGCGCCGACTGGTGCGCAGGTCTACTCGAATCCGGGTGCCGTCATGACTGAGCTCACCGGCACATGCATCTCCAACGACTGCGGCGATTGCCCGGCAGGGCCTCCATGCGACGCTGACCTCAATATGGATGGCACCGTCAACGGCGTCGACCTCAGCCAGGTGCTTGCGCAGTGGGGCCCGTGCAGCGGAACCTGCATCGGAGACATTGACGCCAACGGCACCGTGGACGGCCTCGATCTCGCCGTCGTGCTCGCAGGCTGGGGCAGCTGCAGCTGATTCCTGGCGGCAGCGCGCTATAGTGACGGCATGTCAATAGCGCTCCTCGATCGGATCACCATCGAGCCTGGAAAGTGCGGGGGCCGCCCTTGCATTCGGGGCAGCCGCATGCGCGTTTCTGACGTGCTTGAGCTGATCGCGAACGGCGCGTCCTTCGAGGAGGTCCTTGCAGATCACCCTTCGCTCGAGCGCGATGACCTGCTCGCCGCGATCGCCTATGCAGCTGTCCAGATGAGCCACGCGGTGGTCCGCGTCGCATGAAGTTCTTGGTTGACAACCAGCTTCCGCCGCGCCTCTCCAAGTTCCTTCAGGATGCTGGGCATGACTCCGTGCATGTCGCCATGGTCGGTATGGACACGGCGGATGATCGCACCCTATATAGGCTTGGGCGATCCGCGAGGGCCGTGTCGTCGTCAGCAAGGACGAGGATCTGCTGTTCCTCGCAATCCGGCCGAGGGATGAGGGAAGATTGGTCTGGGTCCGCCTTGGCAACTGCCGTCGCGATGCGCTGCTCGATGCGTTCGCGAAGGCACTGCCCGCCGTGGTCGCGGCTCTTGATGATGGACAGCGCGTTGTGGAAGTCGGCTGACAGCCGTTGACCCTCAGCATGCGGGAACCAGTGGAATCGCGTGCGCCCGACCGGGCTAGCGCGCGGTGCGGTCCGTGAGCTACGGGTTCCGCACGACGCGGAAGCCATACCTGTTGCTGATGTGATTGGGCGGGGTCCAGTAGCGCTTGGACGAGCGCAAGTTGGTTTGGGCGTCAGCGAAAGAGCCTCCCCGCAGCACGCGGGTGGTTCCGGTCGCGGGACCCGTCGGATCCACGAGAGGCCCTGAGGGGTATGGGGCCGATGCCCAGTCGTTCACGAACTCGTAGATATTGCCGCTCATGTCATGCAGGCCGAACCCGTTCCCCGGCTTGCGTCCCACCGGATACGTCTGGTGACCCGAGTTCCCGCCGCAGCCGGGACAGGATCCCCACCACGCGATCTGGTTTGCGACCTGGTCGTCATTCGTGCCGTCAGGGTGTCCGGGGAGCGAGTGATACGCGGTCGTGGTGCCTGCGCGATACGCGTACTCCCACTCCGCCTCCGTCGGAAGGCGCAGATCCGACGTGCCGCCTGATCCGTGGAGACTGTTGGCGCTGAGGAACGTCTGGATGATGTCCCAGCTGACTGTTTCCACAGGCCGATTGGGCACCTCGGACGCAGGAACCTGGGGACTGGGGTTCCTCCACAGCGATGGATTCGATCCCATGCGAGCCTGCCACTGCGCCTGAGTCACCTCGTAGCGACCCATGTAGAAGGGGTTCGTCAGCGTCACCGTGTGGATGGGCCCCTCGTTGCCGCTGCAGAGGTGCGCGACCGACACCGAGCAACCCCTCTGGAACGTTCCGGGCGGGATGAGCACGAGCTCGATCTGCGTGTCGTTGTCGCGAACGCGCCAGGCCAGGCCAGTGGCTGTGATCGCCGCGCGCAGCGTCGCATTGTGCACGATCGCGGGATCCGGATACGCCTCGATCAGCGTCGCCCAAGATGGCACGGTGACGCAAGGTCCCCAGCCCGCCAGCAGCGATGTCAGGTCATTGCCGTTCACGGTGCCGTCGTCATTGAGGTCACCGCTGCACGATGTTCCGCTGCCGCACGTCCCCCACTCCGCAAGCAACACGGAGATGTCGACGCCGTCGGTGCGGCCATCCCCGTTGATGTCGCTCGCGCACTGGGCGTGCGCCGGGATCGCAGCGGCGAGCGCTGCGACACATGTTCCTGCTGCAGAACGGAGAGTCACTTTCGACATGAGTTGAGCCCTCGTCGGGAAAAGCCCAGCGCCGAGCCAGATCGGACGCAACGCGCGTGCCCATCGGCCCGTTGCAAGATAGTGCGACGCGACAGGAGCAACACAAGCGAACTCGGCGATTGCCGCCGATCGGGGGCAGAAGGCCCATGTGCGCCTCCCTGATCAGGGGGTGTTTCCGCTGCGATGACCTCCCTCAAGTCAACGCGCGGCAACGGCCCTCTAGCCCCGACGCAGAACCTGGGTCGACCCACTAGCGCATGCGCACCGCGAGCTCCGCGCGGCTGCGCACTCCAAGCTTTCGGTAGATGATCTTGCTGAGCGACGAGACCGTGTTGGCCGTCAGCCCGAGTTCAGCGGCGATCGCAGGCCGGCTCCGCCCCGCTTCGAGCAGCTTGGCCACCTGGAACTCGCGCGGCGAGAGCACCTTGCTTGGGGCCTCCATGAACACCGTCGGGTCTCTCCGCACAGACTCCTTGTCGATCACGAAGAACTCCGCCATCGGGGACTGCGGCTCCCGAAGGCGCGTCTGGCTGAATGCAACGTGATACGGGGTGCAGCGGGCAGGGTCGGAACCACTACGGGCTCGCTGGTCTGCCTCGACAAGCAGTTCATACAGCGCCCGGAACGCCTCCCGAACCTTCATCGAGTCATCCTCATGGAGCACAACCGAAATCGCTCCGCCTACGTTCTTCGGCTTGAGCCCCCCCGTTCTCACAAGCGTCATCGCCTCGTCCTGAATGCGCCGGCTGTAGTCGCGCATGCACGTGTCCACCGCGCGCTGCGCCTCGACATCCTCAGGCTTGCTTCGATCCCACACGAGAAAGAGACGATCCATGGCGGCGCGATAGGTGATCTGGCGGCGCTGTGCGCTCATCCGATTCACGCGCACAAGCCGCGCCTCGGCAAGGCGGTCG
>JBIKNS010000023.1:0-19513 GCA_044358545.1 Phycisphaerales bacterium | reverse complement strand
GCGAGGCGAGCCACTTGGCAGCGACGCAGAGGCCGAGGCGGCAGTGGCACGGATTGTGGGCACGCGCAAGCCGACAGATGTCCGCATTGAGGTGGCCGTCTGGAGCGATTCGTTCGCGGAGTACAAGCGCTTCGAGCGGGTGCTCGTCGAGCGTGGCTACGCGATCAACCCGATTCCGGTCGCGGTGGGGACGGCGGTTCCGGTTGGCACGGGGCAGGGCGGAGTCCAGTGACCGTCGCGATCAGCGCGCCCGCGAACATCAGTCCGGCACCAATCCACTTCTGGCGGTCGAAGCCTTCGTTGAGGAACAGCGTGCCGCTCATCTCGGCGAAGACGCTCTCGAGCGAGAGGATGATCGCTGCGTGCGCCGGCGGCGCCACACCCTGCGCCACCACCTGAAGCGTGAAGGCGATGGCGATCGCGAAGACGCCGCTGAAGATGATTGGCCACATGCCGGCGTGGAGCATCTCGAGGGTGGGCTCCTCGAGCGCGATCGAGAATGTGGCGCTGGCGGCGGTCGTGCACGCGAACTGCACGAACGAGACGCCGAACGCGTCGGCGCGGTGCGCGGCCCATCCGATCACGTGCACGTGGAAGGCCCATGCGACCGCGCACCCGAGCACGAGGAGCTCGCCGCGCGAGAGGTGGACGGGGATCCAGCGGGAGAGGTCGGTTGCGGATGCGGCACCGGCAGCGCCCGTGAGTGCGGTGCCTCCTGCGGCGGCGGCATCGGACATCGCGGCCACATCGGGTGCGGGCGGCGTTCCCAGGATCCACAGCCCTGCAAGCGCGCACGCGGCACCGATCCACACGCGTGCGCCTGCACGCTGTCCAAGCACGATCCCGATGATCGGAACCCAGATCACGTAGGTGCCCGTGATGAAACCTGCAGTGCCCGCGGTCACCGTCGACATCGCTGCCTGCTGGAGGCTGCTTGCGATCGCCATCGCCAGGCCGGCTGCGATGCCTCCCGCTATTGAGGGAAACGAGAACGCGCCGCGGCGCCCGATCAGCATCGGCACCAGGCACAGCGTGCCGACGGCAAAGCGCGCCGCGTTGAAGGTGAAGGGCGTGTCGCCCATGTCGCGCGCGGCGATGCGCTGCGCGACGAAGCCGACGCCCCAGATCAGGGCGGTGAAGAGCAGCAGGCCGTCGGCGGCGGGCACCGAGAGTCGCGTGCGCGCACCTGTGGCATCGGGCATCGCGCGAGTCTATGGACCGGCCGCCGGCGCATCGGTCCGCGCGCGTGTCAGCCGATGCGGACCTGTCGCCCCCGATCCCCACCACACGAGCGCGTTGTCTCCCTGGATCGGGCGCGCGACGCCGGGCCAGTCTGCGGCGTTCCATCCCGCCACCGTGATGAGCGACTCGCGCGGATCTGGCGAGATGCCCTCTGCAAGACCCTCCCGACGTCCCATGAAGTCTCGATCTGCGAGGCTTGCCCATGGGATATCCATCACCAGCAGCCTAATCCCATCGCCGCCGGGGACGAGATCGAGGTCAGTGATGCGTGGGCTCTCGGAAAGTCGGGCCGCATCGTCGAAGCGGTCGTTGCCCGGATCCCAGATGAGCGGCCGTCCGTCAACGATGGCGTACTGCCATGGTGCGACGCCCTCGAGCCAGCTGCCGAGGTCGCTGCCCACGAACGCGCGCAGCTCGTCGAGCGACCCGGGGAACCGTCCATGCTTGCGGCGGAACTGCTCGATGCCGACGGCGGCGAGCGCGGTCTCGCATGTCCTACGAAGCTGCCATCGCTGGAGGATGACATTCCCGATGGCAGGCATCAGGACGGCTTGCACAGGATTGCGGAGGCGATCGATCGATGTGAGCTCGCGGTCATAGGCGAGTGCCGCCGTGCGCGCGTCCTCGAAGGACCCGCTCTGGCACGCTGCGATCAGCGCGTCGTACATGCGGTCGACGGACTGCTGCACCTCGCGTCGGCTCGCGGTACCGAAGGACACGAGCGGCCCGACCGCCAACCCGAGCAGATCGGGTGAGCTCGCCGCATCGTCTCCATCGCTCCGACCCCAGGAGCCTTCCGTTGTGTAGAGGGCTTCGAGCGCGCCTGCGATCGCCACTCCGCTCCCCGCTCCATCGTCGGTGTAGCAGCGCTGGATCATGTCGTGGAACATCAGGCGCTCGCCCTCGAGGCCGCGGCAGATGCCATCATCTGTGCTCGCAAGGACCGAATGCAGCTCTTCAAGCTGCACGTCAGAGAACGCTGCACCGTGGTTCTCGATGGCAGACACGATGGTGGATGCCATGTTCGCGCGCACCGCAGAAGACACAAGCGCACCAACGATGAAGATGGGCTCGCGCGCATGGGCGGATATCGAGTCCATCGCCCGGATGCACTCCATGAAACGCACGGTGTCGCCATCGCGTGCTGCGATCGCGGCATCGATGCTCATGCACTGGGCAGCGTTCCGGATCATGGTGAGGCAAGGCAGTTCCACGTTCAGGAGTGGGGAGGCCATCACGTGCGCCAGAGAGGGCGGATTCAGGCCCTTCGCGCTCCCTGCAGGGGCGGCTCCCGCATTTGTCGACCAGCGCTCCGCATAGTCGGTGTGGGAGATGCCGAGCAGCCGCATCAGCCGGCGCATCTCGTCGGTGTCGGGCAGCACGAGCGGTACGCCGAGCACAGGCTGATCGCCGAGCTCGCGCAGCGCCGCAAGCCGGTCCCTGTGCGAGTCGAGCCATCGCCGCACGCGGGCCTCCGCGACCGGATCGAACGACACGCGCGGCAGCAGGGTGATCGCCGCCACCCATTCCTTCTCGGCATCACCCTTGGTCAGCGACTCCGATCCGTCGGGGCCGGCAAGTGCGCGGAGGTACGTGCTCACCGCGGAGCCCTCCGGTCCCGGGACCGGCATCTTGGCCTGAGCGTCGGCGATTGCGTCGAAGGAGATGTTGGGGGTGCGGGTAGAGAGCCAGATGGCCGAGATCACATAGGCGACGATCAGCACGGCCAGGGATGCCCCGAGCCCGCGCAGCGTGAGGCGAACTGCGCGGTCGGCAGGGGAGCGCTTCGAGATCGCGCCGTACCGCAGTCGGCGTGCGGCAGCGGGCAGCTCGCCGAAGTCCCGGACGAGCACTGCGGCGTCCGTGCCGCGCGCAAGGCCCTCCGCGAAGTGCGACGAAAGCTCTGCGGCGATATCGACCTGCTCGGCGCGACGTAGGCGCGTACGGCGCACCACACGCGCGATGAGCTCCGCGATCTCGGGCGGCAGCCCGCGCGCGGCAACCGCATCGCGCACCGCGCGCACAGTGGCACCGTGCATCAGCAGCATGCGGCGTCCATGTGCGGGCGGGCGAATCCGGCGCGCCGGGCACGCGCGAGCGCGAGCCGACCGAGCCCGAGCGCTTCCATCGCGGCGGTGACGCTCCTCCACTGGTCCGCATCCGCGGCGAGCCGCTTCCGGCCAGCTGCAGTAAGCGCGTAGTACTTGCGCGGGCGCGCGCCGCTCTCGTCCCAGCGCGAGCGCACGAGCCCTTTGCCCTCAAGGTTGTAGAGCATCGGGTACACGGTGGACTGCTCGAGGTGCAGCGCGTCGCCCGGCGTCTTTGCGAGCGCCTCGACGATCGCGTAGCCGTAGAGCTCGCCGCGCTCAAGCACCTTGAGCACCGCGAGCATGCCCGCACCGCGAATGAACTGGTCATCGACTGCCAAGGGAAGCCTCCTGGGGACTAGGTCAGCGATGCATACTATATGTCACATAGTATCCATGCCAAGCCTCTGGCGTGAGGCGAGCCGCAATGCAGTCCATAGGATGCCTGCATGACGCGCGCGGCAGGATGCGGTCGGTGGTTGAGTACGCCGGTTCCGGCGATCGCGGCCATCGCCGCCCTCGCAGCTGCAGCGGCTCTCGCGGTGTGCGCCGCACCTGTACGGGCGGGGCACCCGCAGTCGCAAGGCCAGGACACGACTGCGGCACCGGCACCGCGACCCGCACTCATGCCGCCCGATGGTGCGCAGAATGCGGCGTCGGGTTACCTGCGCGCGATGCGCATGCTCGGGATTGACCCCACGGGCGTGGCGCGGGACGGCGCTCTGACGCGAGAGGACTGGGAGGTCATCTGGAATCAGATGCTCCATCCGGCCTTCGCCGGGAGATCAAGCCCGCAGTGGCGTGCCCGCGCGGCGGAGATCATGGAGCGCGCGCAGCCGGCAATTGATGCGTTGCGGGAGGCGTCGCAGGCACCGGCAAGCGATTGGGGACTCGACCGCTCCGCGGGCATGTCGATGCTGCTGCCGCACCTGGCGAACCAGCGCAACCTCGCCAGACTGATGTCCGCGCGCGCGCAGTTCGCGCTCGAGAACGGCGATGCGGCGGTCGCTGTGGAGTCGCTCGACACCATCATGCGCCTCGGTGCCCATTCTGGCCAGGACCGAGTGGTCGTCTCAAGCCTCGTGTCGAGTGCGGTGATGATGATGGGCGATGGCAGGATGGACTCGCTGATCGGCAGCGGCATGCTCAGCGCGGAACAGGCGAAGCCGCTCGCCGAGCTCTATGCGCAGCTCTCGAACGCCGATCCTGCGGGCTGCATTGAGGCGATACGTGGCGAGGCGGAGATGATGACGGCCACGATGCGCGCGGCGATCGAGACCGATGGCGGGAAGGCAATGGCCGGCCAGCTCAAGGGACTTGCCTCCGGTCAGGACGCCAACGATGCGATTGCGCAGCTCGAGGCCTTCGACGAGGCGGCGTCCCAGCGCCAGATTGAGCAGTACGCGGGATGGATGGACCGGGCCGCTGGGGTGTTTGCCTTAGGCGACATCGATGCGGCCCGCGCGGCAATTGCCCAGATCAACGCGGAGATCGATGCAAGCCCAGACAACGCCTTCTCGAAGCTCATGATGCCCGCGCTGGACCGCATGATGGAGTCGCACTTCTCGCTGCGCGCGATGCTCGCCGAGCGTGCGGCACAGCTCAAGGCCATCGCGGACGGCACGGTCGACCCGGCATCGCTCGCCAATGCGGCGTGGTTCCTCATTCAGGCTGGCACTGCAGCGGCGGGCCTCGACGAGATCGACCAGCAGGCGATCGAGATGATGCGCATCGACTGCGGCGTGGCGCCCGCGGACCAGGCCATGCGCGCACGTGACATGATCGTGCGCAGCGAGCGGCTGATCCTCGAGATGCTCGAGCGGGCGGCACGAACTCCGAGGTGCGACTTCCTCGCGCTCGGCGACACCTTCACCCTGGAGCCGCCGAGCCTGGACATCTTCCATGGTGCGCGCATCCGGGCCGCGGTGCGGGTGGTGCTCGCCGATGCGGTTGACCGCGCATGCCGCGGCGATGGCGCCCCGGCCATCGTGCGTCGCCTGGCGGTGGCGTTCGCCGTGAGCCAGATGCTGTCGCGCGATCCGGCCGTGGGACGGTCGCTCTTCGCGCGCGCGGTCTTTGTCGACGCCCTGGCCGCGATGGACTTCGCGCTCGCCCGCAAGGCGGTGTCGGTTCCGGACCTTGCGCCGGTGCTCGCGACGCTGCGCGCATTCGACGCGGCAGATCCCTTCGGGACCGTGCGTGGTCGGGACGCCGATGCGGACTTCATCGGCCGATCGGCCTTTGCGCACCACAAGCGCAGGATCGTGGCACCGGAGCTCGTGGACCGCATCGCGGCTGCCCAGCGCATCGAGCGGGCGCGGCCTCCGGTTGCGTTTGTCGATGCTGCATGGCGGCGCGACGGCGCGGAGATCCTGCAGGCGGCGCCCTTCGTGCCCGGCGCGCCACTGCTGCTGGCGACCGACGTTCACGACCCGGTGCGCGTGAAGGCGTTCTTGGCCGGCGAGCAGCCGACGTCCATCGACATGGACCCGATCGTCACAGGCGCGCCAGCGCTGCTCGACCGCGCGCTCGCGGCCGCAGGCGATGCCGAGGCGCGGGAGCGGGTTGAGCGACTGCGCGGGGGCGCGAATGAGCGTCGCGCTCCGAATTGACCCTGCGATCCAGTTCAGTCGGGTGGAGAGGCTGGCGCTCGAGGCGCTGGCGCTCCCCGGCGCCGAAGGCCGCGCATCGTTCGATGCCTGGCTCGAGCGCGTCGATATCGATGCGCTGACGCCGTGGATGGTGAGGCTGGTGCCGCCGCTCTACTTGAGGCACGCGGAAGGGGACCCCTCTGTTCCGCATGCAGCGAGGCTGAGGGGCATCACACGGTTCTGGTACACGCGAAACGAGATTCAGATGTCGGCGGCGGAGTCCGCGATCCGTGCGCTTCGGGACGCGGGGATCGCGGTCGTGATCTTCAAGGGGCTGTCCGCATCGCTTTGCGTGCATGAGCGCACTGCGGCGCGTCCCATGATGGATATCGACATTCTCGTGCCACGCGCGGACTTCGGGCGCGCGGACGCCATCCTCCAGCGGGTTGGCTGGGCGCATCGCTACCTGCCCGAGCAGCGGATGATGGCGGAGCACTCAATCGACTACGTGCATTCCAATGGCTGCGCGCTGGACCTCCATGTCAGGCCGCTCCTTGAGATCCGCGATGGGCTGCTCGAGCCCGAGATCTTCTCACGCGGGCGGCGAATGGAGTGGCGCGGATGCAGCGTGATCGTGCCGTGCCTGGACGATGAGGCGCTCATCGCACTGGTTGGTGCCGTACGCGAACGTGCACGTGCACGGCTGGACTGGGTGTCCGACATGGCCCGCATGCTCGACCGTCCAGAGGGGCTTGACTGGGCTGCGATGTGGCAGCGAGCTCGCCGCTTTGGGGTTGTGCATGAGCTGTTCGACGCGATGCTGGTGCTCGGCGGCATCAGGGGGCTCGAGCGGGTGCGCCAGACGCTCGAATCCCTGCTCGCCGAGTCCCCAGACGTGGAGCGTGCGTGCGTGCAGCGCGCGCTTGACACCTGCCGCACCTACGGACTTCCCGACTCGATCAGCGGCACGCCAGAGCGCGAGAGTCACTGCGGCGTCAGCGCCATGCGCATCCTCACTGACGATCGGGACGCAGTGGTCGCGATCCACATGCGCCGAAAGCACATCGACCTTGTGCCGGCGGTACTCCGCATCACGGACACTGCGAGGTGGCGAGATTGCGCCAGGAACGTGCTGAGGCGCGGAGAGGGCTTGATTGAGGTTCCGCCGGGTCTTGTCACGCTTCAGGATCCCTGCATGCCGGAAGGGGCGCATGCGGCGCAGATCAGCGTTCGATCCGCCGTTCCCGACCGGCTGCGCGCATCTGAGCGGGTTCCGATCGAACTGACGGTGACCAACGCGTCACCGCATCCCTGGCCACTGCCGGGCTCATCGCAACTTCCGCTGGGCATCTCGTGGCACGTGTTCGGCACTGACGGCACCACAGTGAACTGGGACATGCCGAGGCTCTACCTCGATACGCCAGCAGCCAGCGCGTGCAACGTCGCCTATCTCGAGCCAGGCGGCCGAATGAACGGCACAATCTCATTCGTTGCACCGCCAGCCCCGGGTCGCTACATCATTCAGCTCGACATGGTCCAAGAGCGAGTCTGCTGGTTCTCTGCCCAGGGATCCACGTTCCCATCGTGGGAGCTGGAGGTCCTGCCGTGACGCCGGCCCCGCGGCAATCTGTCAGCGGATGAACCTAAGCCTGCCGAAGTCAGGGATGAACGTGGCGCCGCCAGGCGACATCGGCAGCGGCGCGGGGAAGTAGACCGTCCACGCCTGACCGATCAGCATCTCGTGCGGCACGATGAACGGCTCGGTGACGCCGAGTTCGCGCGTCACAAGCTCGTGCGGACGGCCCCACAGCCGCGAGTCGCGGCTCGCCGCGCTGTTGTCGCCGAACATCACGTACGCACCATCGCCGAGCTTCGCCGGATTGCGCGGATCGCACGCGAACGCAAGCCCATCGATAGGGTCGCCGTTGCAGGGGAACTGATCGTTGGGGTTGAGGAAGGCGGGCCTGTAGTAGAGGTCGCGGTCCACGATCACCCGGCGGAGCGCGAAGGGTGACCCTGCGAACGACCACGACAGCGTCGGCGGCGCGGGGCGCTGGCCCACCGGATTGGCGATCACCTGCTCGAGCGTGCGCCCGAAGTGCGCGAGCGCGATGCGCCTGAGCGGATCGCCAAGCTCGTAATCGAGCGTGGCGATGCGCAGCCCATCGGCGAACACCGACAGCGACTGGTCGACGTGCCAGAACTCCAGCAGCACCGGCGAGCCGGAAGGGGGGCTCCATGCAGTCTCCGACGACGCGATCGGCGCATTGGTGTCCTGTGGCGTCACCGACAGCCGCACCGTGCCGCCCCCGATCTGCATCCGCATCACGTGCCCGCGCGCACCGAGCTCGAGTGCCGTCGTGAATGACTTCGGGTCGTCAACATCGATCGCCGCCTGCACGCGAAGGTCCGCAGTGGGATACAGCGCCACGTCATTGCGATACACGTTGTAGGCATTCCAGTCGTCGAGCGGAACGAGCGCGCCATCCCACGTGAGCGATGCAGGTGCCGCGCTATCACGCACCCACGCACGGTCACCCCGGATGTCCCAGCCCGCGCTTGGCACCCACGGCGCGCCCTTCCAGCGGACGCGCATCGCGCCCTCCATGGCCTGCACATCCACAGGCTGGTAGTCGCTGTCGTAGATGGGCTGCCACACGGCGCGCTGCACGAACTCGGGCTTGCGCTGGATGGTCATCGCGGAGACGTCACCTTCAGGCGGCCCGGCAAAGACATCTCCGTCGGCGATGAGCAGCGACTCGTTGGGCATGCCGACAAGCCGCTTGATGTAGTAGACGGAGTCGCCGGCGGGATCGGTCGGGTTCTTGAAGACGACCACATCCCAGCGCTTGGGTGCGGTGAACGGTGCGATGTACTTGAGCACGAGCACGCGGTCGCCGTTGCGTGCATTGGCCGCCAGCGCCTGGTTCGGCACCTGCGCCACCGGTGCGGACCGCGAGATCATCGGATCCATGACAGGCCGTCCGATGTCACGGGCCTGTCCGGCGACAATCCGGCGGGCGACGTCGATGATTGGGCTCGCATCGGCGGCGTACTCGTAGCTCGTCGCGGGACTGCGCAGCCGCACATGCGCGCCCATGAGCGTCGGCGCCATCGAGCCGGTGGGGATGACAAAGCCCTCGCACACGAAGCCGCGGAAGACCATCGCGAAGACGAAGGCCACGAGCAGCGACTGAACCGTGTCCACGATGCCGCCCTGCCCGGGATGTGGCGCATCAGCGGCAGCGTCAGGGGAGAGCCGCGATCCAGTGGAGTCCATCGCCCGATCCTACGCCGTGACGCGCTCGATGCCCTCCACGGGATAGGCGAACGACTCGCCGCTCGAGTCGAGCCGCACCAGCACAAGCTGCACCAGGATGCGCGCCTCGATGACGGTGCCCTCGCCGTCCGGCGTGCGCACGCGCGACTTCACCTTGGGCAGCCGCTGCGACAGCGTGGCATACGTTTCGTCCTCGTAGCGCAAGCAGCACATGAGGCGCCCGCAGCGGCCGCTGATCTTGAGCGGGTCGAGCGTGGCCTTCTGCACCTTCGCGCTCTTCATCGAGACGGGCTTGAGCACCTTCAGGAAGTTGGTGCAGCAGCAGTGCTGCCCGCACTTGTCGTAGTCGGCCGTGAGGCGAGCCTCATCGCGAGCTCCGCCGACGCGCATCTCGACGCGGCACCCGTACCGCGCAGACGCGATGCCGACAATGTCGGCCTCGGGGACCGGCGTCTCGTCCTCGGCGAGTACGTGCACGATGACGGACTCGCCACCGAGCACAGGCTCCACATCCACCACACGTGTGCCGATGCCGGACTCCGAGAGCCTGAGCCGCAGCGCACGTGCCTCACCCTGGAAGCGTTCGCGGATGCCCTGCCACGCCGCCAGGTCATCGGCTGTCGCCACGCGGAGCACCGCACCCTCGGCGTGGAAGGGGTAGTCGCGGCCACCAGAGGCCTCGATGAACTTCAGCATCTCCTGCCGAGAGATGCTCTTGGAGCATCCTGAGTTGGAGCAGGTTGTCGTGAGCATCTCCGCGACCTCGGTACCGCGGTGCGTGCGCACCACAAGCTTGCTTCCGCATCCGGGCTTCTCGCGCCCCGAGTAGGGGTACTCGGCCACGAACTTGAGGCGCCCCACGCGCACCACGATGGACGTCGGCGGCTTGAGCTTCGCGTACGCCTCGGCGTCCGTCAGCGCATCGCGGTGCGCCGGATCGGCGTCGCGCTCGAAGAATGGAAGCGGGAAGATCGACATCCGGCTCAGGATTCGAACTCGTCGCGCTCAGGCTCGGCGGGCGCCGCGTCGCGCGCGCGTCCGCTCGGTGCGCCCTGACTGAGGTCCCGCCGCCGGCGCTCGCTGAAGACAAGCTTGATCGGCACCTCCGCGAACGGAAGCTCCTCGCGCATGCGGTTGAGGAGGTAGCGCTCGTAGCTGCCCTCGAAGAGCTTGGGCTTGTTCACCACGATGGCGATCGTGGGCGGCTTGGTGGCGATCTGCGACACGTAGAAGATCTTCGCGGTCGTGCCAAGGCGCGAGCTTGGACCGCGCTCGGCGAGCACCGCCCGGATCACGGCGTTGAGCTTGCCGGTTGTCTCGCGGTGTCCGGCCTGCGTATGGAGGTTGAAGGCCATCGCCACGGCATCCTGCACGCCCTCCCCGGTGGCCGCGCTCACGCACACGATTGGCGCGAAGTCGAGGCCCGGCAGCTCCTGAGAGATGTACTCGGCGAAGTCCTCGGCGGACGATCCCTTCGGGAGCAGGTCCCACTTGTTGAGCACGATGACGACCGGCTTGAACTGGTCCATCAGCTCCGACGCGAGGTGCTTCTCGACCTGCGACACCTTCTCGGTGGCATCGAGCAGCAGGAAGGCCACGTCGCAGCGGCGGATCGCGTTCTGGGTGCGTGCCTGCGAGTACCACTCGACATCATCGGCGAACTTGCTTCGCTTGCGCACGCCTGCGGTGTCGATGGCCAGGAAGGACCGGCCCCCTGACTCGAACCGCACATCGACGGAGTCGCGCGTGGTGCCCGCGATCTCGGAGACGATCACGCGCGGCCCGCCCGCAAGCGCATTCACGATGCTGCTCTTGCCGGCGTTGCGCCGTCCCACAATCGCCAGCTTCATCTCCGCATCAGGCGGCTCAGCGACATCGGGGAGCGCGCTGAGGCGCGTCCACACGGCCTCGAGCAGCGGACGGATGCCGACGCCGGCGTTGGCCGACACCATCACGGGGTCTCCGAAGCCCAAGCGCGTGGCTTCGAGCGCATGCGCCTCCCACGACGGACCGTCCACCTTGTTCACGATGAGGATCGCCTTGTCGGCCTGGCCCCCTCGCCGCAGCAGCGTCGCGATTGTCTCGTCGAGGCTTGTGATGCCGCTCTGCGCATCGACCGTGAACAGGATGACGGCTGCACCCTCCACCGCGGAAAGGATCTGACGCTCGATCTCGGGAGTGAGCGCGCCGAGGTCTTGGCCCGCGTCATCGAGCCTCTTGCCGTCGGCCGTGTAGATGCCGTACCCGCCAGTGTCGAAGAGCTCTGCGGCGCGGGGCGCGGCATCCTCGTCTGCGTCGGGGGGAGGCGGCACCGTGACGACGGTCGACACGCGGTCGCGTGTCACGCCTGGCGTCGGGTCGACGATGGAGATGCGCTTCCCCGCGATGCGGTTGAAGAGGCTGGACTTGCCCACATTGGGGCGTCCGACGATGGCAACGACGGGAAGCACGAGTGCCGCGATGGTACGGGCAGGGTCAGCGCAGGCTGTCGGTGCGCGAGATCACGCTGCGGGCGACCTTCGCGCTGATGCGGCCGATGCGCCAGTCGCTCGTGGTCTCCACGAGCACATAGCGCTGGCGTCCCTGGTCGATGGTGAAGTCCTCGGGACGTGCAGGCACGTCAAACCCCGCAATCATGTGACCGACGGCATCGTCGGCACGCGCGCCTGCAGGCCGCGGCGCGCCATCGGGCACGTTGTCGACGTGCACGAGCGTCGCATCGCACAGTTCGACTGAGCGCACGAGCCCCGCGAGAAGCAGGCTCTTCGAGTCGCAGTCGCCGCCCCAGATGAGCGTCGCCATCGGGGTGCGCAGCCCAGCACGCTCCTTGCCGTCCGCGAGCTTCGGCGGGATCTCGTAGGGGAGGTGCTGCACGAAGGAGGCGAGGGCCGCGAGCTGCGACCGGAGATCGCGCGCACCGGCTGCCTTCGCCTTGCGAAGGATCTCCTGCGCGACAGGTCGAAGCCCATCGCGCGAATGGTCGAGCAGGTACTGGTAGTCAGGACCGATCGACCCAGTGCGGCGGTCAGGACCATCGGCGCCGCCGCGTTCGCGCGCGCCCTCTCCGTCCCGCGGCATGTTCAGTTCGCCTCTCGATCCGTCCGCCGGCACGAACCGCATGCCACATGCCTCGAGCGCGTACTGCTGCGCATCAAGCCTCTCGAGGAGTTCCTCTGGAGAGCGGTACCAGAACGCGAGCGCATGCCTTGGGAAGCCGAAGTGCGCCTCAAGCTCCTCGGCGAGCGACACGTCGATCGGCACTTCGATCTCGTATCGGGTGGCCTTGCGGTTGCGGTCGACAACGGCGCGATCGCCCTCGAACCGGACGATGCGTGAACTGTGGTCATCCCAAGACCACCCGTATCGCACAAGGTGCTGGGGCGGCGCCTCAAACACGCGCGCACGGGCGACCCAGTCGTCGAATGCAGTGTTGCGCGGATCCGGGCGGCGTGCCTCCCCAGTTGGAACCGGCGCAGTGCGCGTGGGCTCGGGCATCGGAAGCGAGAGCACGTCAAGCGTGGATGCGGGAAGCGGATCTGATGGGCGTGGAGCGGGCGATGCGGAGGCGATGTCGGATGAGCCCAGTTCCGCATCGGCATCGGACTCCGCGCTCGTGGCATCGCCGGCGGTGCCGGTGTCCCGACCGGCAACCGCGTCGGCGAATCCTGACCATGCCTCTCGCGCTCGGCGCGCGATGCGGTCAGGTGTCGACTCGAACTCGCTCGAGACTCTGCCTGCATCCGCCGCCGCAGCGACGGTGTCTCCACGGACGCCATCGGCGCCGACCGCAGCGGTGTCACGCCCGGTCACGTCCATGAACAGGCGCACCGCACCGTAGCCCGCGAGCGCCGCCATTGGGGCGAGCACGATGACAATGGCGAGGAACAGCAGCCTCGTGAGGGTGGAGCTGATGATGGCACGCATGGTTGGGATCCGACGCCGAACAGGTGAATCGACCGAGACCCCCCAGTCCTTGCGTCAATTGTTGCAGCCCGGCGCCGCAGGACAAGCACAAAGGTGTTATTGGGTCCCGGGTTTGGGCGGATTTCGCAGATCGTCGTCGTTGCCGAAGCGGCCATCGGGACCCGCGCTCTCGATGTACGGGTAGCCGAAATCGTTGCGTCCGAGCCGGTATGACCCGTTCCAGGGGTCCGTGCCGGGCGTCTGGCTACCCGCGCCGCGCACCTGGTTCAGCGACTCCACCTGCAGGCCGGTGATTGCCTCGCGCGCCTCGACCAGCCCGAGCAGAGACTGCATCTCGAGCTGCGCCTGCGCCTTCTTCGCCTCGCGCAGCGTGCGCTCGGCGTCGGGGATCAGCCAGCCCAAGAGGGTCGGGATGCCGGCGCAGGGGATGAGCAGCGCGATCGCGATTGCCGTGAGCGTGAAGCGGCGGCGCGACCGCACCTCATCCCACTGGCGCTCCGCCTGGATGTCCGACTCGTCGAGTCCAGGCTGCTCGTCAGTCACGGCGACTGCGTGCCTTTGGGCTCGTCGCGTCCGGGCGACGCACGCGCATGCACGTCATCCTCGCTGTCGAAGATGCCGTCGCGCCCCGCGCTCTCGATGCGCGCATGGCCCGACTCCGGATCAATGGTCACGCGCCATGCATTTCCCCACGGATCCGTCGCAGGAAGCGCCTCGTCGGCGGGCGCGCCAGCGCGCATGCGGATCGACTCAGGGTCGGAGGGCACCACACCGCCGCTCCGCATGGACTCGATGGCCATCTGGTAGCGCATCAGGTCGAGCTCCACCTTGATGGCGCGGGCGTTCTCACGCGCCTTCGCGAGCGCGGGAAGGAGCAGCCCAAGCATGAGCGGCGTGAGAATGCACAGCTGCAGCAGGCCGACGATGACCCCGGCGATCGCGAGCGTGCGCGGCTTCTGTCGGAGCGCTGCCGCGCTGATGATGGCGCCCGCCATACCGGCGATGCCGCAGGTCACGAATCCAAGCATCGACAGCGTGAATCCGATGACCGCGAGCCTGTTGCGCTGGGGGGGCTCGATCGCGGGGGCGTTGAAGTCGGCGGGGCCAGGCGTGCCCGGACCCCCCGAAGTCGGCGTCGTCTGGTCCATGGTGGCCGACACGATAGCGGTGCCCGTGCGCGCGGCATTGCCCACCGGCACGAGCAGGGAGCGGCCGGTCATCGCGTCGGGCTGCGGCAGCCCGATCATGTTCAGCAGTGTCGGTGCGATGTCGGCGAGGCGCCCATCGCCCCGCAACTCGCGCTCCCGGAATCGCTCGCCCACGATCGAGAGCGGCACGAGGTAGTTCGTGTGCGCGGTGTGCGGCGAACCGGAGTCGGGGTCGCGCATCTGCTCGGCGTTGCCGTGATCCGCCGTGATGATCAGCGACCCGCCGCGCGCAAGCGTCGCGTCCATGATGCGGCCAACGCACGCATCGACCATCTCGACCGCAGCCACGGTCGCATCAAGGCTGCCCGTGTGCCCCACCATGTCGCCGTTGGCGAAATTCACGATGATGACGGGCTCGCAGTCCGCAGCCGCAAGCCTCGCGAGCACCGCATCGCGCACGCCCTCGGCGCTCATCTGCGGCTTGAGGTCGTAGGTCGCCACGTCGCGCGGGCTCGGCACGATCTCGCGCACTTCGCCTTCGAAGGGATCCTCGCGGTAGTCGTTGAAGAAGAAGGTGACGTGGGGGAACTTCTCCGTCTCCGCGCATCGGAACTGCGCGATGCCGTGCGCCGATAGCCAGTCGCCCAGAATGTGCTTCATCGGTTCCGCGCGCGGGAACGCGACCTCCACCGGGAGCCCGTGCTCGTACTCGGCCATCGTGACGAAGAGCAGGTCCTTCGGTACGGCGCCGCGCCCGAAGCCGCCGCCCGGCAGCGCGTGGAACGCCGCATCATCGAGCACGAATGCCTTGACGAGTTCGCGCGGACGGTCGCCGCGGAAGTTGAAGAAGATCACCGCATCGCCATTGCGTATCGCGCCCTCAGGCACTATCGCCGTCGGCGGCATGAACTCGTCGCCGTCCTGCGAGGGCGACGGCGGGCTTGCGTAGTGGCGCTCGAGCGCGGGCAGCGCACCGGGCGCCGCCGCCGCGCCGCGTCCGAGGAGCGCGTTCCACGCGCGCTCGACGCGGTCCCACCGGTGGTCGCGGTCCATCGCCCAGTAGCGACCCGAGATGGAGGCGATGCGCGCGCCGGTGCGTGTGAGCAGCGGCTCGAGCCTTCTCAGGAATCCAGCGCCCGAGCGCGGTGCAGTGTCGCGGCCGTCGGTGAACGCATGGACAAAGACACGCTCGCCCGGCACGCCATCGGCCGCCGCGAGCTCGAGCAGCGCCTCGAGGTGGCTGATGTCACTGTGCACCTGGCCATCGGAGACGAGACCCATGAGGTGCACACGATGTCCGTGGCGCGCTCGGTCGAAGGCCTGCCTCAGCGCAGGATTGCTGGCAAACCGGCCATCGCGTATCGCCCGGGTGATGCGCATCAGCTCCTGGTCGACGATCCGTCCCGCCCCGATGTTCTGGTGCCCCACCTCCGAGTTGCCCATCACGGGTCCGGTCGGACCCATCGGCAGCCCGACATCCTCGCCGCTGGTCCGGATCAGGGTGCGCGGCCAGCGTTCGGCCAGCGCATCGTCCACTGGAGTCCGCGCGCGCCGTACCGCATTGAAGGCGTCGTGCGCATGGTGCGGGTTTTCGCCCCATCCGTCCCGGATGATGAGCACGCACGGCACGTTGGCGAGCGGCGCTGGCGGCATGATTGCAGGATAAGCCTCCCATCCCCGGTGCCCGGCGCGGGTAGTCTCGCTGCCACGAGGAGAGATCGCCCATGACAGGCACGGATGCCCAGACAGTTCCGGGAACGCTTCGCGAGCGGTATGACCTTGTGCGCACGCGCGTCGCGGAGGCGGCGGTGCGTTCGGGGCGCACGCCGGACCAGGTGCTGCTCGTGGTGGTCAGCAAGTCCGCATCGCTCGAGCAGATCCACGAGCTGATCCAGCTTGGATGCCGCGACTTCGGCGAGAACCGCGTGCAGCAGCTCGTGCAGCGTGCGGCGCAGGTGGGCGAGCATCTCGCCCGCAGGCATGAGCTCTCCGGCGGCGCGCCGCCGGACATCCGCTGGCACATGGTGGGATCGCTGCAGCGCAACAAGGTGCGCAAGGCGATCGAGTCGTGCCGCCTGATCCACTCTGTCGACAACTTGCGGCTCGCCGAGGAAATCCACTCGCAGGGTGTGCGCCGGGAGCGACCGACGGATGTGCTCGTCGAGGTGAATGTCAGCGGCGAGGCGAGCAAGCACGGCATTGCGCCGCCCGCGCTTCGCCACTTTGTGGACCAGCTTGACACCATGATGAACCTGCGCGCGCGGGGCATGATGTGCATGGGACCGCTCGGCGCCGGCCCCGACGAGGTGCGCAGCGTGTTCGCGCGCGCCAAGGAGATCTTCGATGACGTGCGGCAGTCGGGCGCAGGCGGACCGAACTTCGACCTGCTCTCCATGGGCATGTCGGGCGACTACGAGATTGCGATCGAGTGCGGCGCGAATGTGGTGCGCGTGGGCGGTGCGGTGATCGGACCGCCTCAGGTCGAGGATCCTGAGGAGGGCTGAGCCGCGTCCCTCGGGCGTGCCGCGCGCGCTGCGCGTGCGTCCCAGCGGGTGATGTACCTCGCGATGGGCGTGCGTGCGAATGCGCTCCCGCACCGGTAGCAGACAAGCCGCGGCTTCGCGAGCAGCAGGATCGCCAAGTCGACAAGCGCGAGCGCGATGATGCCCGCAACGAGCCATGGGCTCGTCGAGTGGCCAAGTGCCGCGACCACCACGGCGACGACGAGCAGGCCCGACAGGAAGGGCGTGACGTGGGGAAGCCGCTTCGCCCGGTAGAGGCCGCCCCCGCACGAGACGCAGCGACGCAGGTGGCCCGCGTCATCCAGCGCACCCTCCCAGTCGATGTAGACGGGCTCGCGGGCACGCGGACCTGTCTCGATGCGCACGCGCACGGGGCGCTGCGCAGGATCGATGGTGACGCGCCCGATCCGCCGGCGCGAGGTGTCGCGAAGGTCGGCGAGCACGTCGCCATCGTACGATCGGGCGATGCCGCAGCGCACGCCGCATGAGACGCACGAGGCATCCCTTCGCGACGCGATGCGCGGGGCGTTCGTGGTCCTTGACGGTCCTGACGGAAGCGGAAAGAGCACGCAGTTCAGGCGACTGTGCGACACGCTGCGCGCCAGCGGCCTTGAGGTGGTCGAGACGCGCGAGCCCGGTGGCACTGCGGTGGGCGAGCGGATCCGCGAGGTGCTGCTTGACCCGATCCACGACGACATGACTGTCCGGTGCGAGATGCTCCTGTACATGGCCAGCCGCGCTCAGCTCGTGGAGCGGGTCATCAGGCCCGCGATCGCGCGCGGCGCGACGGTCGTGGCGGACAGGTTCGTGTCGAGCACGCTGGCGTACCAGGGAACGGCGGGGGGGCTCGCGCAGCCCGAGATCATGGCGGTGGCAGGCACTGCGGTGGGCGGCACATGGCCGGATCTCACGGTGATCTTCGATGTGGATGAGATCACCGCATCGCGTCGACTGTCCCCGCTCCTGGACCGCATGGAGCAGAAGGGCCTCGACTTCCACCGTCGCGTTCGGGAGGGCTACCTCGCGCAGGTGCGGGCGAGTCCGGGAAGGCACCTGGTGGTCGACGCCTCGCAGGATGTCGATGCCGTGACGGAAGCGCTCTTCAGCGGTCTCGCGTCCCGCCTCGGTGCGGCTGCGGTTGCCCGACCCGCGCCGCGATGAGTGCGCAGACCGCCTCGGTGGCCTGGTGCAGGTCGTCGTTGGTCACGAACGCGTCGTAGGTGGCGCCTGACCTTGCCCGTGCGATTTCGCGCGTGCTCTCGGCGAATCGACGCATGATCGCGGGCTCATCCTCCCGCCCCCGCGCCCGGAGTCGGCGCAGCAGCTCGTCCTCGGAGGGCGGCAGGATGAAGATGCAGAACGCGTCGGGGTGCCGCATCCGCACTTGCTCCGCGCCCTGCACGTCGATATCCAGGGCCACGATGCGGCCAGCCGAGATGGCGCGCTCCACGGGCTCCCGCGGCGTGCCGTACCAGTTTCGGCCGAAGACCTGGGCGTGCTCGAGAAACAGGTCCGCGTCGATCATCGCCTGAAAGGCACGCTCGTCGATGAAGAGGTAGTCGCGGCCGTTGACCTCGCCGGGACCGGGCGTGCGCGTCGTGGCACTGACGCTGAAGTCGCCGCCAAACCGCGCGAGCACATCACGCACGATCGACGTCTTCCCGACGCCACTGGGTCCGCTGATCACGAGCAGCAGCCCGCGACCCGCCCCATCGTGCTGTCCTCCTGAGTGCACCTTCTCTGCCGCGACCATTGAACGGCAGATTCTAGTGAGCGACATCGCCGCGAGATTCCGAAAGCGGCGATGCGGCGGCGGGACTGTTGGCGTCGCGGCGGACGGCGGGTGCCGCAGCGGTGAACGGGTCGCATGGCCTGCCGATCATGATCATCACGAAGGAGGAAGAGGATGGCAATTCGCAAGACATGGATGAGCGTCCCGCCGCGGGATCGACTCCGGCGGCTCGTGGATCTCGCGCGCGTGTACCGGCGATGGAGCCGGCAGCAGGTGGCGGAGGCGCTCGGGCGCGAGGCGTCGAAGGTGGTGCCGGAGAGCGGCAACCCAAAGCTCGATCTGGTGATGGCGCTCTCTGAGGCAATGGACTGGGATCCTGGCCATGTGGCTCAGTGCGTGTGGCATGGTCATGAGTCGGCAGATGGGGGCGCGATGATCGCCGGCAGGACCCTCGACGAGATCGAGACGGAGGCCACAATGGCGGAGCGGAGCGGGCAATGGCCGCGTCTGGGGCGCCTCGCCCGCGTCATGCGATCGATCGCGCCCGATGGCGCCACGCGCGCGATGGCATCGCACCTGCGCGCCACAGCATGCGCAGGTGATGGTCGGTACACCGATGCGCTGCGCCATGCGCAGGCAGGCATGCGCGAGCGGGATGCGCCGGCGCGCACGCAGCTCCTGCTCATGCGCGACCTTGCAGTCGCGCATGATGCGCTCGGCCACCTCATCGAGTCAGGCGCAGTGGCAACGCAGATCATCAGCGCAACTTCTGCAGGTCAGCAACAGCATGAGACTCGCGAGTGGCAGGCGCTGGCGTTCTGGATCCGGGGCAATGCATCTCGCAGGCGCATCGACACCGACACTGCGCGAGGGCAGCAGCATGCTGCTGACGCGTCGGCGGATCTCCATGCGGCGATGGCCGCCTACCAGGCCATCGCCGCTGACATCCCGGGAGCGTCCGCAGAGGCGATGGCGCATCGATGTGCC
>JBIKNS010000130.1:0-6300 GCA_044358545.1 Phycisphaerales bacterium | reverse complement strand
AGCTTTCGGTGGCACGGGACCCGTCGCCGTTCCGCACAGTGGTCGGCCACGGCTCGGGTGCGGTGCACCCTGTGTTCGATGCCTGGGCGAGGATGCGCGGGAAGCCCACGGCGATCGACATGGCAGGGCGGCGCGCGCCAGTGCCGGGGGCGGGAGGTGCGAAGTGATGGCCCATTGGGGATGGACCGGGCTCGCCGCGTTCGGGCTCATCGCGTCGCTCGTTCCGATGCTGGTGACGCTGCGCAACCTGCCGCTGTACCGCGGCGCGCGTGGTGCGCGTGTGGCCGGTGCGGATGGCACGCGCGGCGGCGGTGTGCGCCGCACGCGCGATGAGGGTGCGCGCCCTTCGGAGTCCATCGGCGTCGCAGTGACCGTGTGCATACCCGCGCGCAACGAGGCCGCGAACATCGAGGCGTGCGTGCGGTCGGCGCTTGCGTGCGGCGGCGACGAGGTCGAGGTATGCGTGTACGACGACCAGTCGACCGACGGCACCGGCGACATCGTTCGGCGGCTGGCCGCTGCCGACCCACGTGTGCGCATCGTGCCCACGCATCCGCTTCCCGATGGATGGAACGGCAAGATGTGGGGATGCGACCGCATGGGACGCGCCGCACGCGGCGAGTGGGTGCTGTTCACCGATGCCGACGTGAGGCTTGCGCCACAGTGCCTTTCGGAAACGCTCGCGGCAGCGGAGTCGCTCGGCTGCGACCTGCTGTCGACGGTGCCGCGCCAGGTCACCGGCTCGTGGTCCGAGGATGCCGTCGTGCCGCTCATCCACTACGTGCTGCTCGGATACCTGCCGATGGGACGCATGCGTGCGACACTCGATCCGGCCGCCAGCGCGGGGGTGGGACAGTTCCTGTTCGCGCGGCGTGCCGCGTGGCTCGCGATCGACGGCTACACGAGGTTCCCCGGCACAATGCACGACGGGATCCGCATGCCGCGCGAGTTCCGGCGCTCGGGGCTCCGGACCGACCTCTTCGACGGCACCGCGCTTGCCGAGGTTCGCATGTACCGCGGACTGCAGCAGGTCTGGCGCGGCTTCGCGAAGAACGCCTACGAAGGGCTTGGATCGCCCTGGCTGCTCCTGCTCGTCACGGCGCTGCACGTGCTCGGACAGGTCGCCGCATGGGCCATCGTGGCCGCGGGGGCCGTTGCCGCCGTGATCGGCCTCCCCGTGCCGGCCCTTGCGGTGTGGCTCGCGGCCGCGGCCCTCGTGGTCCAGCTTGCGCACCGCATCGTGCTGAGGCGCGCATTCGGCCACGCATGGCGTGCAGTGCTGCTGCACCCGGTGGGGCTCGCGATGCTCACCGCGATCCAGTGGCACTCGCTATCGCTGTCGATCCGGGGACGGCGTGAGTGGCGTGGCCGTGTGTCGCGCCTTCCCGCGCAGGGCTCGTCTGCAGCGTGACCATCTCGCGGTAGCGGCCGCTCCGTGCGATCAGGTCGTCGTGGGTGCCCATCTCGGCGACACGTCCGGCCTCAAGCACCACGATGAGGTCGGCATGGCGGATCGTGCTGAGCCGATGGGCGATCACGAATGTGGTGCGGTCGCGCATTAGCCGCGCGAGGGCGGCCTGGATGAGCTGCTCGCTCTCGGTATCGAGGTTGCTGGTGGCCTCGTCGAGAATCAGGATGCGCGGCTGCGCGAGCAGTGCGCGCGCAATCGCGATGCGCTGCCGCTGCCCGCCCGAGAGCTTGACGCCTCGCTCGCCGATCGCGGTGTCGTACCCGCCGGGCAGTGCCTCGATGAACTCTGCAGCGTTCGCGGCGCGCGCCGCCTCGGCAATCGCCTCGTCGCTGGCGCCTCGGTTGGCGTAGGCGATGTTCTCCGCGATCGTGCCATCGAAGAGGAACACGTCCTGCTCGACGATGCCGAGCAGTGCGCGCCAGCTCTCGAGCGTCGCGTCGCGAAGGTCCATGCCGTCGACCATGATGCGGCCCGAGACGGGGTCGAAGAAGCGCGCCACGAGGTTGCAGAGCGTGGTCTTGCCGCTGCCCGAGCGGCCGACGAGCGCCACGACCGAGCCTGCCGGCACCTGCATCGAGATGTCCTCGAGCACCATCCGCTCGCTGCCGGGGTACCTGTACGACACTGACTCGAGCGTGACGGCGCCGCGGACATCGCCGTGCCGCAGCGCACGCGCACCAGGCTTGTCGGGCATCTCCGCAGGCTCGGCGGTGAGATCGAGCAGCCGGTCGAGGCCCGCGAGGTTCGTCTGGAACGCGGTGGCGCTTGAGGCGAGCGTCTCGATCGGCGCCAGCAGCATGACGACATAGGCGAGAAACATCACGAGATCGCCTGGCGTGAGCTGGCCCTCGAGTACCTGCCGGCCGCCGTACCAGAGCAGCGCGGCGCTCGCGCTCGGAATGAGGAGTGCCCATGAGACGTCGATGCCGCGCGACCACCACCACGTGCGGATCTCCTGCCGCGACATGAGGTGGCCCGTGCCCGCGTACCGCCCGACTTCGCTCCGCACGCGCGCAAACCCGCGCACCACTCGCATGCCGCCAAAGACCTCCGTCGCGTGTGAGTCGATGCGATCGCGCGTGGACTTCATGTCACGGAACATCGGGCGGATGCGCCCGATCCACGTGCGGTGCGTCACCCACACAAGCGGCAGAAGCGCCGCTGCTCCGATCAGGAGCCGCCAGTCCGTCCATGCCAGCACGGCGAGGCTGCCGCCCAGCTGGATCACGGCGCGCCATGGGTTGTAGAGCAGGCTGAACACAAGGTCGCCCACACCGCCCGCGTCCTCGCGCAGCATGGAGACGAGGCCGCCCGACCGCAGCTCGTGCACGCGGTGAAGCGGTAGCCGTGCGGCGTGCGAGAAGGCCCGCCTGCGCAGCGCGTTCTGGATGCGCTTGACGAGGCGCGTGGCCTGCCAGCGGCCAGTCATGCCGACAGCCGTCGAGACCGCTGCGAGGACCACCATTCCGATCGCGAGGGTGCCAAGTAGGCCTGAGGGGGTGTCAAGAGCGGTCCACGAGGCGGGCAGCATCGTGCGAAGCTCGCGCGGCAGCGGACGCGCCTCGAAGCAGTAGTCGACGGCGACCTTCGTCGCAGCCGGCGGGACCAGCGCGAGTGCGGTCGAGATCGTCACGGTCCCGAGCGCCAATCCGAGGATGCCGCGCGAGCCTCGCGTGAGACGGAGGAACGACAGTATCAGATCGAGAGCCGAACGCGACCGAGCGACGCTTCGCGTCGTGCCATGGCGCGAAACCTGCGTTCCCGAACGCGTGCGGTCCTTGCGCTCCTTCGTCACGCGCTCGACGTAGGCGCGGAACTGCCGCTTGCTTGGAACGATCGGCATTGGTGGGCGATCCTATGGGCACGTGACGGCGATGCGTACACTTCAGGGATGTTCAAGTCACAGATCCGTGTGCGTGGCACTGTCCTGTTGTCGGTGCTCTGCACAGCCCTTGGAGCTGCGAGCGCCTTCGGGCAGGGCGGTTCGGTCACACAGGGTGCGCCAACCAAGGCCACGGGTGGTTCAGGGACACCTGGCTCGAAGGATGGCGCGATGGCGCCCCAGGTTGCAGCGCCCGCGGGCGCCCAGTCGGGGTCCGGCGAGGGTGGCGCCGGCGGCACAGTCCAGCGAGGCGACACTGCTGGCTCACGCAAGCGCAACCGGCCCGCGGGATTCCACTATGGCGTGAAGGACCCGCCGGCACGCGCCAAGGGCGCCGTGCGGCTCGCGTCCTACAACATGCTCAACCTCTTCGACCACGTGGACGACCCTGCGCTTTCCGGCGAGAACGAGGACATCACGCAGGCCACGCCCGCAGATCGCTGCACCGCGCTCGCAGAGGCGATCCGCCGGCTCGATGCGGACATCTTGGTGCTCCAGGAGATCGAGTCGCGCGAGGCCCTCGCGTGGTTCCGCGACACCTACCTCAAGGGTCTCGGCTACGACCACCTCGAGAGCTTCGATGCGGAGTACGCGCGCGGCGTCGAGCAGTCGGTGCTCTCGCGGTTCCCGCTGAAGGATGCGAAGCTCCTTGACAAGCCGTCCGGCGACGGGTTCCGGTACCAGCGCATCCCCATCCGGGCGACGGCCGTGCTTCCCGGCGGATACGAGTTGGTGGTCATCGGCATCCACCACAAGGCCGGCGGCGATGCCTTCAACGATCAGCGCGAGGCTGAGGCTGCACGCATCATCTCCGCAGTGAAGGCCGAGATCGCGTCGAATCCGGCGCGCAACATGGCGGTCGTGGGCGACTTCAACGCCACCGCCACCAAGGAGGCGCGCAAGATGTACGACCGCGCGGGACTGCTCAACTCCTACGACTGGCGTCCCTGGATCGAGGGCAAGGTGACGGCTGACCAGATTCGCGACCGGTTCATCACGCACGAATCGGGGCGGGCGATCGACTTCATCCTCGTGAGCGAGTCCCTCGCCAACGAGCTTGTGCCAGACAGCTACTTCGTGCTGTCGACGCTCCATCCTGGCGACGCGTACGACTGGCGCACCGACAAGGCGCCTGCCGGGCACGCAAGCGATCACTACCCGGTGGCGGTTGACCTCATCCCGACGGAGCGCAGCGCGCGCATGCCTGGCGCGCCGGGCACGCCCGAGTGGCAGTCCAAGCGCGGTCGAGGCAAGTCGCCGCGTGGCGAGGCGGAGCCAGCGGGTCAGGGCGCCGGAGGCTGAGCGCGCGGATCAGCCGCGCCAGGTGCCATGCCGGACGGCGCCTGACCCTGCCGTGGCTTGCCGCGCGACATGATGGTGAGCACGGGACCGCTGAGCAGGTACACGGTGAAGAGCACCGCGAGCGTGATCTGGAACCACCAGATCGCGAGCACGATTGGCGCCACGATCCACGCGACGTACGCAAAGCTCCGCTTGCCGCGCAGGTAGCGGTTGATGATGTGCGCGTAGCGCAGGCGCGACACCATCGCGGCCGAGCAGAACATCGTCACGATGGGGATGGCAAGGCTTGAGGTGGCACCAAACCCGGGAGGCGCCACCTCGTTGAACTTGGTGACCCAAAGATGCTGGTGGAGAATGATGAGGCTCGCGACAGCGCCGGCGGCGCCAGGGGAGGGCAGCCCTCGGAAGTTGCGGTGATCCTCCTCCGCGTGCGACACCGTCTCCACGTTGAAGCGCGCGAGGCGCAGGGCTGTGCAGCAGATGTAGAAGGCGGCGATGCCCCAGATCACCTTTCCGTACACGCTGTCGGCATCGGGACCGAGCACGCCGGTGTAGTTCTCCGGTCCGCCGTAGTAGAAGCCAACGAGCCTCAGCATCATGTACGCCGGCGCGACGCCGAACGTCACCATGTCCGCCATGGAGTCAAGTTGGGCGCCAAACTCGCTGGCCGAGCGGGTGAGCCTCGCCGCCAGACCGTCGATGCCGTCGAAGAGCATCCCGAGAAAGACGAGGGCGCCTGCGATCGTCAGCGTGCTCCAGCCGAAGACCGCGGTCGGACCGATCGGCTTGGAGGCATAGTGGATGGCCGCGAAGCCGCAGACGAGGTTTCCGAGCGTGAGGAGCGTGGGCAGCACCGAGATGCCGATGAGGCGGCGCCTGCGTCGGTGCGTGCGCACGCTTCCTCGCATGTCACGGGAGCCCGGCGGCATCAGTGGTGGTCGTGGCGGAAGATCGCTCATGGCACTCGCGCGGTGGCCGGATCGGCCGCAGCGCCGGACTCGGATGGTACGACCGGCGCCATGTCCGGATCGATGTGGATGTCGGCGATGAGCGGTATGAGCACGATTACGGTGCGCCTAGGCAGCGCCGCCGCGCGGTCCGCCGTTGGCACAAGCAGGAACTCGCCGATCGTGGGTGCAGCGGCCGTGAAGGGCCCAGTCGTCGGGCGCGCGCCGCCGGCAGCATCGGGAGCGAGGCCAGCGAGCAGCGTGGCCGACCCTCGCGGGAGCTCAAGCGTGATCGCGGCCTCGGCGAACCACTCGCTGCGCTCCCGCGCCGCAGCGGGCGCTCCTGTCAAGGCCGGTGTGCGCTGCATCGGCACGAGCTCCACGTCGTACACGGCCCCGATCTCGAGCGGCACCGTCCATCCGCGCAGCATCAGGCTCACGACCCCATCAGGTAGGCGCGAAGGCCGCGAGCCCACCATCACTGCTGCACCGCCCTCAATGCGGGTGCCCGCGATCTCGCGCCACTCGAGGGCCTGGCCATGCCACGTGCGCACCTGCCCAAAGCTCCCTCCTAGGGAAGCAAGTGCGTCCGGCAACGCATCGAGCCGCACCTGCGCGACCGCCCAGCCGTGCGCAGCGATGCGGGACATCTCGGCCCCGTCCAATCCTGGCGGAGGGTGGGACGCAAACCACGCGCG
>JBIKNS010000129.1:0-6310 GCA_044358545.1 Phycisphaerales bacterium | reverse complement strand
CCTACCCACTCGGATCGACGGGGCAGTCCGAAGTGTGGTTTGACCGCATTCTCATCGACTACAACAATCCGCTGATCCCTGTACCACCACCCTGCGAGTGACCGTCCCGCGACATGCACTCCCCTCATTCAAGTTTCGAGTCGCGATTTGACTCCATCCTGCCATGCGGTAGGGTGGGAGCATCCCTGCGGGGCGTCGCGGGGTCTCACGCACATTCACCGGTCGGACGCATGACGGTCCGATCCGTTGGCGCTCCCGCTTCTGGCGGGGCGACGTGCGAGGAGACATCATTGACCCGCCCCGCCGCCCCATACACAGTTTGCCAAGTCCCCTCCTTAGAGACGCCCGTGGCGCGCCTGCGCCTTCGGGGTGTCCCGCGTACGCACGCCGCCACCGGCGAAAACAGAAACCCATTGAACGACGACTGAGCACTCCAAATGCCGACCACTCGAATGCCAGCCATCTCCGCCGCCGCCCTCGCCCTCACGGGTCTCGCGCTCGCCACCCTTGGCACGCTTCCCGCGTCTGCGATCGCGAGCCAGAAGACATCCGACGGAGGTAAGACATTGAGGCCTGCGAAGGCATCAGTCTCGCCTCGCAAGCGACCCGGAACTCCCCTGCCTGCGATCGGACCATCCCCGGTGGCGGGCGCGGAGTCAACAGTGGGTGGCCTGCAACTGCTCACCCGCGAGGGCATCAGGAGCCTTCGAGTCGGCGATCCGATCTCCCTCCCGACGCCGGACGGCGACATCATCAGGTATGAAGTCGACCGCCGCGGTTTCACGGAGGCGGACACCTGCGAGATCGTGCTGCGGAGCGCCGGCCGCGAGACGACCTACGGGCTCATCGTCCAGCGTGGCGCGCACTTGGCCGGATTCCTTCAGCGCGTCGATGGCCGTGCGTACCGGCTGATGCCCTCGGGCAACGGCTCCTACAGGCTCGACCGCGTGATCTACCCCGCTGGCGTCGATTGCGGCGTTGGCAAGACCGAGATCCCGGGCATGGCAACACCGGAGGCGCTCGCGGCCCGTGACGGAATCGCGGGTGCAGTGAGTCCGTGTCCGCCCGAGGCAGCGCCCTTTGACCTTCCGCCAACGTTGCGCAAGGACAACGGCATGATCATCGACGTGCTGTTCGTCTTCACGCAGAATGCGGCGGACCTCGCCGCGCAGCAGGGACGTGACGTGCGCACGCTCGCAGGTCTCGCCGTCGCGCAGGCGAATCTCGCCATGTTCCGGTCGACGCTCCAGCCGATGAGCGACTTCGACGGCCAGGACGGCGGCAACAACCTCAACAACGTGTGCGGATACGGCTCGGGCGGCTTCCCCGCCGAGCCAGCTGGTCCCACGTGTGAGTTTGGCTGGCCGCAGGGCATGTCCGGAACGTGCAAGGATGACACATCGGAGCCGCCGGACAACAAGATCACCACGCACGCCACGCTCGCCGGCGTGACCCCTGCTGAGGCAGAGGTGTGCACCCCTCGCATCCGGCTCGTGGCCGCACTGGTTGCTGACGGCTTCTTCGGTCAGGAAGCCCCCTACAACAGCACGGGCTTGGCCGTGGACCTCGGAAGAGCCCAGAACCCAGTCGACGGCTACATGGACTACGTGCCGACCTGGCGCGATGCCCTCGGGGCAGACTCGGTGTGCCTTGTGGGCCTGAACTACGGCTCCGACTCGGCCTTCATCGGCCTCGCCAGCCTGATGGTCGATGCGAACAACCTTGCGCAGGCTCTCTACGCGCCCGCCTCGAGCGTTGTCCCCATGCCGCTGACCGGCGTCGGCAATCCGCATCCGCTCGTCGACCTGACGGCCCAACCCGATCCGGACCTGCCCTTCGACGGCGGAAATGCGGGCACTCCTGTGGACCCCACCGTCTCGACCCTCCAGGCGTTCCAAGGGAGCCCGTACTCCTTGCTCGACTACACCGCGATCGACGATCTGGTGTACGCGCATGAGCTTGGACACAACCTTGGCTGCCAGCACAACCATGACGACGGAGACGACTCCGCCGAGGCCCTCTTCCCGGACTCCTTCGGCTACCGCACGCAGGGTGGCGGCGGCGCAGGTCAGGAGGGATTCAAGACGGTCATGTCCTATGGCAACCAGACCCGTCTGCCTGGCTACTCCAACCCATTCGTGGGATGGAACGCGTTCGCGCCTGGCAATCCTGAAGTCCCGACCGATGCCGCAGGAATTGAGTTCGACTTCGCCTGCACTTTCCTCGATGGCGACCAGACTGATGTCCAGTACATCCCGGGTTCCGGCGTGAACCAGGACACGTGCGCACCCTCCACGCCTAACAACCAGTGCGACAACGAGACCGACGACGACCCGACGTCGGCCGACCCTGCGCCCATGGTGGTCAGCACGGACGTCGAGGTCGACGACCAGCTTGATGAGGACCAGTCAGGCGCTGCGTTCAACGCCCGCTCCATCTCCCAGGCGAAGTTCGACTTCGCGCGCTTCCGCTGCAGCGTGTTCCCCGTGGTGGACTGCAACGACGACACGGTGGACGACTTCGTGCAGGCGCTCGACGGGTTCCTCTCCGACTGCGACGCCAATGGTGTGCCGGACGAGTGCGAGACGACCCCCGATCCGGGAAGCGGCAACCCCAACGACTGCAACGGCAATGGAGTGCCTGACTCCTGTGACATCAGCGACGGCACCAGCCCCGATGACAATGTCAACCTGATCCCGGACGAGTGCGAGGACCAGACCGCGCTCTTCTCCGAGACCTTCGAGCGAATCCCCTTCGGGTTCGTAGAGGGATCGCTGCCCATCGCGCAGGTGTCCGACGAGGCGCTCAAGGAGCTGAGGAAGGTCGATCCGGATTTCCCCGAGCACTTCGCGACCATCGAGACCGTTGGGCTTGCGCAAGCTCCCGGCAATGGCGGCTACGTGTATTTCGACGTGCTCCCGAACGCGTTCCAGTTCCGGCTCGGCGGCAACGGCGTGCGCCCCTGCCCGGACTTCGCCTCGGATCAGGTCTCCTCGACCAACGGGTTTGCGCGAGCCATCGGCAACCGCGGCTACGGTCAGTCGCTGAACTTCGACGCCAACACGGGCGATTTCCCCTCGCAAGCGGGCATCACGACGATCAGGGCGGCGCGCGACTGCAAGGAAGTGCGCCTCTACCTCAATGCCGCCGATTTCACGGGGTACTTCAACTACGAGCCACCCCTCCCGCTGCTGAACAACTACCCGTACCTCGAGGAGAACGTCGTCTTCGTCTCGGCGTTCAACGAGGCTGGCGAGCTGGTGTACGAGCAGTCTCTGGACCTTCGCGGCCAGTGGGCAAGCTTCACCCCTGGCTGCAGCGAAAACCCGAACCCCTCGGGCTTTGTCTTCCTCCGGATCGGCGCACCGCTTGGCTCGGACACCGAGCTGCAGATTCGCTCCGTGGAGATCCGTGGCGCATTCGTCGTGCTCGACAACGTCTCCTTCGATGCGGGGCTCGACGACTCCGCGTTCCCGTGCGTGGCTGACATGGCTGGCGGTCCGCTCGATCCCCTTGGCCTACCGACGCCCGACGGTCGCGTGGGCGGCGAGGACCTCCTCGTGGTGCTCGCAACGTTCGGCTACGGCCTCGAGGGCGGTCCGCAGTTTGCGACCTGCCCGCCCGACGCAGCCACCCCGGGCGAGGAACTTCCGCGGATCGCAGACATCAACGAGGACTGCCAGGTTGACTCGATGGATCTCCTGGAAGTCCTAGCCGCGTGGGGCCAGTGCCTCGGTGGCGTGCCCTGATCCGAGCACTCGATCCCACCCGACGCGCTTCACGTTCCACCCCACAGACCAGACGAACGGCCCACACATGCCCTACACCTCCCTCGCGATCGCCGCACAACTGCTCGCATCGGACAAGCTTGCGATCGAGCGCATCGAACCATCGACCGCGAGCGTCACCCTGGTAGAGCGCGAGAGCGACCCGACGGGAGCCTCAGCGCTCTCGGTGTGGATGCCGATGGTTGCCGATGGCGCCGCGAGGCCCATCCCCGCGAACGAGTTGCGTCGCATTGCCAAGGCCACCGAGGATGCGATTGCCACGGAGAAGCCTTCGTTCGTGGTGGACAATCTACGAGCCGGTCGTCCCCGCGCGCTTGGCCATGATGGAGGCATTGCGGGCGTCGTGGACGGGCCGGGATTTGACCTCAGCATCTCGGTCTTCGCGGCGGCGTCGATACCCCCGGACCTCCAGGACCAGCTCCGGAGTGCCGTGGCGGCGATCGAGAGTTACTTCGAGAGCACCCTCTTCAACGCCGTAATCGGCGCTGGCGGCGTGCCGGAGGATGTGCGGTTGCGACTGGCGCTGCGTGTGACCGCGCTCGCCTCGAACATTCCCGGCGCGAGCCAGATCAGATCGGTCGCGGTGCCGATGTCGGAGGTGACCCGGAAGCTCAACAGCCAGGTCACGGGAAATGACGGGGACGACTTCGCTGCAGGCGTGCCGACCTTCACCGACTCGGAGGGCAATCCCACCGGAGCCTCGTCTCTCCGCGTGCGCTACAGCGCTGCGAGCACCGCTCCCTCGGGTGAGAACCGCGTGTTCCTGACGCGTGCGCAGTACAACGCGCTTGGTTTCGCCGCGGCCACCGGAGGCCCCACGACGCTCCAGTTCGACGGCACCATCCTGATGAACAGCGGATTTCAGTGGGACTACGACCCGAGCGATGGGGCGTCCCTGAATCAGGTCACCCGGTTCTCGTTCCAGGACTACCTCGTTCGCGAGGTGCTGATCCAGCTCGGCTGGATTTCCGGAGTCGACTTCCTGCAGCGCGACATGACCATGCTGGACATGTTCCGCTTCAGCCCGCTCTCCTCCACGCTCGTGTCGGTGACAGACACCTCCCCCTTCACCGGCGAGGCGATCAACACGCTGCTCGGGTCGGCGTGGCTGTCGAACGCGATTCTTGGCGGCCTCTACTCAAGCGGCAGCGGGAGCAATGACCTTCCGATGGACTACAACCCGGGAGTGAACGCGGCGCTGCTGACCGAGGCCGAGACCATCATCACGGATGGTGCGGTGAACGTCGATGCTGACCACCTGGCAAACCTGATCTCCAATGAGGTGACGTGCCCAGGCACACCCGGCGACCCGCCGAGCCCCATGGATGCCATGCAGCTGACGATCCTCTACCAGCTCGGAGGTCTTGACGTCGCCGTGCCTCAGCCGTCAAGCGCTTCGCGACCGACTGTGCTCGACTTCCGGAACCGTTTCGATGACGGCGACTGGCCAGTCGACCCTGCGGTCAATCGAACTCGCTACCCAGAGGGTGCGGTGCCGACTGTCGTGTCGTGGCCATCCGCGCCTCGAGCCCGGTGGAACTTCAACGCGCCTGTGACTCTCGCCGCGGCGGGAAGCACCAATATCGTGGCCGCAAGCACAGCCTTTGGAGGAGCCCAGATCGGCCTGCATGGCGGCCTCACGGTTGCCGACTGCGACTTCGATCCCTTCTCCGCACCACCCCGCCAGATGGCGCTCTCGTTCGGCGCTACCAGCGACGACGAGGTTCCTGACCCCTTCGACAACCGATGCTTGCGCGTCCTCAGCAACTGGGCGCAGGGCCGTGGCATCGAGATTCGCTGCAGCACGGCAGGTGCGCCGGCGCCATCCGTCTTCTTCGATGTGCGGCTGAGCGACAATGCCTCGAGCACCTGGCAGTTCTCGTACTCGACAAACGGCGGCACGTCCTACAGCTCGGCGGACCTGCCCAACGATGGCATCGTGCGCATCGCCACGCCAGATTCATTCATCTGCGGCGTTGGCTTCGACCTCCTCATCCCAACCTTCACGCCCGGCGCGAACACGCGCTTCCGCTTCACGGCCGTGCCTCCACCGGGGCAGGTGGCGATGCAGTCGGTGAGCCAAGCGCGCGGCGGGTCGATCCCATTCTCCGCGAACAGCGTGGTGGAGTTCGACATGGTCACCGTGTCACCGGACGTCGGGGCACAGCTGCTGATCGACTTCAACCAGTCCTTCGTGGGTCACATGCCTCGGCTGGTCTCGCGCGGCGCGCGTGCACACCTGAACTTCGCGCTCGCGGCCGATGCGGCCCGGGACTATCAGGACAACGAAATCCTCATGGGCACGGGCAACTCCTTCAACAACTCGAGGGCATCGTTCCTTGTGCAGTCCACCGTGACCATTCCGCCATGGGAGCGCTTCCTGATGGGGCAGTCCTCGAGTTCCGCGGCGACCACCATCCCCCGCGGAATCACCTACTGGACCAGAGATCCGGTCGCGTATGCCGCCGGACCAAGTTCGCCCCTTTGGCAACCCCTCGGACTTCTGCCTGACTTCCTCTCGG
>JBIKNS010000128.1:0-6345 GCA_044358545.1 Phycisphaerales bacterium | reverse complement strand
CTGCGCACCAGCATCGCGGCGAGTGGACCCGCCCATGACGCCTGGCGCGAGGTGACGGCTGCCCTCGTCGATCTTGCGAGCGATCCCGACAGCGCATTCCTGGCCAACCTGCTGCCCAGCCTGTTCATGGCGCACGACATCGCCAAGGCCGGCGACACCGCACGCGTGATTGAGTCGTGGCGGTCGGCGCGCACCCTCATCGGATCAACGCCGCCGCCGCAGGTGATCGTGGGCGAGTCCATCTCCCGGCGGCGGAAGCCCGCGAGGGCGACGCCATGACCGGCACACGTACGGCACGACCGCACGCATGCGCGCCACGCCTGCCGAGCGGGCGTGAGCATGCGCGCGCAACACCTCTCATCCACAACATGAGCTGCCGGCCCACTGTGTCGATCGTGCACAGCAGCGCGGCCTTGTGCAGGCGCGTCAGGTTCACGTCGCCGAAGTGGCCGATCGAACCGGAGGCCTTCGCGGACTTCTGCCCCGCGTTTGGCCTTCCCACGCCTTCCGTGGCCGACGGATACGCCAGGCTCGTGGAGGCAGCCGATGCGCCGTGTCCGCTGCTCGCGAGACTGCCTCCCGTTGCCGCGGTGCTTCGCAACGCCGCGGGCGACGCGATCCCCGGTCTCACCGACGACCCGACGCTCCTCCTGGCCGTCATGACCCGCTGCTTCGGCAGCGTGTTCCTGCGCGACCTGCCTCCATCCGTCACCTCCGACTCCTTCCGCAACCCTGTGACCCTCCTCATCCCCGATTCCTGGAATCTCAACCCGTGAACATCCACGCCCCAATCGCCGAACGCCTGCTCAACGCATTCCCCTCCGCTACCTACGGGCTGCCCGCGCTGCTGCAGCTCTCCGAGATCGTCGAGTCGACCGATGTGCCGTCGGCTGCGGTCGAGTGCACGCGCCGCCCGCGCATGCTCATCAATCCGGAGTTCGTGGCGGCGCACGCGAACACACCAGACAAGTTGGTCACCCTCGTGATGCACGAGCTGCACCACGTGATCCTGGGCCATACGCGGCTGTTCCCGCGGGTCACCCCGCTCGACAACCTTGTCTTCGATGCGGTCATCAACAGCATGCTCTGCTGGCTCATGCCCGAGAAGGCGTACCGCGCGCTCTTCATCGACTTCTACGACCACGCGGCCTTCCCGGAGTGCTTCCTGCGGCCACCCCCGAACTGGACGGCAAAGCCCCACCAGCATGGCGACGTGCCCGGGGCGCTGACCGACCCGTCGATGGCGCACTTGGCTGCGCTCCACAGGAAGCTGTACTCGCCCGCAGGCGCGACCTACCACGAGCTGCGCAAGGCGCTTGCCCGCGAGGTGCCACCGACGTGTGCGGTGGTGCTTCTGGGCGACCACAGCGCTGCCGGCCAGGGAAGCTCGAGCGATGGGGGCCTTGAGCACCGTGCACCGGAGTTCATGGAGCACGTGCGCCGCATCGTGGAGCGGTGGCCGCAGCCCCCGGAGCCGAGGCCGGGACGGTCGGTGCACGACCTACTCAAGAGCACGCGGATCGCGGTGCCGCCGCCATCGCGGCGGTCGATGCTCGCAGACCTGCTGCGGAAGGTCGCGGGAAGGGTCGGACCGAGCAGGATGCGGGCACCGCAGCGGCGCGACATGGAGATCGAGTGCCCCCTACCGAGGCTTGACCGCCGCACGTCGGTGCTGCGCGGCCTCGGCCTTCGACCCATGCTCTTCCGGCATGCCATCCCGCACACGCGGCTTGGGCGCGGCGGCGAGCGGGTGCACGTCTACGTCGACGTGTCCGGCAGCATGAGCAGCGTGGTGGGTGCGCTCTACCGTGCCGTGCTCGACTGCGAGGGCCTCGTGCACCGGAAGGTGCACCTCTTCTCGTCGAAGGTCGCCGACGTCAGCCTTGAGCGACTGCGTCGGGGCGATTGCCCCACCACCGACGCCACATGCATCGAGTGCGTGGCGCACCACATCCGCGAGCACCGGGTGCGTCGTGCCGTGATCATCACCGACGGGTACGTGGGCAAGCCCGGCGCGGTGTCGCGTGCAACGCTCGAGTCATGCAGGATTGGCGTAGCGCTCACCGGACCGTCCACGACGCGAGCCGACCTCGAAGGGCTCGCGGACCACTGGATCACCCTTGATGGAGGCGCCCATGACCGCTGAATCGACGACGCTTCGCCCGGCTGAGTACGTGCTGCCCGGGCATCCGGACAAGCTCGCCGACGCAATCGCAGATGCGATCGTCCACGAGGCATGGTCCCGCGAACGCCGTGCGCTGGTGGGCGTGGAGGTGGCGCTCCACCGTGACGTGGTCTTCATCGACGGACGCGTCGCGTGCCGCGGGGCGAAGCACATCGACTTCCGGTCGCTGGTGCGGCGTGTCTACTCGGACATCGGCTACGGGAGGCAGTTCGGACCCGATCCGCGCCGGCTCAAGATCCGCACCGACCTGTGCCTTGGGCCGCTGCTGCGCGGCGAGTCGAAGTTCCGCGAGGTCTCGGACGACCAGGTCATCAGCGTGGGATACGCGTGCAGCACGCCGGGCACCGACATGCGGCCCGTGGAGCACGCGATCGCGAGGAGGCTTGCAGCGTCGCTCGATGCGCTGCGGCGCGGGCAACGGGAGCTGCAGCTCGGACCGGACGGAAAGGTGATGGTGCTTGTGGCCGAGCGCACCAGCGCAGACGGAAGCCATAGGTGGTCCCTCGAGCAGGTGACCGTGTCCATGCAGCACGCCGCACACTGGCATTCGATCGAGGCGCACTGCGCGCTCACCGAGTGCCTCCGGGCAGAGATCGCCGCGATCGCGGCGGTTGTGCCCGGGCTGTCCGTATCGCACACGCTCGACCTTCGCATCAATCCCGTGGGCGACTTCGTGGAAGGAGGACCCTTCGGTGACAACGGACTCTCCGGCAAGAAGCTCGTGATGGATGCGTACGGTCCACGCGTGCCGATCGGCGGGGGCGCCACCGCAGGCAAGGATCGCTGGAAGCCCGATGTGCGCGGACCGGCGCTTGCGCGGGAGATTGCGGTGGAGCATGTGCTTCGGCACGGGTGCCGCGAGTGCACGGTGACCGTGTCGATCAGTCCCGGCGAGCGCGAGTTCACGGTCGCTGCGGTCGACAGCAGGTAGGCCTGCCGGCATCGCCACACGTGCACTACGGAGCTCCCACAGAACCTCGGGATGTCCGCGTGCCGCACCGCACGGATAGCCTCCCCGCATGGTCATGCGCGCGATCGTCCTTCGGGTCATGCTCGGGGCGCTTGGGCTCGCCGCGCTTTTCGGCGTCACTGCCGTCTTCACCGATGGGCTGATTCCCGCGGGAAGGCTCCTAGGCACCTCGCTCACGATTGCCATCGGTAGCGCCATGCTGCTCCCGGTGAGCGCAACCAACGCAGCGCGGCGATTCTCGCCGCTCGCCATGGTGTGGACGGGCTACGTGGGCATCGGCGCGCTGCTGGTGATCACGGCGATCTGGTACCGCGGACCGGTAGGCCTCGGCTGGGGCATGGAGCTGCCTGCGGGATGCTGGATCGGGTACGGACTCGGCGCGATGATGGTCGCCGTTGGACCGCTTGCCCGCCGGCAGGTGGGAATGGACCGCACCTACCGCACTGCAGAGTCGATGGCGCTGTGGGGTGCCGGCATCAGCTTCGGCTTGGGGTTCATGCTGCAGATGTCCTTTGGGACCGGCGGGGGTGGAGAGTGGTCGATCGCGTGCTACTTCATCCTGCTCGGCACGACCGTGGTCGCGGCCATCTGCGCGATGGGTCTCCGGCAGCCGCCGGCAAAGCCGGTACGCGACGCTGTTCCGCCCGGTCCGGCAGACCGTTGGCTTGCATGGGTTGGCATCGCTGCGACGGGCGTCGCATCATTCCTCTGGCTGTGGCTGACGCTCGACGCCATCAAGCCCTTCGGCGGTTCAGGTGGAGGGTCGGATCTTCCGCTCGACGAGCGCGACCACATCGCCCTGTCCACGGCCATGACCACGCTGGCGCTGTGCAGCGGACTGTGGCTGATGCTCACCACCTTCCCGCTCAAGGGCCTCACGCGGCTGCTGCGCCACGTGATCGTCGCGTGCACCGCCTGCGCCGGCGCGATCGTCACCGCGTACTTCGGGGACGCCATCTGGTCCGACTGGCGCGACTTCATGATCGACCGACTGCTGGCGGCGCTGCTCATCGTGGACGCATGCGCGATCCTCGCGGCTGTAGTGCTGCTGCGCATCGGAAGGTCGAGCGGCCCCTCGAGCGACCGCACGCGGCCCGTGAGCCTCGCACGCATGACCTGCCCGCGCTGCCAGCGGCCCCACATGGCGCCTCGCGGCGAGAGCGCATGCGGCGAATGCGGGCTCGTGATGCTGCTTGAGTTCCGCGACGACACCTGCCCCGCATGCAGCTACGACCTTCGCGCGCTGCCTCCGGGGAGCCCATGCCCGGAGTGCGGCCGACCGCGGCAGGTGCCGGGTGCGGTGCCTGCGGCGGAGGCATGACGTGCCCATGAGCGACCGCGAGCTGGTCCTGCGCCATGTCATCGCCGACGTGCACGCGCGGCGCACGATGCCTGCGGAGGTGCGCATCAGCGGCGGGCGGATCGCATCGATTCGGGAGCTCGCGGGCTCCGAGGCACTGCAGGTCGATCCGGGCATCCTGATCCCCGGGCTCGTCGATGCGCACGTGCACATCGAGAGCAGCATGCTTCCTCCGTGGGAGTTTGCGCGGGTTGCTGTGCGCCACGGCACGGTGGCCACCGTCAGCGATCCGCACGAGATCGCCAACGTGCTCGGCGCAGACGGCATCCGCTTCATGCTCGACGACGCGGCAGGAAGCCCCTTCACCTTCTGGTTCGGCGTGCCCTCGTGCGTGCCCGCCACCACGCTCGAGACCGCCGGCGCATCACTTGATGCGGGGGCAGTCTCCATGCTGCTTGACGATCCGCGCCTTCCCTACCTCAGCGAGGTGATGAACTGGCCGGGCGTGCTCGCGCGCGACCCTGAAGTGATGGCAAAGATCGCAGCGGCGAAGGCGCGAGGCAAGCGCGTCGACGGTCATGCGCCGGGGCTCCTCGGCGCCGACATCGTGCACTATGCCGCCGCGGGCATCGAGACTGACCACGAGTGCCGCACCGCCGAGGAGGGACGCGCCCGCGTCGCTGCCGGAATGATGCTCGCGATCCGCGAGGGTTCCGCGGCCCGCAACATGGATGCGCTGCTCCCGGTGCTGCGGGAGCATCCCGACCGCTGCATGTGGTGCACCGATGACGCGCACCCAGACACGCTGCTGGCCGGCCACATAGACCGCCTCATGGCACGCGCTGTGGCTGCGGGCATCGATCCCTTCGACGCGCTGCGGGCGGGCACCCTAAACACCGTGACCCACTACCGGATGCCGTGCGGGCTGCTGCGCGTTGGCGACCGCGCCGACATGGCGCTTGTCGATGATCTGCGCAGCTTCCGCGTGCGCCGCACCTGGACTGCGGGTGCGGTGGTGGCGGAAGAGGGCGTCTCGCGGCTCCCCCGCCGCGCGAGCGCGACTCCGAACCGCTTTCGCCCATGCCGGGTGAATGCGGCTGACCTCGCGCTTCGCGCTGCGCCGGGCGCGGGCTCACCCGTGTGCGCGCATGTCATCACGGTGGAGGATGGCCAGCTCGTGACCGGACACGCGATGGAGGCGGTGACTGCCTCGGGCAGCGCTGCGGCGGGCGACGTTGCAGGGGGCGGCGCCACGGAACATGCGACCGACACCGATCGAGTGGTCGAGCCGGACCCCTCGCGAGATCTCCTGCTGCTTGCGGTCGTGAACCGCTACACCGATGCACCGCCTGCGCTCGCGCTCGTGCGCGGCATCGGCCTCACGCGTGGCGCGATCGCATCGAGTGTGGCCCACGACTCGCACAACGTGGTTGCCGTCGGCGCATCGCGTGCCGATCTCGCCGAGGCCATCAATGCCGTGTGCGCCGCGCGTGGAGGGCTCGCGCTCTCCGCATCGGGCACTCATGTGCTCGAACTCCCGATCGCGGGACTCATGAGCGACCGACCCGCGGAGGACGTCGCGGGGACCTATGCGCGGCTCACCGCGGGCGCACGCGCGCTCGGGTCGCCCTTGCACGCGCCCTTCATGACGCTTGCCTTCCTGGCGCTGATCGTGATCCCGGCGCTGAAGCTCAGCGACCGCGGGCTGGTCGACGCCACTGCGATGCGGTTCCTTCCACCCCTCGAGTGACCGGCGCGAAGGGACGCTGCGCGGCGCTCAGGGCAGCGCGTCGGCGGGCGTCTTGAAGTGGGCGCGCACCGCGTCGACCTCGCTGACCGAGCCCACGATGAGCGGCACGCGCTGGTGCAGCTTGTTCGGCACGATGTCGA
>JBIKNS010000127.1:0-6464 GCA_044358545.1 Phycisphaerales bacterium | reverse complement strand
GCTTGCACTGCATGACATCGTTCGAGAGCCGGTGCTCGATGCCACCGTAGGTGTCCTCGATGTTCTCGCGCACGATGATGAAGTCGAGGCTGATTCCCGCGGCGCTGTACGGGGTCGCCACGCCCGGCAGCGTTCGGAAGTGCCGCAGGTTGGCGAAGGCGTTCCACACCTTTCGCGCCGTCACGTTGATCGACTTCCCGCCACCGCCCTTGGGCGTCTCCATCGGGCCCTTGAGCAGCAGCCCGCACGACTCCACGGTCGCCATCGCAGCGTCGGTCATGCCGCGCGAGTCGCCCTTCTCGAACACCGCCTTGCCCATCTCCACGGGGACGAACTCGATCGCCTGCGCACATCCCGCAGCACGGAGCAGCTCGATGGTGGCGTCCATGATCTCGGGTCCGATGCCGTCGCCGTGGGCGAGCGCAATGCGCATGGTGTTCTCCATTTGGGTCGCGAAGGGTACTTGATGCGGATGGTTCGGACGCGTCACTTGTCCGTGATGGACAGCTCTACGCCGACAGGCGGGAAACCGTTGAGCTGGCGCCACACCTCGCGCCACGCCGGCACCACCTCCAGCATGATCCATGCCTTGGCGCGCACGCCTTGGCGCAGGAACTGCCCCGTTGGCCACGCGCGGTCCTCCGGGTCGTGGGCGATGACCAGCCGGAACCGCCCGGATCCGTCGTCAGTCGCATCCACCGAGACCACCTCGCCGCCAAAGGTTCCGACGGCCACGCTGGGCCATCCGACAAACTGGATCGCGGGCCAGCCCTCGAACTGGAGCCTCACGGGGCTCCCCGTGCGGACGGAGCCGTCCTCGCGCACGCGACGCGGTCGTATGAGCGGCATGTCCATGCCGTCCACCCACGCCTCGACGTAGCGCTCGGTGGTGTCGGGGATGACGACGCAGATTGGCTTGCCCGGCTCGAGGTACGCGCCCTCGGTCACCGCCACGCTCAGCACAATGCCGTCGCGCGGCGCCAGCACAACCTGCTGCTGCGTCTTGCTGATCTGGATGTCCACCGCAGCGACGTCCCTGTCCGCCGCAGCGACATCGCCCTCGGCGCTGCGCCGGCTCGCCTTGGTGGCCGAGATCTGGGCGTCATAGTCGCGGCCCGTGCGCTCAAGGATGGCGCGGGCGGCCGCGAGGTTCGCCTTGGCGCTGTCCGCGGCGAGCTTCGCCAGCTCGTAGTCCCGCTGCGAGATGTCGCCGGCCTGCACAAGCTGGATCATGCGGCGCTCATTGATGGCGTTGGTCTCGTGCACGAACTGCTCGGCCTGCACGCGCTGCTCGGCGCCCTCGATCGCCTGCACCTTCGCAAGCTCCTGGCTCAGGATCTGCGCGTCAAGATCCTCGATCCTCTGGATGGCTGCCGCGCGGCGGGCTACCGCGGCGTCGCGCTGGATGCGCAGGTTTGCGAGCAGGTTCGGATCGTTGTCCTGGATCTCGGCGATCACGTCGCCCTGCTTCACAGGCTGGTTCTCCACCACGTGCACCTTGCGCACACGACCCTCCACCGGAGCCTCGATGTTGGCGCGGCGGTCGAGCGGGTTGAACGCGATGACCCGGCCCGTGCCGCGCACCGACTGCTGCCACGGCACGAGCAGCAGCGACATGCCCAGCGCGAGCGCGAGCAGCGCGAGCGCGCGCGCCAGCACGCGCGTGGCCCGCATGGACCCTACGTACGCCATCGAGGGCATCGGCGGCGCCTTCAGGGGCTGTTCATGCATGGGTCATCTCCCGCGCATGCGCGCCGAGCTCGACCGTGCGGCTGCATCGTGCGGCCACGCGAGGGTCCCGTGTGGCGACAATCACGGTCCACGCATGGTCGGCCCCGAACAGCACGCGCACGAGGCAGTCGAGCGTGTCCTCATGGCCGTCGAGAATCTCGTCGAGCAGCAGCAGGCGCGGCTTTGAGGCGATCGCGCGTGCCGCAAGAAGCCTCGCGCGCTGCCGCCCGGTCAGCGGGAGACCGCCGGTCGTCAGCAGCGTCGAGAGTCCATCGGGCAGGTTGTGAAGCGCCTCGCCCAAGCCCGAGGCCCCCACCGCGCGCTGGACGTCCGCATGGGTCACCTCCACGGAACCGAGCGAGATGTTCTCGGCAATGGTGCCTGCGATCAGGTCCGTGCTCCGGAGGATGCATGCCTGGCTGCGCAGCACCTCCAGATCCCACTTCTGCACGTCGAGGCCGTCGATCTGGATCTCCCCCTGCCGAGGCGACCGCATGCCGAGCATCAGCTCGAGGATGGAGCTCGTGCCCATGCCGCGCGACCCGAGCAGCGCCACGCGCTCGCCAGGCTGGACCGTGAACGAAAGCCCCTCGAACGCAGGCCGCCGCCCCAGCCTCGCGTACGCCAGCGACTTCACCTCGACCATCATCCCGTCGCGCGCAGCTGTCCTCGACTCGCCGCCGGTGCGCTCGAGCTTGAGGTCAACGAGGTGACCGAGCTTCTCCACGGCGGCCACGGCGTCGTACCACGCCTCGAACTGCTTGCCGAGCTTCGAGATGGACGCCACGATCGCCGACAGGATGATCTCGCTCGCCACCAGCTGCCCGATCGTGAGCTGCTGCGACAGCACGAGCCATCCGCCCAGCGCCAAGAGCGACGTCGCGGCGATCACCTCAAGCCCGAGCAGGCTGCCGATCTGCCGCATCAGCACCTTGAAGTGGCGTCGACGGCAGGCGAGGTAGTCGCGCACAAGGTCATCCGCGCGGGCCGCCGCAAGCTCCGCACCACCCGGTCCCTTGAACACGCGCGGATGCCTGGCGATCTCCTCAAGCCAGTTCACCATCTCGTACTTGCGCTTGGACTCCTCGACGCTGGTCCTGACGGCACCTCGACCGATCACGGCCATGATCAGGCCCAGAAGGAGCACGAGCACCAACGAGAACGCCAGCAGGTACGGGTGGTAGAACGCCAGCACCGTGAGCCCGATCGTCGCGCTCAGCACCAGATTGATGCCCGTGAGCAGAAGCATCGATGCGCTCTTCTGCACGGTGATGACGTCAAGGAACCTGTTCACGAGCTCCGGCGCATGCATGCCGTCGATCGCCTCAAGATCGATGCGAGGCAGCCTGTGCGAGAGCTCCGTGCCGAGCCGAACGAAGATGCGCCGTTGGATGACCTCGGCAACCACGTGCTGCATCCCACGAAGGGCGCCCGCGACCGCGAGGCACAGGAGCAGCACGCCAGAGATCACCGCGAGGCCCTGCACGAATGGACCGCTTGTGGTGCCGAAGCCGAGATTGCTGATGAATGCGTTGATCGCCAGCGGAAGCGCCAGGTAGAGCAGTCCCGTGATGGCACTGAAGATGATGATCGTCCACAGCTCCGGCATCTCCGGGCGCATCAGGGCGAAGAGCCGCTTGACCGGGCTCGGATGGTGGCCGTGATGGCCATCCCCGCCGTCTGCCGCGGCCGCCGCCGCAGCTGGGAGCGTCGCATGGACGATGCCCACCTCGATGGTCGCGCTCGTGCTCTGCACCCCGAGCAGGCCACACAGCTCGCGGCGGGACACCGTGCGCGTGCCCTCGTCCGGCTGCGAGCTTCTCCAGATGCGTGCCTTGAAGAACCCATGCCGCAGAAGTGCGATCCACTCGCGGCGCGCCTCGCACCACACCACGATCGGGAGCTGAGAGTCGGCGAGCCACACCGCCTCGTCAAGCCTCATCCTGCGCGGCGTCAGTATCGCCCCGCTGATTCCAAGAGCCCGTCCGAGCGACTCAAGCGGCTCGGTGCCGCTCGACTGCACGACCGCATCGCGCGCTTCAGCTGACGAGACCGTGAGCCCGAGCCCACGGGCGAGCTCCGCGATCAGCGCTCCCGCGCCTTCGCCACATCCCACGCCTGCAGGCGTGCTCCCGAGCTGACCGGCTCCGATCGTCACGTGCGGATCCCTCTACTGCCATCGCGCATTCATACGGGGCTTGCACTCGCCCGGTTCGGCACCTGATCGGCCTCGGGCGCATCCGCCGAGAATCCGACGCCATCCAGGAACGCGACCCGCCCCGAACGCACGTCGTACATCGCGCCAACGATCGCGATCTCACCGTTCATCGCCATGGACGCCAGCGTGGGGCTATTGGCCTGGATCCAGCGGATCGTGTTGCGCACGTTGATCTCGGCCACCCGGTCGACGAACGCCTCATTGTCCGCCGTGCGCCCGGTCTTGGTCTGCGACTCCATGTGGACAGCCTCGGTGATCGGATCCGTGATGGATCCGAGGTTGCTGAGGCCGGTGGCCTGCACAGGGTCGAGCCCCTTCGCGACGAAGTCGCATGTCGCCTTCACCGCGCCGCAGCGGGTGTGCCCAAGCACAAGGATCAGCTTTGCGCCCGCCACCTTGCATGCGAACTCGAGGCTGCCAAGCGCCTTCGGGCTCGCCACATTTCCGGCAAGGCGCGCGCTGAACACGTCGCCGATGCCCAGATCGAAGAGCAGCTCGACCGGGGCGCGCGAATCGATGCAACTGAGCACCGCGGCCATCGGGTGCTGGCCGGACGACGTTTCCTCCACCTGCCGGACGAGATCCCGGTGAAGCCGCCTGCCGCTCACGAAGCGCTCGTTGCCCTCCCTGAGCAGCGACAGCACCCTTGCTGGCGTCATCTTCGACTGCATCTCGCGAGTGCTCACATCCACGTACTGCACCCGGTCCTGGATGCGCGGGTAGCGGTCCTTGAAACCGATCAGGCTCACGTCGATGCCTCGCGCCGGGGCCGTCTCGTTCACGAACTCGTGGATCATGGTGACCATGTCCGGATCGATGAAGTCGGCGACGCGGGCGTCGATGAGCACATGCTCGCCCTGGCGGAACCTCGCCAACTCCGTGGCGAGGTGCGCGCGGTTCAGGAACGTGGTCTGGCCCGAGAGCTCGAGGCGGTGGACCGTACCGCTCGCGTGCTTCTCCTCGATCACACGCACGCCCTGCTTGGTGTTGCTCCAGAGGATGAACACGAGGCTCGTGGCCATGCCCATGATCACGCCGAGCAGCAGGTCGGTGAACACGATGGCCAGCACCGTCACGAGGAACGGCACGAACTGCACCATGCCCTCGCGCCACATGGACCTGAAAAGGGTTGGGCTCGCCAGCTTCCAGCCGGTCACCACCAGCACCGCAGCCAGCGCTGCGAGCGGGATCGTGTTGAGCACGCCGGGCAGCAGCGCCACGCTGCCGAGCAGGAGCACGCCATGGAAGATGGCGGAGACCCTCGATCGCCCGCCGGCCATCGCGTTCACCGAGCTCCGCACGATGACCGACGTCATGGGCAGTCCGCCGATCAGCCCGGCCGCGACATTTCCGGTGCCCTGCGCGAGCAGCTCGCGGTTCGGCGGCGAGGCGCGCTTGAGCGGGTCCATCTTGTCGGTGGCCTCGAGGTTGAGCAGCGTCTCAATCGATGCCACAACGGCAAGCGTGCCCGCTGCAACCCAGATCGCCGTGTCGCCGATCCTGCTGAAGTCAGGGAAGGTGAACATCGCGCTCCAGGTCAGGCCATCCTTCCCGACGACAGGAACGGTCACCAGGTGGCTGGCGTCAATCGCCCACGTCGATCCCGACGACCGAAGCGCCTCGCTCAGGATCGTTCCGCCGAGCACTGCCGCGAGCGGTCCAGGAAAGAGGCTCCGCTTGAGCACCGGAACGCTCTGCCAGGCGATCAGGATCGCGACGGAGACGAAGCCCACCAGCGCCGCTCCCGGAAGGAATGCGCGAAGGGCGTGTAGGAGCGCCGAGAATGTGTTGTCGCCATCGCCCTGGCGGAAGGCCATGTCGCCCTGCCAGTCGGAATCGTGACCCACGAGGTGAGGGATCTGCTTCAGGATCAGGAGAAGGCCGATCGCCGCGAGCAGTCCCTTGATGACGTTGGTCGGGAAGAACTTCGAGAGTCCGCCTGCCTTGCACAGACCGAACGCGATCTGCATGGCGCCGGCAATGACGACCGCGAGCAGGAAGGCCTCGAAGGATCCCAGCGACGTGATCTGCGCGAGCACGATCGCGGCCAAGCCTGCGGCAGGACCGCTGACGCTGATGCTCGATCCGCTCAGCACACCGACGAGGATGCCGCCGATGACTCCGGAGATGAGTCCGGAAAGCAACGGTGCCCCGGACGCAAGGGCGATTCCGAGGCACAGTGGGATGGCGACGAGGAAGACAACGACGCCTGCGGTGAGATCACGGCCGATGCTCGCAGGGGGCGCGGGAAGAACGGATGCGGGGGGCGCGGGAGAGGCCATGGTGGAGTGGGGTCGGAGTTCGCTGCGGCGGTGCAGACCCGCCGCTGACCGGGGGTCCCGACTCCATGCTGGAGTCAGCAGCCGTCAACATTAGGAGTTCGGCTCAGTGCGGACAAGGGCTTCACAGGTCGATCGGCACAAACTTCTCGGACAGCCCCGCCCACACCGCGAGCGTCCTTATTACTGACCAAAATGTCGTGAATCACCGTGCCGCGGTGGCCGCGCCCGGACCC
>JBIKNS010000126.1:0-6512 GCA_044358545.1 Phycisphaerales bacterium | reverse complement strand
TCTGCACGTGCTGGTGCCACTCGGTGGCAAGCGGACCAAGCGAGTCGTAGTAGCCGCGCACATCGGGGTCCGCGTGACCCTCGGTGTCCTTGGGGTTGTAGCTGTACGGGTCGACCCGGCCCTCGATAATCTTGGATGGTGGCGCTGCGGGATTCGAGGGCGCGTCCTGCGCGAGCAGGATCGGGGCCGTGGCGAGCGCAGCGGCGACCGCGAGTGGCGCGGTCCACGTGAAAGCGGGGCGTTCCATGGGGGATTTGAAGTCTAGCCCACGCGGCATGGTGACTATCCTGATGGGTTCCACCATGACGCTCATCGCCAAGACGCCGTCTGCCCCCCTGACCGAGTCCGCGGCCACCTTGCCCCTGGACCCAATCGACACGTTCGTGCGGCGCCACATCGGGCCAGGTGCCGGGGAGGCCGCCGAGATGCTCTCGACACTCGGGCACTCCTCCATGGAGGACCTTCTCGCTGCGACGATCCCCGCCTCGCTGCGCACCGAGCGTCCCCTGACCCTGACGGATCCGACGAACCACCACGGATACGCGCTCCGGGGCGAGGCAGAGACGCTCGCTGCGCTTCGCGAGCTTGCCAGCCGCAATCAGGTCTGGCGCAGCTACATCGGCATGGGCTACTCGGGGTGCATCGTGCCCGGCGTGATTCTGCGCAACGTGCTCGAGAACCCGGGGTGGTACACGCAGTACACGCCATACCAGGCTGAGGTTGCGCAGGGTCGCCTCGAGGCGCTTCTCAACTTCCAGACGATGGTCACCGAGCTCACGGGGCTTCCTGTGGCGAATGCCTCGCTGCTCGACGAAGGCACGGCTGCCGCCGAAGCGATGACCATGTGCCTGGGCATCGCGGGCGGCACGCCACACACGAGCGGCGCGCAGCGCCGTACGTTCTTCGTGGCCGAGCACTGCCATCCGCAGACGATCGCCGTAATCGAGACGCGGGCATCGGGGCTTGGCGTCGCTGTCGCGATCGGCAACCCCTTTACCTTCGATTTCGCGGCGGTGCCGCTTTGCGGTGCGCTCCTCGCGTACCCCACCACCGACGGCACGCTGCACGACCTGCGCGATGTGGCATCGCGCGTGCATGCAGCCGGTGGTCAGGTCGTTGCGGCCTGCGACCTGCTTGCACTCACGCTCTTCATGCCGCCGGGCGAGTGGGGCGCGGACATCGCGGTCGGCAGCGCCCAGCGCTTTGGCGTGCCGATGGGCTTCGGCGGTCCTCACGCGGCCTTCATGGCGACACGCCCGGAGCACGTGCGCCGGATGCCTGGGCGCCTGATCGGCGTCTCCCGCGACTCGCACGGTGCGCCGGCGCTGCGCCTGGCGATCCAGACGCGCGAGCAGCACATCAAGCGCGACCGCGCGACCAGCAACATCTGCACGGCGCAGGTGCTGCTTGCGGTCATGGCGGGGCTGTACGGCACCTACCACGGGCCTGAGGGTCTCACGCGCATTGCGCGCCGCATCCGCACGGCCACGCAGACCTTGGCAGCCGCACTCAAGATGCTCGGGCATGACACCGGCACGCATGAGCGGTTCGACACGCTCCGCGTGCGCCTGTCCGGACCGCACGCCAGCGACGTGCTGGCTGCGCTCGCGCGGCGCCGCATCAACGTGCGCGCGTACGCGGACGGGTCGATCGGCGTGTCGCTCGATGAGACAGTCGAGCTCTCCGATCTGGTCGACCTTGTCGAGGCGTTCGCGAGCGGCACAGGGCGATCGGTGCCGGACCTCGCGGCAATCGCTTCGGGCGCCGACGGCGCGGTCACCGGCGCTCTCGCGCGCACGAGCGCGTTCATGTCGCAGCCGGTCTTCTCCGCGCATCACTCCGAAACCGACCTGCTCCGCTACATCAAGCGGCTCGAGTCGCGAGACCTCTCCCTGTGCCACAGCATGATCCCGCTGGGCTCGTGCACCATGAAGCTCAACGCCACCAGCGAGATGATCCCGGTCACATGGCCCGAGTTCGGCACGATCCATCCTTTCGCGCCCGCCGACCAGTGGGCCGGGTACGCCACGATGTGCGCGCAACTCGAGTCATGGCTCTGCGAGATCACGGGGTTCGCCGCGTGCAGCCTCCAGCCGAATGCCGGTAGCCAGGGCGAGTACGCCGGACTGATGACGATCCGTGCCTACCACCACCACCGAGGCGATGCGGCACGCGACGTGTGCCTCATCCCGGAGAGCGCACACGGCACGAATCCCGCGAGCGCCGTGGTTGCAGGCATGCGTGTGGTGCCGGTCGCATGCGACGAGCACGGCAACGTGGACCTCGCTGACCTGCGCACCAAGGCCCAGCAGCATGCGCACGAGCTCGCCGCGTGCATGGTGACGTACCCGAGCACGCATGGCGTGTTCGAGGAGGGCATCACCGCGATCTGCGAGACGATCCACGCCAACGGAGGCCTGGTCTACCTCGATGGCGCAAACATGAACGCGATGGTGGGCCTGGTGAAGCCGGGCGAGATCGGGGCCGACGTCTGCCACCTCAACCTGCACAAGACCTTCTGCATCCCGCACGGCGGTGGCGGGCCAGGCATGGGCCCGATCTGCTGCACCTCTGCGCTCGCGGAGTTCCTGCCTGGCCATCCGGTGCTCCGACCGGCGAGCGCTGGACGACACGCGATAGGCCCGATCAGTGCCGCGCCGTTCGGGAGCGCAAGCATCCTGCTCATCTCATGGATGTACATCGCGATGATGGGCGGCCGCGGGCTCACGGATGCGACGTCGGTGGCGATCCTCAACGCCAACTACATGGCGAAGCGGCTCTCGGCGCACTACCCCGTGCTCTACACCAACGCGAACGGTCGCTGCGCGCACGAGTTCATCCTCGACTGCCGCGCCTTCGACCGCACAGCAGGCATCAAGATCGACGACATCGCGAAGCGGCTCATGGACTACGGGTTCCACGCGCCCACCATGGCGTGGCCGGTGCCCGGCACACTGATGATCGAGCCGACCGAGAGCGAGTCGAAGGCCGAATGCGACCGCCTGTGCGATGCGCTCATCGCGATCCGCGCCGAGATCCGCGCGATCGAGGAGGACCGAATGCCCCGCGACGACAACCCGCTGAAGAACGCGCCGCACACTGCGGCGGCGGTCACCGCCGACGTCTGGAGCCATGCGTACACCCGGGAACAGGCCGCGTGGCCTGCGCCATGGACGCGCCAGTGGAAGTTCTGGCCCGCCGTGGGCCGGGTCGACAACCCCTACGGTGACCGTAACCTCGTGTGCACATGCGACGCGGTGGCGAACTACTCGTGACGCGGGGCATGCGCGCCCCGCGGCAGGTGTCGCCGCTGCCTGCGGTCCCGTCGGCCTCTCACTCCACCCACCTTCGCTGCAAGGAGCGCTGATCCCCATGGTCGATCCTCTCATCCGCCGCACGCCTGCTGGGCGCATACGCCCTGCAGGCGCCCTTCTGGCGCCGGCCATCCTCGCGTGCGCTGCTGCTGCCTCGGCACGCGCGCCCGTCACGCAGGACGCATCCTCGGTCCCCTCGTCTGCCGGGGCGTCCACTCCGCAGGTGAGCGCGTCGCAGCCGTACACCGATGACCAGCTCAAGCAGCTGCTCGGACCGATCGCGCTCTACCCCGACACGCTGCTGGCGAACACGCTGACCGCGGCGCTCTATCCCGACCAGATCTCGCAGGCTGCACTGTTGTGCGCATCGGGAGCCCCGTCCCAGTCGCAGATCGACGCCACGAGCTGGGAGCATCCGGTCAAGGCGATCGCCTCGGTGCCAAGCGTGGTGAGCCTGCTCAACCAGCATCCGGACTGGACCCAGGCGATCGGCGCCGCGTACCTCAAGCAGCCTGCGGACGTGATGCGCATCGTGCAGCAGCTGCGCTCGACCGCTGTGGCAAACGGCACGCTCAAGTCGGACGGCCAGCAGACCGTCAGCACGACCACGACGGACTCCGGATCGACGACGACCATTGCGCCAACGAATCCTCAGGTGATCTACGCGCCGGTCTATTCCCCGGACGTCGTGTACGCGGCCCCTGCCGCGTACGCAGCCGGATACCCCGCGGGGTACTGGGGCTACGCCGATGGCGCGTATGTCGGTCCCGGCTTCGGTGCGATCAACTGCGACTGGGTCGGCGGCTACTGCGCGTGGGGCAACGCGGTCTACAACCCGGCGTGGAACCACGTGGCGCTGGCCGATGCGGACACGCTCCACAATCAGTGGAACCAGAACCACCTGACGAATGCGGCGGCGGCCGCGGCCGCGAGGCCTGGAGGCATCGGCGGACCGCGAGGGGTCGGTGCCGTCGGCAATCCCTACCGTCCGGCTGCCGCGGCGACGGCCGCAGGTGCGCCAGGCTGGCCACGTATGCCTGACGCGGGAGCGATTCCCGGATACGGACGTGTCGGCGCCGGTGGGGTCGGACGCGTTGGCGGTCCCGCGGGCGTGGGCACTGTCGGCGGACCAGGTGGTGCAGGAAGTCCCGGCAGGCCGGGCGGCGTGGGAAGCGTCGGCGGGCCGGCGGGTGTCGGAACTGTCGGAGGTCCAGGTGGCGCGGGAGGCTACGGCGGCTACGACCGCTACGGCGGCGAGCAGGGTGCGTTCTACGGAGACCGCAGCTCAGGAGCCGCGAGCCAGCGTGGCGCGTACAGCAACCAGCGCTCCGGATATCGGGGCGGCTACGGTGGCGGAGGCCGTCGATGACAACCAGCAGGATCACTCCCATGAACTCCATGAACCGTTGCATGCGCTTCGGGCTCGCGCTGGTGTGCGCGGCCATCACCTTCCCTGCCTGCTCGAGCGCACCGAAGGAGCCGGCAGCCGCCGCACCAACGGCGCGCGAGACGGCACTCTCCGGCGTCACGACCGACTACGCGTCGCCCGAGGATGCAGTCGCGGCTCTCAAGGTCGTGCTTGCCAACCCAGACCCCAACGCGGCCGCCACGCTGTTCGGCCCCAACTGGACCAAGCTCCAGCAGAACCCGGCCGACGCACCTCGCATGCGGGCTGCATTCCTCGCGCGGCTCGAGAAGGGCTACCGCATCGACCGCGTCGGTGACGGCGCGATCCTTGTGGTGGGCGCGAAGGATGACCCGGACCAGTTCCCGTTTGCCGTGCCAATGCGCGAGCGCAAGGGTCGCTGGTCGTGGGACACCGATGCAGGCATCGAGGAGTTCCGCCTCCGCCGGATCGGTCGCAACGAGCTCGAGACCATTCAGGCGATGCAGGAGATCGCTGCCGCGCAGCGCGCGTACTTCGACGGCAATCCGCAGGGTGCATCCACGAAGGCATTCGCCGCAAAGCTCAAGAGCACCAAGGGTGGCAAGGACGGGCTGCACTGGCCGACCAAGGGCACAGAGGAGCCGTCGCCCATCGGGGCCGCGCTCGCTGCTGCCGACTGCTCGGGCAAGTCGACCTCAGGTGCCGTGCCCTTCAAGGGATACCGCTTCGCGATGCTGACCTCGCAGGGCAACGGCTCGTCATGGGCCGCGATCGCATGGCCTGAGGCCTACGGCACCAGCGGCATCATGTGCTTCATGGTGGGTCCCGATGGCGTGGTGTTCGAGCGTGACCTCGGCGACGAGACGTCGCGTGCGCTCGATGTCGTCACGGTGTTCGACCCCACCAAGGGCTGGACGCGCTGCGATCAGGCGTCGAAGGCCAAGTGACCGAAGGCTCTCCGGCTGTCGGTCGGCGATCGAAGGCTCAGTGGCCCTCGAGCTGATCGACGCGGTCCCACTGCCACAGCACGCGGTTGCCGTGCTCGAACCCGAGCACGCTGACTGATCCTGCCTTGAGGCCGAAGCTCCTGCCGCGTGATGCGGGAAGCTCGAGCCATGCGGCCGCGAACGCATGGAAGATGTGACCGTGCCCGAAGAGAATCGCGTTGCCCGGCGCCTCGATGCAACGCTGCACAAGCCGTGCGCAGCGCGCGGCCACGTGCTCGGGAGTCTCGCCGCCAGGGCAACCGTCGCGCCAGAGGTCCCAGCCTGGCCACTGCGCGTGGATCTGGTCTGACGTGAGGCCCTCGAAGGTGCCGTAGTCGAACTCGGCAAGGTTGCGGTCGATCTCGATGCGGTCGCCCAACCCTGCAAGGCGTGCGGTCTCGACAGCGCGCTGCAGCGGACTCGAGAGCACGAGCGAGAAATCCGCGCGAGAGAGGGTCGGCGCGAGTCCGCGCGCCTTGGCCTGGCCTTCGGGAAGGAGGGGCAAGTCTGTGTTGCCGGTGTGGCGACCTGACCTGCTCCACTCGGTGTCGGCGTGACGGACGAGCCAGACTTGCTTGGCACCCTGCGACATGCGCGGGACAATGTACGCATGCATACGCCTGCGCCTGCACGGCTGGAGATCGGCTCGGATGCCCGTGCGATGACGATCACGCTTGCGGACGCGCAGAGGCGCAATGCGCTTGGAGTGGCGATGTTCGACGCGCTTGAGCGCGCGGTCGAGGGTGCGATGGCACGGGCGCGCGGCGGAGAGTCCCACGTGCTGCTGCTGCGGGCCGAGGGATCGGCGTTCTGCTCGGGGTTCGA
>JBIKNS010000125.1:0-6559 GCA_044358545.1 Phycisphaerales bacterium | reverse complement strand
AGTCAATCCGGTGGGGTGGCGAACTCGCCACCCACCGCCCCGGATTGACATATGCATACCGTATGACACACTACGGCTGCGGGCTCGCGCGCCCCGCCACATGAACTACCCAGTGCTCATCACGAAAGGACGCCGATCGGACTACGGCGTCGTCGTCCCCGACCTGCCTGGCTGCATCACGACCGGCCGCACGATCGACGAGGCACTCGACATGGCGCGCGAGGCGATCGAGCTGCACCTCGAGGGACTGGTCGAGCAGGGCTCGATGCCCCCGCTGCCGCGCTCCATCGAGTCGCTGCGCACGTTGCGCGAGTTCGCATGCGGCACGTGGGCCATCGTGCCGATCGACCAGAAGAGTCTGCGCATCCGTGTGGTGCGCATCGGCATCACGATGCCCCAGCGCCTGCTCGACGCGATAGACCGCCACGCGCGCCAGTCCGGCGAGACACGCTCAGGCCTGCTCGCGCGCGCCGCGATCCGGTACATCGGCCGCGATGGCGACGGCCTGCCGACCGCTCAGGCCGGCGGCGTCCGTACGCGGCGCATCCGCGGGGCGGGGCGAGCACGCGGGGCGGGGCGAGCACGGGAGACGGGGCGAGCGAAGCCCACGCCGTAGTGAGCTGCCGCATGCCGCGCCGCAAAGTCCCGCTCAAGCCCTTCGACGTCATCGACTTCCTGCGCACCGACGAGGAGATCGCCGCGTGGATCTCCGTGAACCTCGAGGAGGGATCCGTCGACGAGATCCTGCACGCTCTGTTCGATGCGTGCCGCGCGCGGGGCATGGGCAAGGTGGCACGGTCGGCGGGCTTGGGGCGCGAAGGTCTCGGACCGTGTCAATGACTTTGAGACACCCCTCTTTGGTCATGAAGCTGCTGCCTGCGGCAGTGTGTTGTTGGGTTCCCGCTCTGGCCGGTTGATCCAGACCTCACTCGGGACAGATCTTGCGACCGGCCTGCCCCGGACGAATCGCTCTGGGTGCGCCATCCACGCCCGGTCGAGGGCCTTCTGCAGTCCCGCTACGGCACCGGGCCCCAGCGCGCGAGGATGACGGTCAGGTCGTTGCCGTCCACGGTGCCGTCGCCGTTGAGGTCGCCGACCTGCGCATTGGCAACTCCCCACGCGGCAAGGACGACTGAGATGTCGGCACCGCCGATCACACCGTTGAGGTCGAAGTCGCCGTAGGCGCGCTCGCAGGAGTCCGGCCGGCCATCCCCATCGGAGTCGCCCGGACCGCCGGTCTCGCACGCATCAAGGATGCCGTTGCCGTTGCAGTCCTCTGCATCGAGCTGGCAGCTGTCGGGCTGCCCGTTGCCGTCGCAGTCGTAGTCTGGACCCGCGTACGAGATGGTGACGCGGGTCGTGCCTCCGGCGCACTGGTTCTCCGACACCGCCGCGCTTGCCACGATGCGAACGCGCACCTCACCGGGCGTGGTCGCGGCTTCAAGGACCTGGATCCATCGCGAAGGCGTGAGCGTGACCTCGGTGAGGTCGGGAATCTCCGGGCATTCCGTCCCGTCGAAACGGAAGAGCTCGCCTCCGACCGCGACGCCATTGAGGGTGAGGAGCAGGAACTCCGGAGTGCCGTCGAGATCGCCACGGCACTGCACACGCACCGCGACAGGCGCGGAGGACGGGGTCTGCCCGGTCAGCGTGCCGACCACGGGACGACCTGTGCCGACGGGGCCCATGTCGCCGGTATCCGCGTTGATGTAGCCATCCTCGCAGTCATCAGGCACATTGTTGTCGTTGCAGTCGCCGATCGTGCCCTGCGCGATTTCCCAGTCGTCGGGAGCGCCGTTCTTGTTGCAGTCGACCTGACACGAGTCAGGCACGCCGTTGCCGTCGACATCTGCCGACTGCCCCCCGGAGATGTCGCACTCGTCCGGATTGCCGTTGCCGTTGCAGTCAGCCGTGGTCGAGCACGCAAGGCCGTAACCGTCCCCGTTGCAGTCGAGCTGGTCCGGGTTAGGCACCGTCGGGCAGTTGTCGATGCAGTTTGCGACCGTGTCCGCGTCCGTGTCGGCATCGGCGACGCCGCAGCCGCAGATGCCCGGCACGCGCTTGAGCGGGTCAGTAGGGCATCCATCGCCCGCCACCCGAGTCCAGCCCGATCCGGGCGGGTTGCAGGCCACCACAGCCGCATAGATGTCCCCGTACTGGTCGCCATCTACGTCCTGGTACCACGTCGGCCGGTCAGAGGCCTCGGACGCATTGCCGTCGCAGTCGTTGTCGATGCCCTCATTCGCGCATGTCTCGGGCGCACCAGGGAAGATCGAGTTGTTGCTGTCGTTGCAGTCTGTGCCCGTGGAGCCAGGCAGGATCCATCCGGCGTGAGCGCTTTCACGGACGGCGCACGCTGCGCGAGCTTGGCGTACCGCGGCGGCGGGCAGATCGGCGATTCGGACTCGGCGAAGCCAGCGGCTCGAATCGCAGGCCAAGATCAAGGCTGCGAAGCACCGCCAGGATGGTCGAAAGCCGGGGATTGCCCTTGGGGGAAAGCGCCCTGTAGAGGCTTTCGCGCTCGATGCACGACCGCTGCGCCACCTGCTGCATCCCATGCGCCTTCGCAATGTGCCTCAACGCGATCAGCAGCGCTTGCGGCTCGTCGCTCTCCGCAATCGCCGCCTGCAGATACGCCGCCGCGAGCCTAGGGTTGTCCCGGAGCTCGCAGATCACGGACTCCTCATGGCTGACGGTCAAGTCACGCCTCATTGCACACTCCTTCTGCTGCGGAAATCCGCGAGCCGAATCTGCGCGACACGGATGTCACGCGCCTGTCCGCGCTTATCGCCTCCCCCAAGAAGCAGCACCACAAGCCTGTCGATCTGCGCGTAGTACAGGCGGTAGCCGGGTCCGACGTGGATTCGCAGCTCCCACACTCCGCCCCCGACGGACTTGCAGTCCCCGAAGTTGCCAGCCTCAAGGCGTGCAATCCGCGCAAGCACAGCGCCTTGCGCGCGTACATCGTCGATGGCTCGGAGCCACTCGATGACAACATCCCGCCCTTCGGGGCTGCAGTAGTGCTGGATGTCCATTGCGCAGCCATGTGTAACTCATACGTTACACCTTGGATCGCACTGCGCCCGAACTTCCTGCAGATTGTCAGGCGCTTACTGAGGGCACGGCCCCCACGCGGCAAGCATGATTGTCAGATCGTTCGCGTTGACCTTGCCGTCATTGTTGAGGTCAGCCAGGCAGTCGGTGCAGGGCGCATCCCCTGTCCACCCCGCGAGCAGCGTCGCAAGATCCCGTCCGCCCACAGTCCCGGTGTTGTCGATGTCGGCCGGGCACGAGTCGGCTGTCATCGGCACGCCGAGCTCCCACAGGATCGTCGCGCCGCTGGGAATGGATGGTCCGGGCTTCATGAGCCCGAAGCGGTCGCCGTAGGTGCTCACATAGAGCGGCGACCGGTATGCCGCGGGGCTCGAGCCTGGGATCGCCGAAATGTCCTGGTACTGCCACAGTGCCTGCGTCCACGCATCGGCATTGCCCGTTCCCGCTTGGAAGATCAGGCCGTTCACGGTTTGCTGGGTGGCGGCGCCGAAGATGTAGTTCGTCCCCTGCGCGCCATCCTGCGGGTTCCATGTCGGCGTGATGATGCCGTAGATGAGCACCGACGAGATCTGCCCGATGATCGTCGTCAGCAGCGCCTGGTTCGCTGGGATCGTGGGATCGAACCCCGAAGCCGTGATGACCGGACCGCTGCCGAACTGCCCGTTGCAGCCGAAGACCGCGGCGCCTGTCTGCAGCACGGCATCGGCCCAGAGCCCGTAGCTGTTCACGGCCGGGTTTGCGCCGGTGGCCGGGCTGCAGCACCCTGCTCCGCCGCTGCACCCGCTGTACTGGGTGTATGGATTGACCGTCGCGCACCCATTGAGGGCCGTGTTCAGGATCGGCTCCCCGTTGGCAAGAATCGTGACGGTGCCCGGGAACGGCGTTCCTGCGCTGCGATTCACCGTGCCCGAGGGACCCCCCGACTGCAGCGTGCCGATCCTGATGTTCGAGATCTGGATGCCGTGGCCGTTCCCGCTCGCGCCCTGCATCACCTGGAACGTGAAGGAGTAGCCGCTGGCCGGCGCGCAGGTCGCTCCGCCGTTCCAGCACCAGCCGCCTGAGTAGTCGACGTAGTAGCCAGACGCGTTCTGTGCGCTGCCGTAGAGCGCGGTGAGATACGGCTCGAAACTCTTGCCGAAGCCCTGCAGCACGTTGACGTACGTGCCGGGCAGCGCGCTGTTCGTGGTCTTGCTTGACCCAACCCACCTGTACGCCCCCGCATTGTCGATCGCTGAGATGCCGGTGACGACCCCGATCTTCTGGGTCATCCGGTTGTAGGTCGTCGCGGATGCGCTCAGGTAGTCCTGCGGAAGCCCGCTGCAGGAGTAGGGCGGCACGTCGCATCCGGTGGGAAGCGAGCAGCTCGCCGGCGAGAGCGGGAAGTTGGCGGGGAAGGTCGCACCTGGGTAGCTGCACGCTCCCCCGCCGTAGGTGGACTCGATCTGCTGAAGGATTGCCTGTGTGCTTGCGCTGCCGCTGAAGCCGGTGCCTGCAATCGGCGCACCGGTTGAGTCGGACACTGTCACCCGGTTGGCGAAGGAGAACTGGTCGATGTTCTGGATGTCGGCGTTCTGGTAGCCGGCAACGTGGAAGTCCCACTCAAGCGCACCGTACGCAAGGTCGGTCGTGGTGCATCCATTGCCGCACGTTGGCGTCGGCAGCGGCGGATTCGCCGGCTGGCTCTGGCTGATCACCGCATAGAGCGCGCCGCTCTGCACGCCGGCCTCTGCGCTGATGATGCCGTTCTGGATGGTGCTGAGCTGTACCCACTGGCTACCCGTGAGCGCAGTTCCGCCGTTGTAGGTGAGGCTGCCGGGATCCTTGTTCAGGTACAGCCAGATCTGCGCATCGCTTACCGGTGACCCGAAGTACCTCGGTGCGTTCGCCGCGGTGGAGCTGAAGTTGTTCTGGATCTTGATGGTGGCGTAGGTGCCGCCCGCGTGCGCGGCAGCGGCCGCACCAAGGGCAAGGAGCGAGGCGATGGGCGCGCGTGACGCGACCCGGCTGAAGTGATGGCTCATGAGGGCTCCGAACGTAGGGGTGAACTGTCGCTGAACGAAATGCGACCGCTCACGACACGCGGTGCCAATCGTGCACCCTTGCACGGACAGTGACCGAAGCAAGCCAGTCCCCGGGTTTTGTGGCGAATCCGCTCCCTACCGCTCTTGAGAGGTCGGATTTATCACAAATGGAGGGCGACTCGCCTCTCGCTACCCGCCGGGGCGCAATCTGGCCGCAATCTCTGCCATCTGCTCGAGCCTGATCAGCTTCTCGCGGAAGGAGAGCGCAGCGAACTCGCGGTGCTGGGCCGCGCGGACCCCGTCGAATGTGGCGAGGGACCAGTCGATCGCGCCGTCAGGCATCGGATCGACGGAACCCGGCTGATCGCGCTCCGGTGCGCGCGACGTCTGGCCGCCCTTGGCGACGCTCGCCTCACGCGAGTCGTGCACCGGTCGCTCTGGGCATGGGCGCCCTGAATCGTGTCGCTCAGGCATCTGCCGCCCCCTGCCCATGGATGCGGCGAAGCTCGGCGACATCAGCGAGATCCTGCGGCCGCCCTGCCTCCTGCTTCATGCGGATCAGCGCCGGCAGCTGGAGGATTCGGAGCGTGACTCCGGGCGCAACCTCCACGATGCGCGCGCGCGAATGCTCGACCCGGAAGTCGAACGGCTCGCGCACGAACACATCGATCGGCGTGTCTGCGTGCGCCTCGCTGTGGAATGCGAGCACGGTCATGTTGCGCTCTGCGATCCAGCGCGCCCTCGTTGAGGCGTCCGCGCACTGCTCCGCAGTGACCGGGACACGCGGCGCGTAACCGAGGGATGCCAAGGCGCGAAAGAGCTGCGGTACCGTCACGGAATCAAGGGGGACAACCAGGTCGATGTCCTGCGTCTGGCGACCGTAGCCGTGGGCCACCACGGCGAGCCCGCCAACGACGACGAAGGGGACTCCCGACTCGTTCAGCGCGCGACCGATGGCCTCAATGCTTGAGAGCTTCACGTGACAGGAGAACTGTATCCCTCGTCACGCCCGCACGCCGAGCAGGCTTGCGGCACGGGCGGCAATCTGCGTGTGATGCAGGCCGACGGCGCGGAGACGGTCGTCGTTGGTGAGGGGTGCGTTCGCCGGTGCGCCTGTTGCCGCGGCGCTCGCTGCGGCCGCCACCGACTGCACGTGCATCGCGCCAATCGTGAACGCATCGCCCGAATCGGTGCATGCCTCGGCGATGGCCGATGCGAGCAGTCCTCCGGCGCTGTCCTCCACCACGAGGATGTTGCCGCCATTGCTGTTGGCCAGGTCGAGCAGAGCATCTCGGTCGAATGGAATGCTGTAGAGGTCGACGATGGTCACGTCGATGCCGGCCATGTCGAGCGCGTCGAGCGCGCGGTTGCACTCGTGGATCATCGCGCCGGCGCTGACGATGAGAAGGTCGCGGCCCTCAGTGAGCACCTCGAACTTGCCGAGCTCGAATGTCGTGCTGTCGCCGTAGAGGAACTCGCCCTCG
>JBIKNS010000124.1:0-6619 GCA_044358545.1 Phycisphaerales bacterium | reverse complement strand
ATCACGGTCTCGGCCATCACGCCGCTGGTGGGCAGCATGCGGACGTCGTAGCCGGGACATTCGACCACGGCATCGCCGAATCCCCAATGCTGGTCGATCATCACCTCGTCGCCGAGGACCGCGGCAGGGCCGCAGACAGGATCCTCGCTGTATGTCGCCATGCTCCAGATCAGCCGGGCGCCACGCAGCCGCATCGCATCGGCAAAATCTGCGAAGTCGCTGCCGGCGTAGATCCGGCTGTATCCGACGCAGAACACGAGGTCGCCTCGGTCGACCGGCAGCGCGGATCTCGGTCGGAACCATCCATCGTTCAGCTGCGTGAAGTATCCGGGGTCGTGAGGTCCGCCGATGCGCTCGCGGAGCAGCGCATGGTTGTGCGCAAACGCGCACAGGCGGTGCGACGAAAGCCTCGCCTCCACCGCGATCGCTGCGGCGCGCCGGACGCTCTCCCGCTCTGCGGCGCGGAATCGGCCCACGGTAGCTCCAAGCTCCGACAGGTATGTCTTTGCGGCGTAGCCCGCCTCCATCGGCACTGGCGGCTCCGCATGGAACTTCACCCCGCGATAGCGCACCTCCCGCCATCGGGCGTCGGGCACGTCGTAGCTGTGGTACATCGGCGGCATGCGGCCCGTGCGGGTCAGGGCTGCGACGAACTCGCCGAGCCAGGCCCAGAGGGAGACGATCGCGGCTGCGGGATAGGTCGGTACCGCGCAGCCGCGCGCCCGATCGGGAAGCAGCCCGCCTTCCGGGCTTGCGTGACAGGTCACGAAGCTGTGCGAGCCCGCGACAGCCGAATCCGACGCGCAGCGCAGGTCCGGCGGGCCGAAAAGCACGACATGCCTGCCGGCGTCCACAAGGTTGCGGATGCAGGAAAGATCTTCTGCCAGACGGCTTTCGCGCGGGAAGCAAAGCACGATGCCACGCCAATCAGGCGCAGCGAGGCGACTGGGACTCGACACGCGCATCATCCCTCCGCTGCGGCCGTAGGCCTCGCTCACGAGCCCTGCGTCGCCGAAGACGCCCAGTTCCTGTCCGTCGCACGCATACCTCGCCGCTGCTTCCTGCGCGGAGCTGATCAGTTCGGGCACACTTGGCTTCGGTGCGCGCGATGCAGCATTCGAGCCACGTGAGGAATCGGTCCGCCCCGGCCTCGTGGTCATGGCCTGGAACGCGCGCGAGGGCATACGGGGGCAACGGCGCTCGCTGGGGACGTGTGCTGGCCGGATCATCGGTCATGGGGCTTCTCCAGGACGTGACCGCCGATGACGAGCGCGTCAAGGCCTGTATCGAAGAAGCACCTGATCGCGTCGCGCGGAGTGCAGGCGATCGGCTCGCCCTTGACATTGAACGAGGTATTGATGATCGCGTGCTCGCCGGTAAGGCGGCCGTACTCCTCAATGAGAGCGTGGAACAGGGGATTCGTGTCGCGCCGCACGGTGTGAGGTCGCAGCGTGCCGTCGACGTGCACAACGGCGGGAATCCGCTCCCGCTTGCCCGCCGCAACCCGGAAGGAGGTGATCATGAAGTCCTCCGCACGTCCTCCCTGCAGGTAGGCGGAGGCGCGCTCCACGGGAATGGAGGGGCAGAAGGGGCGGAAGGCCTCGCGGAACTTCACACGGGCGTTGAGCACGTCCTTGTTTGCCGGGGCGAGCGGACTCATCAGGATCGAGCGGTGGCCGAGCGCCCGTGGACCAGCCTCCATCCGGCCCTGAAACCAGCCGATGACCTTTCCTGCCGCGAGCAGCCGCGCAGCCTCGCCCGGCGCGTCGGCCGTCAGGCGGTACGCAAGCCGGCGGGCGTCCAGCACCTCCCGGACCTCATGGTCGCCGTACGCAGGTCCGAACGAGAGGTGCCTGAGTGGGCGCGGCGGATGACTGCCCCAGGAGTGCCACGCATGGAGCGCCGCCCCCAAGGCAAGCCCGGTGTCGCCTGCATCCGGAACGATCCAGTGCTCATCGAGGCCTGCCTCGTACCAGAGTCGCTGGTTCAGCTTCACGTTGAGGAACACACCGCCTGCGCAGGCAAGGCGGCGGGTGTGCCGCGCGTCGAGCCAGTGGCGTACGAGGCCGAGCACTTGCCGCTCGAGGATCTCCTGCGCTGCGGCGGCCACGTCGGCCGGGGAATGCTCGTCGGCAAGTCGCCGGATGCTGTCGGCGTCCGGAAAGTGCCATTGCAGCGTGCCGTGCCGATTCCACTCAGTCGACCGGCCAAAGTCATGCGGCGCCGCAAGCGTGCCGCATTCGTAGGAGGGATGGAACGGCGCGAGGCGGTCGAGAAGCCTCGTTGGATCTCCGTAGGGCGCCAATGCCATAGTGGTGCCCTCGCCGTCGCCATGCTGCCAGCCGAGCGCCTCCGTCACGATTCCGTAGAACCAGCCCAGCGACCCGTCCCGGCCCCACTGTGCCACCGGAGTCAGTGAGCCGCCTTCGCCGTGCCAGATGGCGGTGGAGACGCCGTCGCCGATGCCGTCCATCGTGAGCACGAGGCAGGGCGCGTCGCTTCCTCGCGTGAAGTGGCTCGCCGCGGCATGGCAGCGATGATGATGCACGTGCTCGAGACGGCACTCCGGATCGAGAGCAAGGCGGTCTACGGAAAGTGGTAGGTCGCCGAGGTCGTCGCGTCGGACCACCTGCACTGCCCTCATGGCAACGGGCCGAGCCGCGGCCACTGCCGCCTGCTGCTGTGGAGAGAGCCTCAGGTGCCGCTCGATGCCATGAGGCAGACATGCGCCGGCGATCGCGACTACGTCGAGATCGTCGGCCCTGAGACCGCCGGCGTCGAGGCAAAATCCGATCGCCGCCGCGGGGAACCCGGAGTCATGCTTGATGCGTGTGAACCGCTCCTCGGCAGCCATGGCCACAATCTCGCCGTCGACCAGGAGGCAGGCGGAGGCATCGTGACCGCTGTTGAAGCCAAGAATGTTCATCTGAGGCGCCGTCCGGCATGCCGGGACCGGATCGGGCTGATGGCGATGTCGCCAGGCGAAAAGGTAGCACGGCGCAGGCGGGACTATGGTCCGGCCGCGATCCGCGGTCGTCATGCGCGTGGTCGCCTGGTGCGCGGCGTCCGCTGCAGCGCGACTGCGTAACCTCGCGTGATACGGCTATGAGCGAAGCGCGCGATTCGTCAAGTAGCCGTGACCGCCGTGCTGAGATGCATGAGTCCCTCCGCCGTTTCGTGGTCGATGCATGGGACCGATTCGAGATGGCGGAGCGCGGCAGCGCAGGCGCGCAGCGCATGGAGGTTCGGATTGCCGACAGCGGCATACGGATGCGATTTGCCAATGTCGCGCTGCGGCATGCCATCGGCAGGGCGTTTGAGCACCTCCGCGTCCGGTCCTCCATTGACGACCCCGACCTGACGATCGGCGTGTGGGACAGCGTGTCGACGGGCGTGCAGATGCCGCCTCCGCCTTGGTCGCTCGACTGCCTAACTGCGCGCGGGGACATCACGGGATGGGGCAGTGGCGGGCGCCAGGTGTCCTTTCACGTGCCCAGCGGGATCCTCAGCGTGATTGATGCAGGCGCAGGCAGGGGAATGCTGTGGATCCGCGACGCGTCGGCGATCCCGCGGTACGTGCGGAGCATGCCGATGCTTCCGCTCCTCAATTGGTGGACGAATCGGCGTGGGATGCAGCTTGTGCATGCAGGTGCAGTGGGCGACGCGTCGGGAGCCGCGCTGCTGGCGGGTGCGGGCGGTGCAGGCAAGTCGTGCACGGCCATCGCGTGCGCGCTTGCCGGCATGTCCTACGTCAGCGACGACTACTGCGCGATCGAGGGCGGGTCGTGGCCTCGGGCCCATAGCGTCTTCTCGACCGGTCGGCTGCACGCGTGGGACGCTGCGCGCCTCGCACTCCCCGATGCATGGATTCGCGCCGGCGACTCGCGGCCCGGCGACAAGACGATTCTCTTCCTCAACGACTGCGCGCCCGTGCGCCTGGCCACCGAGCTCCCGATCAGCGTGGTCCTGCTGCCTCGCTCGGGCAGGTGGCACGAGACGTGCTGCGAGCCCGCAGCGTCCTCGGCCGCCATGCGCGGTCTCATGGACGTCACGATGTCGCAGCTGCCGCACGCCGGACAGCATGCCGTCGAGCGGATCGCCTCGCTCGTGCGGTCGGTGCCGTGCCGCTTCCTCAATCTCGGCACTGACGGCCGCCCCGTCGCGGACGTTGTTCGCGAGCAGATCAGGGACTGCCGATGAGCGGGCGCAGGGCGATCGTCACGCTGGCCATCGGCGCGGAGTTCCGCCGGCGGTGGAGCGAAATCTGCAGCCCGAACTGGTCCCGGTACGCGGCGCGGCACGGCTACGACCTCATCTGCATCGACGAGCCGCTCGACAGCTCGGAGCGAGCGCGTAGCCGCTCTCCTGCGTGGCAGAAGTGCCTGGTGCTCAGCCAGCCTTTCAGCGCGCGCTACGACAGGATCGTGTGGATGGACTCGGACATCCTGCTCAATCCCCATGCGCCCGATGTGAGTGAGGGTGTTCCCTGCGACAAGGTCGGTGCTGTCGACGAGTTCGGCATCCCGACCCCGGAGATGCATCGGCTTGTCCGGCTGAAGGACTACGCACGCTGGCGCAGGCTGCGCATCCCGTTCATCGACAACCCGACTCCGCACGCCTACTACTCGGTGTACGGGCTTCCCCGCGGATTTGGCCATGTGGTGCAGACGGGGGTGATGGTGCTCTCGCCCGGGCACCATCGCGACCTGCTCGAGCGGACATACCGCACGTACGAGGACAGGGGACCGGGCTGGAACTACGAGATGCGGCCCCTCTCGTACGAGCTGCTTGCCGCCGACAGCGTGCACTGGATCGATACAAGGTTCAACTTCCTGTACGGCATCTACGAGTCCCTGCACTTCCCGTTCCTCGCGGAATCGGACGACCCGGCACGCCGCGCGGACTGCCTCCGCGAGGCGCGCCGCAACACGCACTTCCTTCATTTCGCCGGAAGCACCCAGCACATGGGCATCGCAGCGTCGCTTGAGCCCGGGAACGGTGCGTGCGCGGGGATCGAGCGGCCGGTGACGGCATCGGCCGGGGCGGCATCGGCCGGGGCGGCATGGCGCCTGCGCGCGCCAGTGGCGCTCTTCATCTTCAATCGCCCCCAAACCACGCAGCTTGTCTTCGAGGCGATCCGCGCGGCGCGGCCCGCGACACTCGCGGTCGTGGCGGACGGACCGCGGCCGGGCGTTCCGGGCGACGCTGCGGCGTGCGCAGCCGCGCGTTCGGTGATCGACAGGGTCGACTGGCCATGCGACGTTCGCACCCTTTTCGCGCCCGTGAACCTGGGGCTGCGCTCGCGGGTGGAAAGCGGGCTCTCGTGGGTCTTCTCGCAGTTCGACGAGGCGATCATCCTTGAGGATGACTGCGTGCCCGAAGCGACCTTCTTCCGGTTCTGCGACGAGATGCTCGACCGCTACCGCGGCGACACGCGCGTGCTCTCGGTCTCCGGAAGCAGTTTCCAGTTCGGCAGGCAGCGGGGCACCGGGAGCTACTACATCTCGAGGCACGGTCATGTGTGGGGGTGGGCCACATGGCGCCGGTCGTGGGACCTGCACGATCCGCGCATGGCCGACTGGCCTTTGGCGCGGCGGGAAGGATGGCTGGCGAGGCAGTGCGCATCCTCGGTCGCGCAGCAGTACTGGGACCACATCTTCGAGACGGCGTACCGCACGGGGCACACGTGGGACTTCCCCTGGCGATTCACCTACTGGCGGCGCCAGGGAATGCACGTGATTCCGAACGTCAACCTTGTCTCCAACTACGGGTTCGACGACGGCGCCACCCACACGCACCAGGCCAACAGCATCTTCGCGTTCCTGCCGACCTCGCCCATGCGATTTCCGCTCGTCCATCCCGATGTCGTGCGGGCGGACGTCGAGGCTGACGACTTCACCGAGGACATCCTCTACAGCGGGAACCTGCGGCGGGCCTTCGATCGCGCTCGCTCACGAAGCGCCGCACTCCGTGCAGCGCGATCCCGCGGCGGCGAGTAGGTGTCCGCATGCCTCGCAGGTGTGATGTCCGCGCTCGGTCATCGCGCGGCGGAAGCTTGGCGCGTAGCTGCGCTCGAAGGCCACCACGAACGCGATGTGCTGCAGCGCGAGAAATGCGATGCCCGTGGGGATGAGGAACGCCGGTCGCACCAGTGCGGTGATGCGGTCGTCGAACCATCCGGCCGCCGCAAGCCATGCCACGAGTGCGGCAAGCGGCACGAGCGAGATCGCCGTGAACTCCACGCACGCGCGCGGACGGCGCAGCATGACCATGTTGGCGCGCCAGTGGAGGCGCGTGAGCTCCGCGAGCCGGGGCTTGAACGATGGATCATGAAGCTGCGGCCACAGCAGCGACATGCGCAGGCTCAGCGCGCTGGCGCGTCCGATGGGTCAGCGCGCCGCAGCTCGCCGCCGGGCATGACGATCGTTGTGCCTTCGGGAGCCATCAGCTGATGCGGCGGCACAAGGGTGGGGGTGGCGACGGGCGATGAAGGCGGCGTGGCAGATGGTGCGCCAGTTGGCGTGACTGCACCGCCGGATCCCGCCGTACCCGAACCGCCATGGCCCGCTGCGCCTCGTCCGCCGGGCGCCGGAGGGCTCATGGAGCCGCCCGAGGGCTG
>JBIKNS010000123.1:0-6629 GCA_044358545.1 Phycisphaerales bacterium | reverse complement strand
CCGCGTCGCAAGGGGCCGTGGCGGACGCTTCAGCGTCCCAGGACGGCGCTGTGGCCGGCAAGGGCACAGGCGGCGCGGCATTCAAGGGGCGTCGCGCCTTCACTGGCGTGGTGAACACGCAGGCCACCGGCGTGGGCGTCGCATCTGGCGAGAGCAGCGGCGAGGGCAGCGAGAGTTTCGAGCCCGATGCGGATCCGACCGCGTCGCGCAAGAAGAAGCGCGAGCGCACCGCTGGTGCGGCCGATGCCGCTGCAAAGATCGACATCGCGAAGGAGGCGCCAATCCCGAAGGCGCCGGTCCTCGTGACAGACACCGAATACGTGTACCGCGGCACGATCGTGTTCACGGTGCAGCTCAGGGACAAGGGTGCTGCCGCTGCACCAGGGGTGGTGACGCAGTGAAGGGTCCAAAGCTCGAGCTGAAGCTCAACTTCGACGCCAAGAAGGCCCAGGCGTGGGCAAAGGACAACCTCCTGCTGGTGGTCCTTGGCGGCGCATCATTGGCTGCGCTGGCCGGCGGCTACTTCGCGGCCGACATGATGACGGCAACCGTCATGGAGGAGGCGCAGGGGAAGGCTGCGCGCATGTCCGAACTCAAGGACCTCGAGAGGACGCAGGTCACGCTCGAGGTGCCCGGGCAGGCACCCTTCGCGCAGAACGCCGTCGTCAACCAGAAACTCCTCGAGGAGTACCAGTCGCGCATCGACACGCTCCGCAAGGACAGCGCGCAGGTGCGGGAGTTCGCGGTGGCGCGCAACAAGGGCAGCCACCAGCCGGTGATGGCGCTCCGGCTGCAGAAGGGTGACCCGGCCCTTGAGCAGATCCACCTCGACTTCTTCGATGCCATCTCGACGGCCTACGGCAAGCTTCTGAGCGCCTCGCGGCTCGGATCGGTGCCCGACGAGGCCGAGGTGCAGGCGTTCCTCGTCCGGCGAAAGGAGCAGTTCATCTCGTCCGACCTGAAGAAGGGTCCGAACGAGCAGCTCAACAGCCAGGAGGCGGAAGCCCTCTCCCGCGAGCTCGGGAATGCGCGTCTGCAGGCGTACAACGAGGCGGCGCGCGACTTCGCGATCTACGCTGACGCGGAGACGCTGCGGGTGCCTACGGCCCCGTTCAAGAAGGACGCGCCCGACGTGATCCTGCCGAGCCTATGGCGTCAGCAGTGGGAGTTCTGGGTGCTCTCCGACATCCTTGCGGCGTTCACTGCCGTCAACGGCCCTGACGCGAATGTGCAGACCGCTGCCGTCAAGCGAATCGATGAGGTCAGGTTCATCGGTCCCATCGGCGCTGGCGCTGCGGCACCCGCAGGTGCGGACGGTGCGGCGCCGGCTGGAGATGGTTCCGGCGCAGATGGCACCGGTAGCGACGGATCGATGGGTGATGGGTCCATGCCGGCGGGCGCGGGAATGGTCGGCGCACCGATCGACCCGGCGATGCCGGTTGCGCTCGACAACTTCTCGGCGAGTTTCACCGGTCGGCGCACAAACCAGCTCTACGACGTGTTCGCCTCGGACGTCACGTTTGTGTGCGAGACCGCACGAATCCCGCAGGTTTTCGATGCCCTCGCCAAGCAGAACTTCATCACCATCACCATGGCGTCGATCCGTCCGGAGGACCCGTTTGAAGCAGCCGAGGATGGCTACATCTACGGGCCTGCGCACGTATCGCTCGTGCGGCTGCGGCTCGAGTCGGTGTGGCTGCGCGAGTGGACCGGCCCTCTCATGCCGGACCCCGTGCGCAAGAGGCTCGGCACAAGCGGCACGCTCGCAGGCGCGGCGCCTGCGGCTGGCGATCTGCCGGCCGATGCGGGATCGACCAACTACGGACAGGGCGGCTGACTCCGGAGCACGAGGACAATGAACAAGGGCATCAATCCGTTCGAGCAGCATGTCGAGAAGATCGCGGTGGGCGTAGGCGCCCTTGCCATTGCGGGCGTGCTCGCGTGGCAGTTCGTGCTGACGGAGAACAAGGTCAGCGTGGATGGGCAGGATGTGCCGCCTGGCGAGGTGGACAGGCTGCTTGAGGAGAAGGCATCGCGGATCAACAGCCGTCTCGGCGGAAATGTCCCGAGCCCCGTGCAGTTCCCTGAGATCACGGTGACAGGTCGTGCCTCGATCGAGGCCGCGCTTGCGCGTGGCGTCGCGCCGAAGGACACGCTCGCGCCGACGCATCCGGCCCTTGGTGCGCTCATCGCGCCGCGTGGGGGCACCGCCGACCAGTGGTACCACGAGCCGGCATTCGCGTCTCTGCAGATGGTGGGCGCGGCAGTGACCGCAGACGCGCTCGACGTGGAGGCCATGCCACCGGAGGACGAGTTCCGCAAGGCGCTCGAGGCCTCCGCCGAACGCGACCGCACGTGGGTCACGCCCGTGGCGAGCATCGACCTCAAGGGCATGCGAGCGGAGCTTGCCGCGGCAAAGCCCGATGCGAAGCCGCCGCGCGTGGCGATTCCATCGCCCTGGTTCAACGATTCGCTCTACGTGGTCGATCTTGTCTTCGAGCGACAGCAGTTGATGCCGTCAGGTTCGTGGAGCGCTCCCGAGATCGTCAAGCCGGCGCCGCTCACGGAGCCGCTGCGGCCTGAGCTGGCGAAGGTGGACGTCGGGCTGCGCAACCTGGTGTTCGACGTGCTTGCGGACGCGCGCGCGCAGCTTGACATCCTGCAGCCAAAGGCTCCGCCCACCGTGAACTCCCGCTGGCGCGAGCCCGGGAGCGACGATGAGGCGCCGAAGGCGACCACCCCGGAAGAGCTTGAGTACCTCAAGGCAAGGAAGCGCGCCGACGAGATGAAGGCACGGCTTGATCGGCTCGATGCGCAGCTGAAGAAGATCGGTGGCGAGCTGGAGCCGCCGAAGGCACCAGGCAGCGGCGGTGCAGCGGGCGATGATGCGGGTGGGCCGCCCGGCGGTCCCGGTGGCGGCGGCGGCCTTGGCGGCGGTGGTGGAGGAAAGGGTGGAGGCGGGCTGGGTGGTGGTGGAGGACTCGGTGGCGGCGGCTCGATGAAGAAGGGCCAGCGCGCCGGAGCCGATGACGAGGCCACGCGAAGCCGGCGCATCTCGATGACGCGCCAGAAGCGCAACTTCGAGAAGCAGCTTTCCGAACTCGAGGCAGCCGCCACGAAGCTCAGGCCAAAGACCATGGAAGAGAAGGACCCCAAGGCCGCGGCGCCGAAGGCGATCCAGTTCTCTGCACTCAACGATCTGCTTGTCTGGACGCATGACTTCGATGTCGTGCCCGAAGGCACCTACCGGTATCGCGTTGCGGCACTCGTCTACAACCCGTTCTATGCGCGAGCCTCGCTGCTTGTGAAGGATCAGGCGCCTCGCGCCGAGGCGTTCACCATCTCGACGCCCGTCAGCGCATGGGGTGACCCTGTGCAGATCTCGGCTGATGTGACATTCTTCGTGACGACGGCCAACTCTCGCGAGGGACTTGGTGGCGGAGGTCGCACAACAGTTGAGGTGTTCAGGCTTCTCAACGGCGTGCAGCGCATGCAAACGCTGTCACTCGAGCCGGGCGACAGGATCGGTCGCGCTGAAGGTGGCGATGCGGGCGCTGACTTCTCCACGGACTGGTTCGTGGTGGACGTGTTCGAGGATGTCGCCGCGGCCGGCACTGCGACGAGCGCGGACCGCGCGTCTGTCGTGGTGCTTGGGCGGCTTGGTCCCGATGGTCAGATGATCACGATCACGCGCCGTCCTTGGGAGGATTCGAAGGATGGGCGGCGTGATGAGCTCAGGCGGGAGGCTGAAGTCGCTCAGGCTCGCGCCAAGACGGCCAGCAGCGGGGATGCCGAGGGCGGCGGTCGCGCCGCCGGCGGTTGAGACTGGAAGTACGTGTGGAGGAGTCATGTGGGGGCTGCGCTGCCGCCTCGTTGGCGAGGTCGATGCGACTTTGAGCTATGCCTAGTCCCAGAGATGTCTTTTATTGACCACTGGATGTATGCATGGCGGGGGGAACCTGTGGACAACTTGGCGATCGTGGGGACAGCGAGCAAAGGGCTTGACAGTCTCAGCGATCTCAGTATCCTTTCTCGTCTGCGCCTGATTTCAGGTGCAGCACGCATTCGCGTGGCTCTTTGACAACCGAGGATTGGTGTCGCGCGCTGCGAAAACCCCCGTTTTCGCAGCGGGCATACCGAGCAAACGTGAGAAACGAGCAGCCTGAGGGCTCACCGTCAAATGACGGTGCCGCACAACAGCAAGTTGTGCGGGGCACGCAGATCGGACCCGCATCTTCGGGTTCCGGTAGGCGTGGCCAAGCTACGAAGGGCACACGGTGGATGCCTTGGCGTCAAGAGGCGATGAAGGACGTTGGAACCTGCGATAAGCCCAGAGGAGCTGGTAACCGAGCATTGATCCTGGGATTTCCGAATGGGGCAACCCGGCCCGCAAGGGTCACCTGCACCTGAATGCATAGGGTGCATGGAGCGAACGCAGCGAACTGAAACATCTCAGTAGCTGCAGGAAAGGAAAGCAACAGCGACTCCGCGAGTAGCGCCGAGCGAAAGCGGATCTAAGCACTGAAGCGGCGAAGCATCTGGAAAGATGCACCAGAGAAGGTGATAGTCCTGTACCAGCTGAAGTGTGAATGGCCTCGAGTAAGGTCAGGCTCGAGAAACCTGGCCTGAACATGGGGGGACCACCCTCCAAGCCTGAGTACTCCTTGACGACCGATAGTGAACCAGTAAGGCGACTGAACGGTGAAAAGCACCCCGACAAGGGGAGTGAAAAGCACCTGAAACCGTGTGCTTACACAGCGGTCACGGCCCCCTGCCATTGGGCAGACGGGTTGTGGCGTGCCTTTTGCATAATGATCTGGCGAGTTACTCTATGCGGCAAGGCTAAGCGTTTACGACGCGCAGCCGAAGGGAAACCGAGTCTGACAAGGGCGTCGAGTCGCATGGGGTAGGCGCGAAACCGGTTGATCTACCCATGGGCAGGTTGAAGGGAGGGTAATACCTCCTGGAGGACCGAAGCCGTGAACGTTGAAAAGTTCTGGCATGACCTGTGGGGAGGGCTTACAGTGCAATCATAACCGGAGATATCTCGTTCTCCTCGAAATAGTTTTGGGACTAGCCTCGTTCGGCAACACATGGGGGTAGAGCGACTGAATGGATTTGAGGGCCTACCCGGCTACTCGGTCCAATCAAACTCCGAATACCATGTGCCAAGGAACGGGAGTAAGTCTGCGGGCGATAATGTCCGCGGTCAAAAGGGAAACAACCCAGACCATCGGTTAAGGCCCCTAAGCGACTCTAAGTTCTTAAGGTAGTTGGATTGCGGTGACAGCCAGGATGTTGGCTTAGAAGCAGCCACCATTTAAAAAGTGCGTAACAGCTTACTGGTCGAGGAATCCAGCGCCGATAATTATCGGGAATAAGAGTCGCGCCGAAACCGTGGACCCGAAAGGGTGGTAGAGGAGCGTTGCTGCCAGCGTCGAAGCTTTCCCGCGAGGGTTGGTGGAGCGGCAGCAAGTGAATATGCCAGATTGAGTAACGATAAAGGGAGTGAGAATCTCCCTCGCCGAAAATCCAAGGTTTCCTGGGCAAGGTAAATCCGCCCAGGGTTAGGCGGATCCTAAGGCCAGGCCGAAAGGCGTAGTCGATGGACAGTCGGTTCATATTCCGACCCCGTCGTGCAAGGTTCGATGCGTGCGTGACGGATTCCAAAGTTCAGCGGGACAGTGAAGCGTCCAGGCCGTATGGCCGAAGCTGGGTGGCGGAGTCTCAAGAAAAACCGCAACGCTACGAGCACGACGTCCGTACCAAAACTGACACAGGTGGATGTGGCGAATAGCCTCAGGCGCTCGAGAAAACGGTCGTGAAGGAACTAGGCAATTTGACCCCGTAAGTTCGCGATAAGGGGGCCCTACTGGCAACAGAGGGCGCAGAGAAAAGGCTCTGGGAACTGTTTATCAAAAACACAGCACTGTGCTAACTCGCAAGAGGACGTATACAGTGTGACGCCTGCCCGGTGCTGGAATGTCAAGGAAGCCGGTCATCGCAAGAGAAGCTGGCGACCGAAGCACCAGTAAACGGCGGCCGTAACTATGACGGTCCTAAGGTAGCGAAATTCCTTGTCGGGTAAGTTCCGACGCGCATGAATGGCGTAATCACTGGAGCCCTGTCTCCACGACCGACTCGGTGAAATAGTAGTGGCGGTGAAGATGCCGCCTACCCGTGGCAAGACGGAAAGACCCCGTGGACCTTTACTGTACGCTTGCAGCGGTCATGGATTTGAACTGCGTAGGATAGGTGGGAGACTTTGAAGTTCCGCTCTCGGGCGGGACGGAGTCATTGGTGAAATACCACCCTGTTTGGATTCGTGGCCTAACCCTGATTCCCGTGAAGCCGGGCAGGGGACACTGCATGCCGGGCAGTTTGACTGGGGCGGTCTCCTCCAAAAAGGTAACGGAGGAGTGCAAAGGTTGGCTCAGTGCGGTTGGCAACCGCACCAAGAGTGCAAAGGCATAAGCCAGCTTTAGTGCAAGCCATACAGGGCAAGCACTCTCGAAAGAGGGCCTTAGTGATCCGGCGATCCCGTGTGGAAGGGTCGTCGCTCAACGGATAAAAGGTACCCCGGGGATAACAGGCTGATCGCTCCCGAGCGTCCATAGCGGCGGAGCGGT
>JBIKNS010000122.1:0-6753 GCA_044358545.1 Phycisphaerales bacterium | reverse complement strand
CTCTACATCGATTCCCAGCCCGGCACGCCTCTGGGACCGCGCCATGCCCTTCATGGCTGCGTCTGCCATCGCGTACTGCGCCGCGACCGAATCCCACCGATGCCGCTCCGACGCGCCAGCCGCACTTCCTGCGGGAACGAGGCTCGCTATGCCCCGCGCTGCACTGGCCGCGGTTGCCTCGTTGCCGGCGAGCGCGGCGCGCGCGTAGAGGCGTGCGGCGAGGGACGTGCCATCCGCGTCGTCCGACGAGTCCTGCACATCCTCTGCGATCCTGATGAGCGCATCGCCATCCGCTGCCGCGCTCCCGGTCGCGTCAAGCGCGCGGGCTGCCTCGGGCCAGCGGGCCAGCGACTCCGCCTCCGGGGCCGGAAGCAGCAACGGATTCGACGATGCGCGCGCACTCCGAGCTGGCCGATCTGGCCCTTGGGACGCCTGCGGCAAGTCCTGAGCGCGAAGCGTGATGCAGTCCTGCGCAAGCAGCCCCATGACAACCTCAATGGCCTGGCCAAGCGAGGATCCGCAGGAGAGCATGCGAGACGACGCGGCATCGGCCGCCAGGTCGATGCGAGCGCGCTCATCGGGGAACCGGCGGTAGTTGCGCACCGTGCGTGCGCCGTGAAGCGCGGACAGCGAGGCCACCATGCGCTGCAGCGGACCATTCGCCCCGTCGAGGCGCGCCGGCGCCGCGTCCCGCGAGGCGGCACGCGCGAGCGTGGCGATGCTTGACTCGATGTCCGCAGGCGCCACCTGCGGGTCCGCGCGGCGCGCCATGCGGTCCAGCATCGCCGCCGTCGCGTCGGCCGTCGCATCGATGAGGTGCATCGGCGCGCCGCGACCCTCGAGAATCGTGCGTGCGAGCCGCGCGCGGAGCGACTGCGCATCGAGCGGGGCGCCGCCCGGCGTCTCGCCGGCCAGTTGCGCGACGACTGCCCTTCCCGCTGGGGTCGCCGTGAGTTCGTTGACGCGCGCGTGGACCGCCTCCAGCACCGCCACAGAGGCAGTGCCGCGCTCGAGCAGGATGGCCAGTGCCAGTGCGCGCGAGTTGCGCGAGGGACCGCCGATCGACTCGGACACGAGCGCCCGTGCGTCCGCACGCCCCGGAGCCAGAGGCAGTGATCGGTAGGCGCGGAGCACCGCAAGACGCGACTCGCCACCGCCGCCCGCGCGGGAGAGGTCCGTGACGAGGCGTCCATCCTCCCGCGACGATGTCTCGACCGGCGGTTCAGGTGGCGTTGACGCGAGATTGCATGGCACCGGCATGACATCGAGCAGCGGCTCCGCATCGTCAGCCCGCGCGTCAATCAGCAGCTGCGCAATGTCATCGAGTGCGACCAGCCGCTCGAGCAGCCTGGCCTCGGCAAGCCATCGCATGGCGCCCGCATCCATGACATCCACGATGGCTGCTGCGTCGATCGAGGAGCGTAGCCGCGCCATCCACTGCTCCGTCATGCGGTCAAGGCGCTGGCGAAGCGTCGGATCGATCGACTCGGGCGAGGCGGAAGCGGCACGCTGCGGTCCCTCGGCGGAACCATCCGCCGGAATCGCGGGAGCCGGGAGAGGCGCTGGCCTCGTCGCGGGCGGTGGCGCCGATGTCGCGGCCTGCTCTGTCTCCCGCGCAGGCGAACCCGCACTTGCCTCGCTGATCTGCCCCCGCGGTGCCGCGGTCGGTGCAGACGGCGGATGCGTCGGTGTCGAGGGCGGCTCACTCGTGGTGCCGCGCACCCGCGACAGCGCCCCCTGTTCGTCGTGTGCTGCATCGTGGACCGCTGGCTGCTTCGCGAGAAGTCGACGCAGGTGAACGGGCACGTAGGCCACTTCGATCACGAGCCCGATGGCGGAGAGCACTGCGATTGTGGCCGCAATGATGCGCGCACGCGGGAACACGCGTGCATTCGCCGTGGCATGCACCGAGGCATCGACATCCCCCGCCGCGTCCTCCAACTGCGCGCCGTGCTCAGCGGCCTTGTCCGATCGGGCCACGGGCTCATTGGCCCCCGCGCGCCTCAACTGCAGCTCGCGCCCAAGCATCGAGCGACCAAGAGGATGCCGTCGAAGGTAGAGCGCCGCGGCAATCGCCATGCGGGGCACGGCCGGCGCGCGTGCAGCCGGACCACCGGGTGCTGCAGATGCGGGAGAGGCTGGCGATGCCGGAGGTGCCGGTGTGGCCGGTGTGGCCGGTGTGGCTGGTGTGGCTGGTGTGGCTGGGTTGGCCGGCGGCACGGGGCGCACTGGTGGAGCGACGGGCTGGGTGCGAGCGATCGGAGTCTGCCCTGGATCGCGCGCGCGCTCCGGTGGCATCAGCGCCAGCAGGCGACCCAGGGCGCTCTTCAGCTCGTGATCCACGAGCCATGACTCGCGCGAGTGCAGCCCGTACGACGCCATCACAGGTTCGAGGCGGCGGCGCGCGGCAGCCACGAGCGCGTCACGGCCATCCGCCGGCGAAGCGCCGATGAACTCGATGTCGCTCGCCATCGGCGAGACGCCGACGATCGTGCGTGCCTCGCGCGCATGTGCGCTACCCGGGACACCTGGTGGCATGGGCCACTCCGGACCGCCGCGACCGCCGGAGGATCCTGCATGCTCGCCGGTCATCTCGCGCCTCCGGCATGCGGAGCGACAGGGCCGGACTCGGCGGTGCCGCGGCCGCCCGAGCCCTGCGGCGTGGGCTCCTCGCCGACGTCCATACCTAGCGACTTGGCGATGGACCTCAGCCTCTCGCCCCACGGGGCGGGTCCCCACGTTGGATCGAACACCTGATGCTGCGCGAGCACCTTTCGAGCCTCGGGGGGGTCATTCACGGCGAGGATCTCGACGAGCTGACACTGGCGGCGTGCGCGCTCGATGCTCGTCGGCGCGAGCACCGACAGCAACGTGACGAGCGCATCCCGTGCAGCCCGCGCCTGCCCCGCGGCAAGCGCCGCATCTGCGGCAACCTCAAGTGATGCCCGATGCGTCGGTCTTCGCACCAGCACATCGCGTGCGAGCGCGGCAGCCTCCGCCGCATTCGCCGTCGGGTCCACGGCAAGCAGGGCCCGCGCGAGCGCCACCGACGCGGCATCGGCGCGGTCCGGATTGCCCTCGCGCCGCGCGGTCTCAAGGACGCCTCGACGTGCGGCGACAAGGGCACGCGCTGCGTCGGACCTGAGCGCCGCGTCACTGCCGTCCGCCGCAGGTGCGGCGGCCAGCATTGCCTCGACATCGCGCGCGAACAGCGCATCGGCGCGCGTGACCCACGCCCTGTCGCCCGCGGCGCGCACACGCTCGAGCTCCACGGAAGCGTCGCCGTAGCGCCGCTCCATGAGCGCAAGCTCGAGCCGCCGGGTCGCGAGCTCGGACCGATACGCCTCAGGCTCCTCACCTGGCGGGTACCGGGACGCGATCTCGGCGAGAAGTCCGCGTGCAAGCTCACTGCGCGATGCGCCAGGGTCAAGCGCACACTCGAGTTGCTGCCTTGCGATCGGGTCGATCCAGCCCGCAGGCCAGCTCGCGGCTGCGCTCGGCGAGATGAGGAAGAGCCTCCGCACGGGATCGGCGCGCGCGTCGCCCACGGCGCTACGCGCGAGCCTGTAGTAGATGCGCGCCGCAGCACGGGCTGCGTCGGCCGACACCGGATCATCGGCGGGCACGGCGAGCAGTCGCTCCGCAAGCGCCGGATCGAGCACCTCGTCGAAGCGCGCGATAGCCACCATGGCGCCGTTGGCGTGCGCACCATCCGGGAAGCGCCGCAGGTAGTCGACCCACAGGTCACGCGATACGGACACGCCCTCGTGAACGCAGCGCCCCTCGTCCGCAAGCCGCGCGGCCAGCCACGCTGCCTCCTCCGCCCGATCGCCCGCGAGCTGCGCGGACGCTGCGACAAGTTCCTGCGAGGCCTGGCACGGGTCGCCCGCCGAGGCGAGCACGAGTCCGCGCAGAGCTCGCACAGCCGGAGCGCTCGCGGATTCCGCCGCATCGTGCGCCGACAGGGCCGTCGAGAGCGCGCGCGACGCCTCTTCCCACACTGGCCTTGCGCGGTCCTTGTCGTCGATCGACTGGGCGCGCACGACAACCGCGAGCGCGGCTGCAAGCCGCGGCGCGAACCCGTCGCCGCGCGCAAGCGCAGGCACACGTGCCGCGAGCTTCTGCGCCGCACTGAGCGATCCGCGCGCCACCAGCGTCTCGAAGCACGCGCGCGCGAACGTCACCGCGTCCGCCGAGGACTGCCCTCGCGCCTCGCGCACTGCCCGAAGCGCGCAGCCTGCGATCGATTCATCGGAGAGGGACGCCGTCGCGTCCCGAAGCTGCTCCGCCGCTGGAGCGAACGCGCCGCAGTCCACAGCCGCCTCAAGCCGCATGGATGGCTCGATGGCCACCGTGCCGGACCACACCCCCGGCTGGCGCAGCAGGGCGAACCAAGGCTCCGCAGCCGGCAATCCCGCCGCGAGCGCCTTCGTCACCGCGAGCCCCAGGATGCTGGACGCGTAGTACTCCTCGCCTCGCAGGTCGACGGAGACGTCCTCCGGCGAGGGAAACGCCTTCCCCGTCTCGAGCAGCGCTGCCCATGCAGGGACGAGCTGGTCTGCCTGCGCAGCGACGCGCGCCGGATCCGCGTCGTGGCGCGACATCCAGAGGAGCCCGTACTGGCTCCATGCGCGCAGGTAACGCGCCTCAAGCAGCTGGGCTGCCACAAGGTCCGAGACCGCGAGGGCCTCGGTGCGCGCCACCTCATCGCTGCCGCCAGCCTTCATTCGAAGCTGCGTGAGCTCAGCGGCAAGGGACTGCTCAAGTCGCTCGAGCGATTCCGCACACTGCAGGAGCATCGCGGACGCGGCATTGCGCACTCCGCTGCCTTCAAGCGCCTGCGCGTCACCCCGGCGTATCGCGGCGATCCACGCGCCAGCAAGGCGGTACTCCGCGCGCGATGCCGACAGTCGCAGCGCCGAGACGCACGGCAACCGGTCACGCGCGACAAGGTGCTCGACACGCACGCGAAGGTCAGCCACGCGCTGCGCGCTCTCCGCTGATGCGAACAGGCGCTCGAGCACGTCGCAGAGCCTGCTGGCGCCGACAGGACTCGCGGCGCGCGCAAGCTCCTCCTCAAGCCGCATCGCGAACAGGTCATCGAGACCGGCGCGCTCAAGCAGGTCCGCGAGGGCACGGGCCTCGTCCTCTTCGATGCGAGCCGCCTCGCGGCTGCGCACATCGCCGGCGACAAGTGCGGGCGCCGGCGACGAGAGGGTGTCCGTCATGGAGTACTGCTGCAGGGGTCCGGCATGCGTCCGGAGCAGTGCCGCCGACGCCGAGTCTCCGGCCGCATCGAGCGCCTCGGCCGACCGCGCATACGCGGCCCGCTCGAGGATGGGCGCCAGTGCGCCATGTGCGGCGGCAGCCTTGAGCATCTCCGTGGCACCGAGGCGCCGCTGCTTGGCATCGCTCTCCATCGCCAGGCTGCGGCCTCCCGCATAGATCGCCCACGCTCGCATCGCAGGGGAGAGTTCGCGCGCCATCCGCCGGAGCGTCTCTCGACCTCGGCGCCGCGCCTCGACGTCGTTCGAGACGGCAGCCGCCCACGCCTCAAGCAGCTCGACTCCCTGCGCGAGTGGTCCCCGCGGCGGCGGCGGGGAGCCGACGGGGCGTGCGCCGCGGGGAGGCGGAGGCTGCGGGTCGCCAGCGTCAGCGCCTGCGATCTGCGCGTAGAGCCCAGCCACGAGCGCCACATCGCGTGAGGAGGATGCGATCGACCGGAATCCCTCACGTGCACGCGTTGCCTCCGCTCGCGTGGCCCATGCGGGTGGCGCTGCGGGCGCAAGCCACGTACCTGCATCGAGCGGATCGGGACGCACGGGAAGCGCTGCCGCAGGGTCTCCCTTCGGGCGCACAACCGCGCGAAGCGACGGCGCCCGGACGGCCGCATCGGCGAGCTCGCCGCCGAGCGCCATACGTGCCCGCAACAGTTCCTCCCATGCCGCGAGCGCGAGCGCGCCGTCCTCCCGCGCGAGAGTGGACGCTGCGGCCTGCAGCAGCGGCTCCGCCGCGACAGCGTCACCACGGTCGATGCGCATCCTGCCCCGCCAGATGCTCTCGCCGAGCGCCATTCGCGACTCACGCGATGGCGGGGCCGCGGCCGGACCGGCGACGCTTCGCACAAGGTCCCACCGCATGAACTGCCTCACCGCGGGAGTGCCCGCAAGCTCGATCGTGATCCCGTCGGCATCCTCCGCCACGATCCGGCCGACCCGCTCGCCGCCTTGGTGCCGCAGCGTGACGGTGACCGGCGCCTGCGCAAACGAGGACTCGCAGGCAAGCACCAGTGCGAGTGCCGCGTTGATGAGTGCCGCCGCGCGCCTCACTTGCTGACCCCGACCTCCGCATACACGCCGCGTGATTCCGCGGCAATGCGGCGAAGCGTCGCGGTGGCAGCCTCGTCACCGAATGCAACGCAGTTGATCACCGCCGGTATGCCCCGCCGGTTGAGCTGAAGGATCTCCTCCGCGGCATCTGGAGGAATCTCGCCATCGCTCATGAAGAAGATCACGTCCGGCCTCTCGCCGCGCGTGAGCACGTAGCGGAAGGCGTGGATCGGATCCGTCCCGCCGCTGGGGCCCACGCGCTGCAGCCACATCCTGTAGCGGTCCTTGACGCCAGGCTTCGCGCGCATGAATCCGTCGGACCAGTCGGGAACCGTAAAGCCCGAGTCAAAGAGTGCCACGCACACGCTCGCGAAGTCCGGCAGCGCGGAGATGCTCCGCTCAAGTTCGCGCATCGCTGCACGCA
>JBIKNS010000121.1:0-6789 GCA_044358545.1 Phycisphaerales bacterium | reverse complement strand
GGTTGTCGCTGGAGCCGTCGCCTGGTGGCGCGCACGCTCGAGCGACACGTCGCTGCGCACGCGAACCATGGTCCTGGCAGGTGGCCTGATCTGGTGCATTGCCACAGCGTTCCTTGCGTGGATCGCGATATCTGGCGTCACGGCTGCGCTCAGGGTCGGTCCATCCACTTGGATTTCTCCGACCGGCGCATCGCTCTCCCTCAGTGCCGTCCAACTGCTCGGCGCATCGCTGATTGTCCAAGGCATACGACCAGGACTTCGCGCGCTCGGTACGCGGTCGGGCACCATCGCCGAGGCGCGTTCCGCGGCAGGCTCGCTTGAGCTCGCGGTTGTGGCTGCCACGCTTGCACTCGCGAGCCGCCTCTTCGCGCTCATCCTGCCCACCTTCGGGTGGAGTGCCTGGACGCCTGTGGCGCGAGTTCTCATGAACGCCTCGGGGCTGCTTCTCGCCCTCTGCCTGATCTGGGCCTTCGTGGGATGCTGGCAAGTGGCCCGCGCGCGCCCGCGCCCCTCTGCCGAATCGGCAGCGTGAAACCGACCCGGCACTCGCAAACGCGGTCAGGATGCACTGCGGCACGCCGGTCAGTTGGCACGCGGTTTGCATTCAAGCCCGACTTCGCAACCGACCACTGGAGATCCATACATGGCCGTCAAGAATCTTGCCTTCGATACGGACGCCCGCAAGCAGCTGCTCGCCGGCGTGGAAAAGCTCGCCTCTGCAGTCAAGAGCACGCTCGGCCCGCGCGGCCGCAACGCGGTGCTCGACAAGAGCTGGGGCGGACCGAGCGTCACCAAGGATGGCGTCACGGTCGCTGAGGAGATCGAGCTCCGCAACAAGGTGGAGAACATGGGCGCCAAGCTCGTGAAGGAGGCCGCAAGCAAGACCTCCGACGATGCGGGCGACGGCACCACCACAGCCACCGTGCTCGCTGAGGCGCTCTTCCGCGCTGGCCTCAAGCACGTCGCTGCCGGCGCAGAGCCCAACGCGCTGGTGCGCGGCATGCGCAAGGGCGTCGAGGCCGTCGTGAAGTCGATCGCTGCGGGCGCCAAGCCCGTCGCGAACGTCACCGGCGGCATCGAGAACGTCGCCACCATCTCCGCCAACAACGACCCCGAGGTCGGCACGATCATGGCCGAGGCCTTCGAGAAGGTCGGCAAGGATGGCGTGATCACGGTCGAGGAGGGCAAGGGACGCGACACGATCGTCGACGTCGTCGAGGGCATGCGCTTCGACCGCGGCTACCTGAGCCCCAACTTCGTCACCAACTCCGAGGAGATGACGGTCGAGCTCGACAAGCCCCTCATCCTCATCCATGAGGACAAGATCGACTCGATCACCAAGCTCGTGCCCTTCCTCGAGAAGGCGCTCGACGCGAAGAAGCCGCTGCTGATCATCGCCGAGGACGTCACCAGCGAGGCGCTCAGCACGCTCGTCGTCAACAAGCTCCGCGGCGTGCTCAACGTCTGCGCCGTGAAGGCCCCCGGCTACGGAGACCGCCGCAAGGCGATGCTCGAGGACCTCGCGATCCTCACCGGCGGCACTGCGGTGATGAAGGACCTCGGCATCGAGCTCGACAAGGTCGAGCTGCGCCAGCTCGGCCAGGCCAAGAAGGTCATCATCGACGCCGACAACACGACGATCGTCGAGGGCGCAGGCAGCACCAAGGCGATCCAGGGCCGCTGCGAGCAGATCCGCCAGGAGATCGAGCGCACCGACTCCGACTACGACCGCGAGAAGCTCCAGGAGCGCCTCGCGAAGCTCGCGGGCGGCGTCGCGCAGATCAAGGTCGGCGCCAGCAGCGAGACCGAGCTCAAGGAGAAGAAGTCGCGCATCGAGGACGCGCTTCACGCCACGCGCGCTGCGGTGGCCGAGGGCGTCGTCGCGGGCGGCGGAGTGTCGTTCGTCCGCGCGCTGCCCGCACTGAAGAAGCTGCGCGGCACGCTTGAGGGCGACGAGGCCTCGGGCGTCGATGTGGTCGCCGAGGCGTGCGTCGTGCCGCTGCGCACGATCGCCGAGAACGCAGGCGCGAAGGGTTCCGTCGTGGTCGCGAAGGTGCAGGAGCTCGAGGGCAACCAGGGCTTCAATGCGCTGACGCGAACCTACGGCGACCTCATGCGCCAGGGCGTCATCACCCCCGCCAAGGTCGACCGCACTGCGCTGCAGAACGCGGCAAGCGTCGCCTCGATGCTGCTCCTGACGGACTGCATCATCACCGAGGCGCCCAAGGACAAGGACGAGGCCGGTGCCGGCCACGGCCATGACCACGGCGGCGGCATGGGCGGTATGGGCGGCATGGGTGGGATGGGCGGCATGGGCGGCATGGGAGGCATGGGCTTCTGAGCCGCACCACAGCGCGCACGCACACACGTACACACGCACACCAACACGAACCTATTCACGGAGACATGACCATGAGCAACGTTCAGCCACTCGAAGACCGCATCCTCGTCAAGCCCATCGACCCCGAGACCAAGACGGCCTCTGGAATCTTCCTTCCCGAGACCGCAAAGGAGAAGCCCATGCAGGGCAAGGTCGTGGCCGTCGGTCCAGGCAAGCTGCTCGACAACGGCACGCGCCTGAACCCCTCCGTCCGCAAGGGCGACACCGTGGTGTACGGCAAGTATGCCGGCACCGAGATCGAGATCAAGAACGTCCCCCACCTGATCATCCGCGAGTCCGAGCTGCTCGGCGTGATCGAGGGCTGACGCCGACGCACCACCAACGGAGATACCCATGTCCACCAAGCAGATGAAGTTCTCGACGGCCGCGCACGCGGAGTTCAAGCGCGGCGTCGACGCGATCGCCCAGGCGGTCGCCGTGACGATGGGCCCCACGGGGCGCAACGTCGTCGTCCAGAAGTCCTACGGCAACCCGCACGTCACCAAGGACGGCGTGAGCGTGGCCAAGGAGGTTGAGCTGCCGGAGCCCTTCCAGAACATGGGCGCCAAGCTCGTGCACCAGGTCGCGAAGAAGACCGCTGACGTCGCGGGCGACGGCACCACCGCCGCCACCGTGCTCGCTGCGGCCATCTTCAACGGCGGCCTCAAGTTCATCTCGACCGGCGCAAGCGCCGTCGCGATCCAGCGCGGCATCAACTCTGCAGCGCGGCTCGTGGCCGAGACGATTGGCGAGATGGCCGTGAAGTGCAAGGGCAAGGCCGACCTGATGAAGGTCGCCACCGTCAGCGCCAACCACGACACCACGATCGGCACGATCATCTCCGACGCGATCGACAAGGTCGGCGCGGATGGCGTGTGCGAGGTCGAGGAGGGCAAGACCGCGGAGACGACGCTTGACTACGTCGAGGGCATGTCCTTCGACAAGGGCTACCTCTCCCCCTACTTCATGACCGACCCCAAGCGGGCCGAGTGCATCCTCGAGAACGCGCTGATCCTCATCCACGAGAAGAAGATCTCGAACCTCACGGACCTGCTGCCCCTGCTCAACAAGGTCGCGACGGCGAACAAGCCGCTGCTCGTGATCGCCGAGGAGGTCGAGAACGAGGCGCTCGCTGCGCTCGTCGTCAACCGCCTCCGAGGCGTACTGCAGGTGTGCGCCGTCAAGGCACCCGGCTTTGGCGACCGCCGCAAGGCCATGCTCGGCGACATCGCCACCCTCACGGGCGGCACGTTCATCGCCGAGGACCTCGGACGCAACCTCGCGGATGTCCAGATCTCCGAGCTCGGCACCGCACGCCGCATCGTCATCACCAAGGATGACTGCACGGTCATCGAGGGCGGCGGCAAGAAGAAGGAGATCGAGGCACGTGCGGAGCAGATCCGCACGCTCCACGAGAAGAGCACCTCTGACTACGACCGAGAGAAGCTGATGGAGCGCCTGGCCAAGCTCACCGGCGGCGTCGCCATCATCTCCGTAGGCGCGGCCACCGAGATCGCCATGAAGGAGAAGAAGGACCGCGTCGACGACGCGCTGCACGCGACGCGCGCAGCCGCCAAGGAGGGCTACGTGCCCGGCGGCGGCGTGGCGTTCCTCCGCGCGATCAAGGCCGTGACCAACGCCGGCAAGAAGGCCGAGGGCGACGAGGCGTTCGGGTACCAGATCGTGGCCGAGGCGCTGCGCCGCCCGACTTGGCAGATCGCCATGAACGCGGGCGTCGACGGCGACCTGGTCGTCGAGAAGGTGCTTGAGGGCAGCGACGGCTACGGATTCAACGCGTCGACCCAGACGTATGTTGACCTCGTGAAGGCCGGCATCATTGACCCTGCGCTCGTGGCCAAGACGGCGATCGAGAATGCGGCCAGCATCGCGGGCCTCATGCTCACCACCGACGTCATCGTGACCGAGCTCAAGGAGGAGTCCGAGCCCGTCGAGGGCGCAGTCTCCTGAACAGCCCCCTGACTGGAACGGAGGACCGGATTGCGCCGTCATGCGGCCGGTCCGGTCCTCCGTGCTTTCACGCCCATCGGAGCATCTGAACCATGGCCGTCGAGCGCTGCTACTACGAAGTCCTTGGGGTCGCGCGAACCGCTGAAGGCGACGAGATCAAGCGCTCGTACCGGCGCCTCGCCATGAAGTGGCACCCGGACCGCAACCCAGGCGACGCCAAGGCCGAGACTGAGTTCAAGGCGTGCGCTGAGGCGTACGAGGTGCTGTCCGACCCTGAGCGACGCGCGCGCTACGACCAGTACGGCCATGCGGGACTCCGCCAGACGCCCGCGCACGACTTCTCGCGCATGCAGGTCGACGACATCTTCTCGATGTTCGCCGACATCTTCGGTGACGCCGCGGGCGGTCGCGGCCGGCGCACCCGCGCGCGTGGATTCGACCTCGAGACGTCCGTCGCGATCACGCTCGAGGAGGTGCTGACCGGCCGCGAGGTCGAGGTCTCGTTCCGCCGGCGCGACGTGTGCGGCACCTGTACCGGCACGGGCGCGAAGCCTGGCACGCAGCCGCTGCGCTGCCCCACCTGCGGCGGCCAGGGTCAGGTTGCGCAGACCGGGCTCGGCGGCATGTTCCGCATGGTGACCACATGCCCCAACTGCCGCGGTCGCGGCAGCGTGGTGGCGGAGGCGTGTGGCGAGTGCCGCGGCCAGGGCCGCGTGCAGAAGTCGCGCACGCTCTCGGTGAAGATTCCCGCGGGCATCCAGGACGGTCAGGTGTTCCGCGTTGCGGGCGAGGGCGAGCCCCCGCCGCCGGAAGTGTCCGCGAACGGCGCGGGCCCGCGCGGCGACCTCCACGTGGTGATCCGCGTCGAGGAGCACGAGCGCTTCGAGCGAGACGGCGACGACCTCATCACGGCGCAGACGGTGCCGTTCGCGGATGCGGCGCTCGGCGCTCGCATCGCGATCGATGGGATCGACGGCGGCCAGGTACTTGAGCTTCCCGCGGGCACACAGCACGGTGAGCAGTTCAGGATCCGCAGCGCAGGAATGCCGAATCTGAGGACACCCTCGCGGCGCGGCGACCTCGTGGTGCATGTGCTCGTGGAGGTGCCCCGCAAGCTCAACGACCGCCAGCGCGAGCTGCTGCGCGATCTCGCGGCCACCGATGGCGGCTCCATCGACGAGAACCGCTCGGGGCGTGCGCCGGCCCAAGCTGCCGGTTCGCCCAAGACTTCGGGCGGACGCAAGAAGGGCAAGTCCAAGGACAAGGGCGTGTGGGAGAAGATCAAGGACACCATCGTCGGGGAGTGATCCCCCACCCTGGAGCGAACCATGCACACCACTGACACGAGCAACGGCATGACCGGATCGGATGACGCTGCGGCGGAGCGCGCTGCCCACGGCGCGGGCGCTGATGCCGCGACGGCAGAGTCGACGATCGAGGAGCTCAGGCGGCAAGTCGACGAGCGCCAGTCGGCATACCTGCGCGCGCTGGCCGACTTCCAGAACTTCCAGAGGCGCGCGGGCGAGAACGAGATCCGCGCCAAGGACCGAGGGGTCGCCCAAGTGGCGCGCGCGCTCGTACCGGTGCTGGAGCAGATCGACCTGGCGCTTGGTCATGACCTCTCGGCGATGGATTCCGCGAAGCTTGCAGGCGCCGTCGACATGATCCGCCGCGAGCTGCTCAAGGCGCTCGAGGGCCAAGGCATCACGCGCATCGCGCCGAAGCCCGGTGACGAGTTCGACCCGATGCAGCACGAAGCCGTGATGCAGCAGGCAGCCGCAGGCGTGGAGCCCGGGCGCATCGCATCCTGCTTCCAGGCGGGCTACCGCTTCGGCGACGCTGCGCTGCGGCCCGCAAAGGTCGCCGTGACCCCGAAGGAGTCCTGAGCCGTGCCGACGTACGAATACGTCTGCCGCGCCTGCGGCCACGACTTCGAGCAGTTCCAGTCCATCACTGCCGATCCCGTGCGCACGTGCCCCAAGTGCGGCAAGCGCAAGGTCGAGCGCAAGATCGGCATCGGGGCCGGCGTGCTCTTCAGGGGCGGCGGCTTCTACGAGACCGACTACCGAAGCGACAGCTACGCGAAGGCGGAGAAGGCAGAGCGCGAGTCGGGCACGAAGTCCGATGCCGGACCGGGCGATGCCAAGGGTTCTGGCGGTACGGCGGCGGACGCGAAGACGCCCGACGTGAAGGCCGCGGGCACGCCGGCAGCGCGCGGCGATGCGAAGGCCGCAGGCGATTCGAAGGCCGCGAAGGCCGAGGCGGCTGCGGCGAAGGACTCGAGTGGTGGCTCGGGGCCTTCCAAGTCCGAGTCCGGCGCAAAGACCGACGGCTCACCCAAGCCGCGCAAGAGCCACGCGCGCGAGGGCCGCGGCATCGGGAACATCCTTGCGCTCGGGCGCGGCGCCGGCTCCGCTGGTGTGCGCAAGGCGGGTGCGGGC
>JBIKNS010000120.1:0-6813 GCA_044358545.1 Phycisphaerales bacterium | reverse complement strand
CGCGCAGGTCGCCGATGCGCGCGCGAGCGGCGCGCTCTTCTCGCTGCACATGAAGGCCACGATGATGAAGGTCTCCGACCCGATCATCTTCGGTCACGCCGTGCGGTCGTTCTTCAAGCCTGTGTTCGAGAAGCATGCGGCCACGCTGGCTCGGCTGGGGGTCGACCCCAACAACGGATTCGGCGACCTCGTCGCGAAGATCGCCACGCTGCCTGAGGCCGAGCGCGCCGCAATGCAGGCCGACATCGATGCGACGCTCGCAGCCGGCCCGGCCATCGCGATGGTCGACAGCGACCGCGGCATCACCAACCTGCACGTGCCCAGCGACGTCATCATCGACGCTTCGATGCCGGCGATGCTCCGTGAGGGCGGCAAGATGTGGAACGCCCAGGGCAAGACTCAGGACGCAAAGGCCGTGATCCCCGACCGCAGCTACGCGGGCGTGTACCAGGCGGTGATCGACGATTGCCGCACGCATGGCGCCCTTGACCCGAAGGTGATGGGCAGCGTGCCCAACGTCGGCCTCATGGCGAAGGCGGCTGAGGAGTACGGAAGCCACGACAAGACCTTCGAGATCCCCGCGCAAGGAACCGTGCGCATCGTCGACGCGTCCGGGAAGGTGCTCATGCAGCACGCGGTCGCCGCAGGGGACATCTGGCGCGCCTGCCGTACCAGTGACGCGGCGATCAAGGACTGGGTGAAGCTTGCCGTCACCCGCGCGCGGCTCTCGGCGACGCCAGCGGTCTTCTGGCTTGACGCGAAGCGTCCGCATGACGCTCAGCTCATCGCGAAGGTGAAGGCGTACATGGCAGGGCACGACACCGCAGGCCTTGAGTTCCACACGATGGCGCCAGCGGCGGCCTGCACCTTCTCGCTTGGCCGCATCCGCCAGGGCAAGGACACCATCTCCGTCACCGGCAACGTGCTCCGCGACTACCTCACCGACCTCTTCCCGATCCTCGAGGTCGGCACCAGTGCCAAGATGCTCTCGATCGTGCCGCTCATGAACGGCGGTGGCCTCTTTGAGACCGGCGCGGGCGGCTCTGCGCCCAAGCACGTGCAGCAGTTCCTCGCGGAGAACTCGCTGCGCTGGGACTCGCTCGGCGAGTTCATGGCGCTTGCCGCGAGCTTCGAGCACCTCGCAGACCGCGCGGGCAACGCCAAGGCGCGCGTGCTGGCGTCGACGCTCGATGAGGCGACCGGCGAGTACCTGCGCAACAACCGCGGGCCGGCGCGTAAGGTCGGCGACCTCGACAACCGCGGAAGCCACTTCTACCTCGCCCTCTACTGGGCCCAGGCACTGGCGCGCCAGACGGCCGACCGCGAGCTGGCGGAGCGTGTCGCGCCGATCGCATCGGAGATGGTCGCAAAGGAGAAGCAGATCGTCAGCGAGCTCAATGGCGCGCAGGGCAAGCCCACCGACATCGGCGGCTACTACCACCCCGATCCGGCGCTCGCATCGCGGGCGATGCGGCCGAGCGTCACGCTCAATGCGATCCTCGACCACGCGATGGCCAGCGCGGCGTAGCCGCTCAACAGGAACCTATGGCTGAATACGACGCAATCGCTGACGAGTACGCCGCCTCCAAGCTGCTGCCATGGAGGCTCCATGTCGAGCGCCCGACCTTGTTTGGGCTCATGGGGGACGTGCGTGGCAAGTCCGTTCTCGACCTCGCGTGCGGCGATGGGATCTACGCCCGGATGATCGCGGATCGCGGGGCCACTCGCGTGCATGGCGTCGATCTCTCGGGCGGGATGGTCGAGCTGGCGCGCAAGGCGGAGTCTGCGCGGCCCCGGGGGATCACGTACTCGGTGTGCGACGCCGCAGACGTGCGTGATCTTGGGTCCTTCGACATCGTGGTGGCTGCCTACCTCTTCAACTATGCGCAGGACCGCGCGCAGCTCTCGCGGATGGCGGAGTCCGCATTCCGGAACCTCGCCCCGGGCGGACTGCTGTGCGGCGTCAATGACAACCCGCGCACCGCCGCGGACCGGTACCGCTACTACCCGGAGTTCCGCTTCATCCGGTACATCGAGAAGCCCCAGCGCGAAGGGTCCTCGATCACCTGGTCGATCCTTCCTGAGTCAGGTGACGCCTGCATCTTCGACAACTTCTGGATCCCGCCGGAAACGTACCGCGAGGTTTTTGCCGCGGCGGGGTTTGTCGACTTCCGCTTCGTGGATGCGCACGTCGCGGACGGTGAAGATGCCGGTCCCTTTGCTGACTTCCTCGACGACTGCCCCATCTGCGGGATCGTCGCGCGGCGGGCCTAGGGCTCGCTTCGGGTCGAGTCGCGCTCCTCGGCATCTGATTCGGTCGGCTGAAGCAGCATCGCCGCCTGCTCGGGCGGCAGTTCCTGCACGCTGCGGAGCTTGCGCTCGATCGCGCGCGTGCGCGTGCCGGTCTTGTCGATCGTGTTTGCCGCAGCCTCGATCTGCCTGCGCAGCGTGTCGATCACCTCGCCGAACTTGCCGAACTCGGTCTTCACTGCACCGAGCAGCTGCCACACCTCGCTGGATCGCTTCTCGAGCGCAAGCGTGCGGAATCCCATCTGCAGGCTCTGAAGGATCGCCGAAAGCGTTGTCGGGCCCGCGAGCATCACGCGGTGCGTCGAGCTGAGCTCGTCGGCAAGCCCTGGCGAGCGCAGCAGCTCCGCGTAGAGCCCCTCGGTGGGCACGAAGAGGATTGCGAAGTCGGTCGTGTGCGGCGGGTCGAGGTACTTCACCTTGATGTCCTTGGCGAAGGAGCGCACCGCGTCGAACAGGGCCTTCTGCGCGACCGCGGCCGCATCGCGGTCTGCGCGGTCCTGCGCGTCGAGCAGGCGCTCGTAGTCCTCCTTGGGAAACTTCGCGTCAATTGGCAGCAGCAGGGGGCCGCTTTCGTCGCGCCCCGGCATGCGCACCGCGAACTCGACGCGCTTGCCGGAGTGCAGCGCCGTCTCGGCGTTGCGCACGAACTGGTCGGGCGTGAGGAACTGCTCGAGAATCGATTCGAGCTGGATCTCGCCGAGGATGCCGCGCGACTTCACGTTGGTGAGCGCGCGCTTGAGGCCGCCCACGTCTGCCGCCATCGACTGCATCTCGCCGAGCCCCTTGTGCACCTTCTCGAGCTGCTCGCTCATCAGCTTGAAGGCGCCGTCGAGCCGCGACTGCAGCGTCGTCTCGAGCTTCTTGTCGACCGCGCCTCGCAGCTCATCGAGCTTCTGCTGGTTCATCTGCTGCAGCTTGAGCAGCTCGTCAGCCAGCGTGGCGCGCACGGTGCCCAGCGACTCCATGACCTGCACAAGCGACTGCGAGACGCGCACCTGGTAGGTGTCGAGCGAGACGCCGAGCTGCTCGCGCTGTTGGGTAAGCGTCTGGCGGAGCTCCTCACGCTGCTGGCCAAGCACCTGGCCCAGCTCGGCGCGCTGCTTCACCAGCACATGCCCGAGCTCCTCGCGCGTGACCTTGGCTGCGGTGTCGGCGTCGAGCCGCATCGCACGGAGCGACTCCGCCGTGGCGCTGCGGTTCGTGTCAAGCGTCGCCTTGAGGGCGGCCATCTCGGCGAGCAGCGGCCGCACGGCGGCGTCGAGATCCTCGGCACCGATCGCATCCGACCCACGAAGGCCCCGGCGGCCAAGCGCCGCGAACACCGCAGCGACGGCTGCAGCGAGCGCGAGGAAGAATGTGCCGATGAGCAGTGCGGTGTCCATGGTCTCGGTGCGGTCGTGGACGGTACGTGCATCCAACTGCGGGGCGATCGCCTGTTGCCATCGGTCCCGGGACTCTGGCCGAGAGGCTACCCACGCTGTTGCAGGCGGGTCCTGATCGTTCGACGCCCCAGCGTGAACTCCCAGTCATCCCAACGCACGGACGATTCACGCAGATCGGGTGTTCCCCCCAGGGATAAGCATCAGTGATTCAACAGGCCCTGTTCGAGGATTCGGCCCCGGCGGCAGTGAGCTTCGGTGGCGCACTCATGGATTGCATGGGCAGCCTTCTGGCGCAGCATGGGAGGTCGCGAGCGCTCGTGCAGCGCAGCCTCACTGTCAGGTCCTCGAGGCAAACGCCGCGAGCGAGAGGAGCATGCATGCGCGCATCTCGCGCCCAAGGTCAATCGCCGCAGAGGCAACATCGTCGAAGAGCCCGCGGGTTCGTGTCGAGAATGGCGCCCCATCTGGGGACATTCGGGACGATATCGACACGCCGGCACCGTCTGCGTTAACGCCTTATCCCCTTCTTGTGTGGTTCGTGAAATCCGGCACGAATGATGGGGGGTCACTCGGTGATGCGGACGACCGCCAGCCCGAGCCGCGCACGTGTGCAGGCGGTGTAGAGGCGTGCCGCATCCATACCCGGTGTGCAGGCGACGATCACGAATGGTCGCTCGCAACCCTTGAACTTTTGCGCGGTGGCCATGTCGATCACATTGGAGTTCGACTCGGCATCGGCGTGGCCGATCGGGCGCAGCAGGTAGCGGCCGCGCACATTCCACGGATCAGGGGAGGGGTTGTGGCCAGCGCGCCGCAGAGGGTGCTCGGGGTTGAGTGGCGTGACGGCGGCCTGCACCAGGATCTGCTCTGCGGTGAAGCCATGCTCGTCGATCGCGCGCAAGATGATGTCGTGGATCCGCGTCACCGCATCGGCCCGCGGGATCGCGATCTCCTGCGGCGCAAAACCCTCAGGCGCAAGCGGATCGCACTTGGCATCGGTGTGCGGGATCACGCCGCTGGCTCGCAAGAAATCGAACACTCGCATTGAGAGTCGGTAGTTCACCGACAGGATGTCCGGGTCTGCGAACCTGCGGGCGAGGCGCGCGCCAATCTCTGTGGCTGACTCGGCTGCGCCCGCATCGAAGGCGAGGTTGGCGAAGAGCAACTGCGCGGGGTCGTAGAGGCACCACGTGGTCGCATCAGCGTGCGCCATCATCTGCAGCGCAGCGATCCAGTCCTCGTTGAAGTCCTGGGCCTCGTCGATCACGAGCATGGTTGGACGCTCGGCGTCAGGGAGGGGCGCCGAGGCGAGCGCTTCCATGAGCAGCAGCGGCGCCTTGGTGCGGTAGAAGTCCTCCGCGGCTGGATTGTCGTTGGGCGGTCGCCACGCGATCCCCGCGCGCTTGGCCATCCGGGCGCAGAGCGCGTGGAAGGACGTCGCCTCGAAGCGGTCTCCCAGCGCCGTACCGTGATCGTGCACCTGCTCCGCGAGCAGCTCGTTGAAACACACGTAGAGGGCACGGGCCTCCGGATCGTCGCGCAGCGCGAAGCCAATGCGGATCATCGCAGCGAAGGTCTTTCCCGTGCCGGCAGGCCCCTCCACCAGCACTCTCTTGCGGCGCAGCTTGCTGCGCACGAACTCGTGCAGCGGCGTCTCAAGGTCAAGCGGCTCGCGGTCCTGGCGCATGAGCCGCGCGACCTGCGCGCGCGCGGTGCGCTCTGCACGGAAGGGAGGCAGCAGGCATCCATCGAGTACGCGCTGCATCGTCGTTGCTGCGCGCGCCGCGTCATTCGGGCGAGAGTGGGCGTCGATGTAGCCGAACACCCCCTCGATCCAGCGCTCGAATGCGGTTGCGCTCTCGCAGTGCGACGCGATGGCGACCAGGTCAGGATGCCAGTCGAGAGGCAGCGCGGCGCTGATGCGGTCGGTGAAGGGAAGCGCGAGGCAGGGGGACTTCCATATCCATGAGGGCTTGAAGGTGCTGCCGAGCTTGCCTTCGATGCGGCGAAGCAGGCTTGAAGCGGCGCCGACCACCTGCTCGAGCGGATTGCGCGCCGGCGCCCAGTCGCTGCCGCCACCCTTGGATTCCCACTGACCGTCGCTGCGCAGGCGAAGCTCGCCGCCCTTCACCTCGAGCGCCAGGAACCCGCGGGTGCGGTCGATGACCAGGAAGTCGAGCTCGCGCAGGTGGCCCATGCCGGTGTCCTGTTCCGCGGCGGTGAGCGCCGCGAGCTGGCGCACATGCACCCCGTAGAGCGCGAACCAGGGATCGTCGGAGGTCGGTCCGCCAAAGGCCTCAAGGAGCAGGTCACGCACGCGGCGCTCGCCGCGCCGGTTCGGCCCCTCAATGACCTCGCTACTGCCGCCCAGAATCAGCACGGGGGGATGCTAGTGATCGAGGCGCGAGGCAGTGGAGTCGTACGGTGTGGATCGCCCGGTCCTTAACCTCGTGCCGCAGTGGCCACTGCCGCCCGCACCGCCGCGCGGATCATGGCCGGGATGTCGGACACCTCGGCGGCCATGACGAACTCCGCAAGGCCTGGTTGGGTCGCATGCGCCTTCAGTGCCTCACTCACGGGGAACCACTGCTCGGGCGGCGGTTCGAGGGACCCCGCCGTCGGCTGTTCGCCGTCCGCGTGGTCACGCCAGTCGATTGACTCCCACGCGATGGCCATGATCATCGCGACGATCGCATACGGCAGCGTCATCGTCTCGGCATCTGGCGCCTCCGGCGCAATCTGCCTCGGGAACCCGATCTTCCTCGAGATCTCACGCAGCGCTGCAGCGTCCTGCGCATCGACGAGCAGCTCGAGCCCGCAGCGCACCCAGGCCTTGCGCGAGCCGAATCCACGCGGGAGCCCATGCGTACCGCCCAGAAGGCGGATGACGGGAAGCTTGTGCCGGGTGCGTCGGCGGGCAGGCATCAACCCTCCGCCGAGCCACGACCCGGCGCGGTGGAGGCGATACTCGTCGGGCTCCGGGGCGTGGCAGTACTTGGGTTGGCCTAGGCGGGATGTGGGCGGGGCGTTGAAAATCATGTCGTCCATCGTGTCGACGCTGCAGTAGCGAGCCATGCTCGCACGAACCATCATGCTGTCATCGGGCGCAGCTGTCGGCTGC
>JBIKNS010000022.1:0-21159 GCA_044358545.1 Phycisphaerales bacterium | reverse complement strand
GTGTCGAGTCGCACAATGCCGCCAAGCCCGCTCACAAAGAGTCCGCCATCAGCGACGCTCAGTTCCTCGGGGCGAAGTCCGAGGTCCCGTTCGAGCATCAGTTCGATGACCGCATGCTTGCGCTCGCTGGACCGGTCGATGCGCACCACTGCGGTACGGTCCAGGACCGCCACGATGTCGCCCTCGTAGTCGACCATGTCGACGAGCGCGCCGGAGAGCCCGAGCGGCAACGCCCTCACGCGATCAAGCACTTGGGATGCATCGCGTGGCGAGACGATGAGCAACTCGGGACCGAGTCCCTGATACCAGCGACCGTCGAGCACGAGCGTCCGCCAATGCGTGCCGCCCTCGATGTCGGTCACCTGCAGCTCGCGCGGACGGCGGTCTGCGCGGTCGACTGGGACGTACGTGGTGTCACAGGCGCCACACGCGAGCACGACCAGTGGCGCGGTTGCGCGGGCGATTCGGCGCATGTGGGATGTGACACGCATCGCGCGGATCGTATCCCGGCACCGCTACCCTCCGCGCATGGCCAATGGCGACCGGATCGCGCTGCTGCGCAAGATGCTCGAAGCGGAACCGACTGACGCATTCTGCCTCTACAGCATGGGCCAGGAGCACGCGAAGCAGGGCGAGCTCCTCGAGGCGGTGCAGTGGTACGACCGCACGCTCAACGCCGATCCCGACTACTGCTACGCCTACTTCCACAAGGCGCGAGTGCTTGAGCAGCTGGGCAAGCAGGAGGAGGCCGTTGCCACGCTGCGCTCAGGGCTTGAACATGCCCGGGCCTGCGGGGACTCGCACGCGGCATCGGAGATTGCCTCCTATCTCGATGCGCTCTCCTGATGTCCCCTGCGCCCGCGGGACGCCTGTGCGCCAGGCGCTAGGATTCGGCCACCGCCATGGTCACACGTGAACTTCACTCCCCCCATCACGCATGCGCCATGCTTGCGTGCGCAACGTCGCTGCTGGCCGTGGCGGCGTGTGGCACGCAGAACTCCACCAACACGCTGACCGGTGCGGGAGACGAGCCGCTTCCGGCCCTCGTCGCCAACCCGCCCTCTTCCATTCCCGCCGAGGCCGCGCCCTCTGTCGATGGATTGGACCGCCGCAACTGGCCTGTCACCGCCGTAGCCGTGCCGCGCGGTCAAGTGGAGGTGCAGCCGAGCTACTCGGAGAACCTCAGCCTGGCGTCCGGCCCGACCCGTGATGACGGCGCGTACCCGACCGCGGCGACCGCGCTTGATGGACGCTCCGATGGTCTGTCAGTGCTTGCAGAGGCTGGTGCGCAGCCATTCTGGTCCGCGGGCTGGGTGATGGTTGGAGGACCGATCCGCATGGCGATCGGACAGCCGCCATGGACCGTGCAGCAAAACCCCACTCCGGACTTCGCGCTCGACGACCCGCGCATGTCCGCAGGCCAGGCGGCAATGTGGCACTGGGTCTCAAAGGATCCAGCGACCGGTGCATCGGTGCCGCTCATGCCTGCCCGCGCGACAGCCGTTGGCATCACCCGCGGCATCGCGCCGCGCTCCACTGTGACGCCCACACCTGTGCCAGCGCGCGCCGAGCCGTAGCGCTGTCCAACTGCTGCAAGGCACGACTTTCATGACCCAAGAGGGACTCCCGCCCGACTACCCCTTCCAGCGCGACTGGGAGGTCACGCCGCGAGAGCTCAAGCGGATGATCGACTCGGGCACCGCACCGGCGCTCATCGACTGCCGCACGCCCGCAGAGCGAGACATCGCCTCGATCCCGGGATCCGTGCATGTGCCGATGGCGGAGCTTTCGTCGCGCCTCGCCGAGCTTCGCACGCTCGAGGACGAGCCGGTCGTCGTGTACTGCCACCATGGTGCGCGCAGCCTGCGGGTGACCGCTGCGCTGCGCGAGTCGGGCTTCAGCGACGTGCGGAGCCTCGCGGGCGGGATTCACCTATGGTCGACTGACATCGACCCGTCGGTGCCCATCTACTGACGGATGACCGGCCCCGTGCCGGGCGAACGGACATCGGGTGCGCGGTCGCCGTGCCAGGCGTGGCCACGGGGCTCGCGACACGAGCCGAGTGACATCACGGTGCGATCGGATAGACTTCACGCCTCCTCGCGGGCGTAGCTCAGTGGTAGAGCGTCAGCCTTCCAAGCTGAATGTCGTGGGTTCAAGTCCCATCGCCCGCTTTCGAAGCCGTCTGCCTGGCTCCACACGCAGGTCGCGACCAGGATTGCGACGTGCCCCCCAACCGTACCCATGCCCACCCGCGCCAAGTGCGTCATCGTCCTCGGACCCGAAAGCAGCGGAAGCAAACTCGCAGCCAAGATCTGCGCCCATGTCCTTGGCGTGCACGAGTTCGGCGCGTGGAACGCTGCGGGCTGGAGCGGCGGGGATCCATCCGGCCATCGCATCTGCCACCGGTCGCTGCCCTATGGGCTTCATGCGCAGTTCCCTGACGTCGAGGCCATGGTCGCGGATCATCGGGATCGCCACGACATCCTCTTCCTCCTCACGACACGCGACCGAACGCTCTCCGAGCTCTCTCGTCGAAGTCGATTCGGCAAGTCGGCCCAGCAGGTCAGCCGCGAGACCGAGCGCGCACGCGACATCATCTCCTCGATCCTCCGGTCGGAGTGGCCGAGCTTCCTGTGGTCCTACGAGACCTTCATGCTCCTTGGGGGCGACTATCTCAGCCTCCTCTACCGGTTCATCGGCGTCGAGTCGGACTTCCTCCCCGAGCTCCGCGATGGAAACGCCGAGCGAATCCGCTGTGGCGCAGCCTGATGCCCGCTGGGTCACCGCAGCGGACCGGAGTTGCGGAGAGGCCTGCGAAGCACTCCCGCAGCATTTCGATCGCGCGCTAGCGCTAGCGGACACGTGCTCTCAACCTCACACAGATTTCTGTACGTGCATGTCCCAAAGACCGGCGGGAACTCGATCCAGTCGGTTCTGGCGCCATACGCCGAAGATGTCATCGTGCGCCAACGACCTGATCAGGACGGTGTCGACCGATTCGCCGTGAGATCCGATAGGTTCAACACCCGAAAGCACTCGACGCTCGCGGAGTATCGCGCCGCATACGGCGACACCCTCTTTCACGCCCTGCGGAAGTTCTGGTGTGTTCGCAATCCGTGGGATCGGGCCGTATCCCACTTCTTCTCGCCGGGCCGGATTGCCGGCACTGATGCACAGGACGACTTCCTGTAGTTCGTGCGCTCGCCCGTGGTGAAGCGGCTCGAGCACTACCTCGCTGCCAGCGACTGCGATGGCCCGGATCTGGCGCGCGCAGTGTCGGGACTGCGCTGCGTCATTCGGTACGAGCACCTTCAGGGGGATTTCGATCACGCCTGTGACGTGCTTGGCCTGCCGCGCAGCGCCCTTCCGCACCGGAACCGTGGACTGCGCAACGCGTACGCGGAGTACTACTGCGGGGAAGCCCGGCGGGTGGTGGCCGACCGGTGTGCAAGCGAGATCCAGCTGTTCGGATACGAGTTCGAAGGCTGAGCTCAGGCCAAGACCGGCCGATTCACGGCGAGGTGCCCATGATCGGCACGCGAGCTGGGATTCCCTGCCAGCTTGGTGCGCGCAACGCCACGTCACGCTCGATGGCGCAGATCGCGGCACTCGCCATGCGTGACAGCCCGCGTACGCAAGGCCACTGCCCAGAGTGACGCCCGTAGCCCTGCCGTGAGTGCCTTGGTCAGCAGCACACGCCCGCCCCCGCAAGGGTCGACCCAGCCTTTCCCGGAGGTGCATTTGGCCTGAACGCGAGACCACCCGCACCCCAGCGTGGGAGTGACGCGGGCCCCGCCCCTGATGTATGGTCTGCGGTGTGGCGGAGACGCAGACCGACTACCGAGACCTGATCATCGGCGAGCTCATGGAGCCCGTCCATGCGACGTTCCCTCCGTCGATGACCGTCACGCAGACGATCGAGTCGATCCGGGAGATCGTCAAGACGACCTTCGTCACCTACGGGTTCGTCGTGGACGACAGCGGCAAGCTGCTGGGCGTGCTCACGATGCGGGACCTCATGCTCGCGCACGCAACCCGCCCCATCGACACGGTGATGATCGCGAACCCCTTTTTCCTGCGCGCGGACATGCTCCTGATGGATGCGATGCGCGAGGTGATCCACAAGCACTACCCCATCTATCCCGTGTGCGATGCCTCGGGCAAGCTGGTGGGCCTCATCCGCGGCACGGCGATGTTCGAGAAGCAGGCGATCGAGATCAGCGCGCAGGCGGGATCCATGGTCGGCGTGACCAAGGAGGAAGGGCTTGGCACGCCGTGGTGGCGGAGCTTCCTGCTACGGCATCCGTGGCTGCAGCTCAACCTGCTCACCGCGTTCGTCGCTGCTGCGGTGGTCGCCGTCTTCGAGTCGACGCTTGACCGGCTGGTCATCCTCGCCGTGTTCCTGCCTGTCCTGGCTGGCCAGTCCGGCAACACCGGCTGCCAGGCGCTCGCTGTCGCACTGCGCGGCATGACCTTGGGCGAACTCAAGCCTGGACGCGAGCGCGCCCTCGTGATGAAGGAGGCCCTGCTCGGGCTCCTCAACGGTGCATTTGTCGGCCTGTCGGCAGGCATTGGGATGTACATCTTCGCGTCGATGCAGCCCAAGCCGGAGGACCCCTACGTGATGTGGGCCGCTGACAGGGCCATGATGCTTGGGCTCGTCACCTTCCTGGCGATGATCGGCAGTTGCGTCATCAGCGGAATCTCAGGCGCGTTCATCCCGCTCGCGCTCAAGCGGCTGGGCGCCGATCCTGCCACCGCATCGAGCATCTTCCTGACAACGGCGACCGACGTCGCCAGCATGGGGACGTTCCTTGGCCTTGCCACGGTGCTGATCCGCTAGAGGCGCATCAGCGCCGCACCGCCGCACAGGGCACACCGGTCCCGATCGACCTGGCGGCCAGGGCTCAGCGTGCTGGCGGCGCCAGCAGCCGCTCGACCCACTTGATGTCGTGCGTCGCGTCCACGAAGGGCTGCTCCTGCAGCAGGCGCATGTAGAGCGGGATCGTGCTCCGGATGGGCCCGATCTTGAACTCCGACAAGGCTCCGAGCGAGCGCCGGATGCACGCCTCGCGCGTGGGCGCATGCACGATGAGCTTGCCGACCATCGAGTCGTAGTTCGGTGGCACGCGGTATCCGGTGCGCACGTGGCTGTCGAGGCGGACGCCCGGACCTCCAGGCGGGGACCATGTGTCGATGAGCCCTGCCTGCGGCATGAAGTTGCGGTCCGGGTCCTCCGCATTGATGCGGAACTCGATCGCGTGTCCGTTGATGCGGATCTGGTCCTGCGTAAACGGGAGCCTCTCGCCCGCCGCGACGCGGATGCCCGTCTGCACGATGTCGACGCCGGTGATCGCCTCGGAGATCGGGTGCTCGACCTGCACGCGCGTGTTGACCTCGAGCATGTAGAAGTTCTGCTTCGCGTCCATCAGGAACTCGCAGGTCGCGGCGCCCGAGTACTTCGCGGCGCGGATGAGCTCCGCGGCGCTTGCGCACACCTTCTCGCGCTTTGCAGGATCGACGCCCGGCGCAGGAGCCTCCTCGATCAGCTTCTGGTGCCGGCGCTGGCTCGAACAGTCGCGCTCGTAGAGGTGCACCGCATTGCCGTGCTTGTCGCCGATCACCTGCACCTCGAAGTGGCGCGCGTGCTCGAGGTACTTCTCGACGTACACCATCGGGTTGCCGAAGGCCGCGGCTGCTTCCTGCCCTGCCTGCTCGATGCCTGCGCGCAGCTCGCCCTCGTTGCGGGCAATGCGCATGCCGCGACCGCCGCCGCCGCCCGCCGCCTTCACGATGACCGGATACCCGATCTCGTGCGCGACCTTGACGGCCTCCTCCATGTCCTCGATGCCACCGTCGGTGCCCGGGAAGATCGGCGTACCGGACTTCTTCGCGAGGCGCTTGCAGTTGACCTTGTCTCCAAGCAGGTTCATCGCCTCAGGGCTCGGACCGATGAACTCGAAGCCGGAGTCTCGGCACACCTCCGCGAAGTGCGAGTTCTCCGAGAGGAACCCGTAGCCGGGGTGGATCGCATCGGCGTGCGACACCTCGGCCGCCGCGATGATGCGGTCAATGCGCAGGTAGGAATCCTTCGACGGCGCAGGACCGATGCAGATCGACTCGTCGGCGGCCTCGAGCCACGATCCGCCGCGGTCGGCGGTCGAGTAGACGCACACCGTACGCGCGCCGAGCTCGCGGCAGGCGCGGATGATCCGCAGCGCGATCTCGCCGCGGTTGGCGATGAGGACTTTCTTGAACATGGCGGTGCGGCTCAGCTGGGCTTGACGAGGAAGAGCTTCTGCCCGAACTCCACGGGCTGGCCGCTCTTGACCAGGATCTTCGCCACGGTGCCGCTGCGCTCAGCCTTGATCTCGTTGAAGATCTTCATGGCTTCGACGAGGCAGACCGTCGTATCCGGCCCCACACTGCTGCCCACGCTCATGAAGGGGGGCTTGTCAGGACCGGGGGATGCGTAGAACGTGCCGACCATAGGGCTCTCGATCGCCACCAGGCCAGCCTCATCGTCCGCCGCCGGGGCTGCCGGCGTGGGAGCTGCCTTCGGGGCCGGTGCCGCGGATGCCGGGGCGGCGGCGGGAGCGCTAACCATGGCGGGCGCGACATGCGTCACTGTGCCGCCGTGACCCCGCTTCAGGAGCACTTGCTCCTCCTTGTCCTTGAGGTCGAGCTCGGTGAGGTCGTTGTCGACCATCAGTCGGATGAGTTCCTTCAGCTTCCGGATGTCCATCATGGTGGCGGAAGCATAGCGAGATTCCCCGCCACGGTCATGATGGCGACAGATTCGATGCATATCCCCCCGATTTCACGTCAAAGTCGACCCATCGGACCGTGCGCTAGGCGATCATGCCACGCGGAGGACCGAGAATCTCGCGGGCGAGCAACACCTGCCGCAGGGAGCCTCGATCGCGTAGGAGGTTTCGGACATCGCGAGACGATTTCCCCACGCGCGCTTCCCGCACTTCGGCCCTCGATGTCGGCACAATCGTTGGCAGTGACCGCTGGGCCTGCACCGTTGGTGCCGGCGATCGGGTCGCGGTGCGCGTGACCACCCCACCACGCGTCATCTTCACGGCACCTCGATCGGCGGCTCGAACCTGACCGCGCTTCGGGGTCCGTGTCGCGCGAGCCGATTCGGATGTCGGGGTACGTACAGGGGCAGCCGCCGGGCCTGTCGACGGAGCAACCGGAGCGCCCATAGCGGCACGTGTCGCCCTGCCACGAACTCCCTGCACCGCCTCTGGTGCGCTTGCAATCTGGGCGCTCGCCTGCTGCGCCATCAGCGCCTCACGCGCCTTCGCGTTCTGCTGAACCTTCTGCACCACCCAGACGACGCCACGGAACACCGCGACGATCAGGAAGATGATGAGGTACTGGCTCATGACGAAGCTGCGGGCAGGATAGGCAGGATCTGCCCCTCATGCTCACCGAACGGCACACCGAAGGTGCGTTGGAGGGCTGTGGGCTCAAGCACGCTGGCGGCCGACCCCGCACCGATCAATCGACCCTCATCAAGCCACCACACCTGGTCCGCAAGCAGCGATGCGATGCCGGTGTGGTGTATCGCACACACGACGGCCATGCCACGCGAGCGCACCTTGCGAATGACACCCATCAGGCGCGCGCACTCGCCGGGGTCGAGCGCGGCGAATGGCTCGTCCATGACCAGAAGGCCGCGCTCGGTGCACTGGACAAGGGCGCGCGCCACAGCCGAGCGCACACGCTGCCCCTCACTCGTGCGGTGCCACAGCCTGGATGCGAGATCGGAGATGCCCATCGCCTCGAGTGCGGAATCCACAGAGTGCAGGCCTCCCCCACTCGCGCGCTGTCCGAGCGACACAAGCTCCCGAACGGTGAACGCGGCACTGAGCGCCGGTCGCTGCGGCACATAGGCGCATACCGCAGCGCGCTCGGGCTCGCGCATCGATGCCATCTCGTGCCCTGACCACGTGACGTGACCTGACGTTGGACGTTCGATGCCGCACAGCAGCCTCAGGAGCGTGCTCTTGCCGCTCCCGTTGCGGCCAACCACGGCGCATATGGTGCCGGGCGCCAGTTCTACGCTGACGCCAGACAAGGCTGTCTGCCCGTGCCGCGCGTAGGCGTAACTGACCGCGCTGCATCGAAGGCTCATGGCGAGCCCCCATGCCCAAGCCGCGCCGAACGCAGGACGAGCAGGAACGCCGGACCGCCGACCAGCGCGGTGAGCACGCCCACCGGCATGCGACCCATACCGAGGTCAAGCGCCTGCCGCGCCACATCAGCGGCAACGAGCACGAGCGCTCCCGACACGATGCTGCCGAGCACGAGCGGCCCATGCCGCGCCCCGAGGAGGAGCCGCGCCAAGTGCGGCGCCACGAACCCGACGAATGCGATCGGTCCGCATAGCGCCACGCTGGTGGCCGCAGTCGCGCCTGCGGCCAGGTACATGCCAAGTCGCAGCGTGACGAGACGGACACCGAGGCTGCGTGCCTCGTCGTCGCTCACGGAGGCAGCATCGAACGTGCGCGCGGAGAGGCCTGACCACGCCGCCGCCGCGAGAAGCACTGCGACCGCAACCGCAAGCACCGCACGGTCGGGCAGCTCAGGCACACGCCCCATGAACCAGATGGCCGCGTCTGCACGGCTTGCCGGAGGCATGGCGTACTGCACAAGCAGCGTGAGCGCACCGCAGATGGCGGCCACCACAGTGCCCGCGAGCACCATCGACACGGGATCGATCACTCCCCTGCGCATCCCAAGCGCGAGCACGACACCGAGCGTCAGAAGTGCCCCAATGGTCGCAGGCAGCACCTGCACAGCGCCCGTTGCGGCGAGCGCAGCGATCCATGCTCCGGCGCTCGCGCCACCCGCCGCTCCAACCGCCCAGGCCGCGAGTGTTGCCCCAAGACCGGCGCCCGAAGACAGACCAAGCACGAAGGGTGATGCCAAAGGGTTACGCAGCAGCACCTGCAGGAGCAGTCCGGAGAGGCCAAGCGACGCACCTGCCACCACCGCGGAACACAGCGCGCCTGCACGTAGCGACGCAACCGCGGGATCCGGCCACGCCCACTCGAGCGAGCCCACCACAGGGTCCCGACCGATGAACATCCGCAACCACATGGCGACCGCAAGCATGGCGATCAGCAGCGCGCTTCGCGAGGCCACCGCGGTGCGTTCAACCCCCATCCTGCACCTCCATGGCCACTAGCGCGTCGCGCAGTGCCGTGAGTCCGTGCGGCAGCCGTCCGCCCGGAACGGCGAGGCCAGCAGCAGGCACACGGATGACGCGAGCCGGCGGTGATCCAGTGGCTCGCTGATCTGCAGCATCGGCATCGGATCCCCCAATCACCACAATCGTGCGGGGCGAGAGGCGCGACACATCCTCGACGCTGAGCGATGGGTAGCCGGTCCGCTCGAGCGCGTTGCGCACGCCCATGCGTGTGAGCGCATCGTGCATGTACGTGCCTGCGCCGAACGCGATGCCCTCGAGGCCCCCCACCATCACGAGCACCGGACCAACTCGCTGCGCGACATCGGCCGGCACCGGGACAAGCACCCCGTCGAGCATCGCCGACCAGGCCGCATGCCGATCACGTACGTCATCCGAGCGCGCGGGATCCGCCGCCGCGACGGCATCGGCGAGCCCTGCCATCGCCGCACGAGCATCTTCAAGGCCGTTGATGCGCCACGCATGCACCGTCCAGCCATGACGTGCTGCGAGGGCGGCGAGCGAGCCGTCGACACCCTGGGCGGGCGGCTGGACAAGCACCATGCTCGGCGCGCATCGCACCAGCGCTTCCGCGTCGATGTCGAGCAGCGTGCCTACCACCGGCACATCCGGCGAGGCAGCCTCGCACCATGGCGTGCGACCGACCAGCCGATCGCCAAGCCCGAGCTCGGCCGCGCACTCAGTGACCGCCGGCGAGAGGCTTACGATCCGCAAGTGCCGCGGACCCGCCGGCGGCGCATTGGCCGGTGCATGGTCGCCGCAGGCAGCCCCACACAGCGCGAACAACGCGAGCGCGAGCAGCATGACGGCATGACGCACCTGCGCGACGGAGAACGTGAGCGGCATCGCGCACATGCTGCCGATACAGTATCGCACGTGTCGTGGATCCCCCGCTGGCTGAAGAGGCTGCTCGGCATCTCGGCGCCGTCTTCGCCGGCGCCGAGCGTTCGGCCGGCGCCCACCGATGTCCGCGAGGACCCCGCGGCATCCTCTGCAGGCGCAAGCGCCACACAGCAGGTGACGGTGTCGCGCGTCGAGCTCGGCGAAGACGAACGAGCGCTCGCCGTGCTCGGGCAGTTCAGGGACGAGCTCAAGTCACACCATGCGGTCCAGTCGGAGCTGGCCTCGCTGATTCGCGAGCTGCATGCACCGATGCGCGCTCTTCCGGAACTCGCGCGCCAGCAGGGCGGGCTGATGGAGACCCTTGTCGACCAGTCCAGCCGCAGCAGATCGCGCGACCAGGCGATCGAGCGAAGCCTTCACCAACTTACGGAAGGTGCTGCCCGGCAGACGCAGGTTCTAGGGCTCGTGCAGCAGCAACTTGACCTCAATCACGAGACGAGCATCCGCGTCTCCGACAGTCTCCGCGACACTGCATCCGCACTTGGTGCGTTTGCCGCGACCACCGACCGCCAGACGCGCGCGCTTGAGGCCCTTGCCGAGAGCACCCGCCGCAGGCTCGCTCAGAGCGAGCGACTCGAGCGCACCCTGCAGTTCTGGCTGCTCGTCGTGTCCGGACTCGCGACGCTCATTCTTCTCTACGCACTGTGGGCCGCGATGCGAGTGCCGCCGACACCCCCTGCACGCCCTGAGGTTGTTGCCTCAGATGCCGACGCAGCACCCCGCTCCGTGCCCAGCGCTGCAACGCAGGGGTCCGCATCAACGCTCGACGCCGCCGCCCCGTCAGCAGGATCCGCGGGCCCCGCGCCTGCGCCGGTCGCCCCCTCGACCGTCGGTACAGCGGCCGCCGAGCAGCCCGGCCGGCCAGTTCAGCCTGCGGCCTCGTTGCCGCGCCCCGTGACGGCTCCCGCCCCAGCCACCGCGCCAGCGGCACCCGCATCGACCATCCCCTGATCGCCGGGGATCTGCTGTGCGTCGTGACCAACCGTGCCGTTCGCGGCGGAGTAGTTGCGGTCGCCCGCAGACTGACCCGTGACCAATCGCTGGTACGTCGAGCAGCGCGCAAGCAGCTCGGGATGCCGCCCTGAGTCGACCACACGTCCGCCGTCCATCACGATGATTCGGTCGGCCGCGAGCATTGTTGAGAGCCGGTGGGCCACCGTGATCACCGTGCACTGCCTGCTGATGGACGTCACTGCGCGGCTGATCTGCTCCTCGCTCTCGCCGTCGACCTGGCTTGTCGCCTCGTCGAGGATCAGGATCGACGGGTTGCGCAGCAGCGCTCGCGCGATCGCAAGCCTCTGACGCTGACCGCCCGACAGCGATGCGCCCTGCTCCGACACCACGGTGTCGTAGCCCTCAGGAAGGCGCGAGATGAAGTCATGCGCAAGCGCTCGCGTGGCGGCGGCCACTACATCGTCGCGGGTGATCCCGGCCTTGCCCAAGGTGACGTTCTCGGCAATCGACGCACGCAGCACCATCGGCTCCTGTGTCACCACACCCATCTGCTCTCGCAAGCTCCGTACGTTGCACGAGAGGATGTCGGTGCCGTCAAGGGTGATCCTGCCCGAGTCCGGGGCCGCGACGCGAGTGAGCAGCGCGAGCAGCGTGGTCTTGCCGCACCCGTTGGGGCCGACGATTGCGACGCGCTCGCCGGCACGAATCTCGAGCGAGAGGCCGGACACGGCCGGATGCTCCGCACCCGGGTACGTAAACGCCACCTCGTCGAATGCGATTGAGGACCGCACACGCGCAATGTCAGGCAGCCGCCGCGACCGAGCGCTTTCCTCGAGATCAAGCAAGAAGAGCTCCATCAGCCGCTCGGCCGGGGCCTCGGCCGCCTGGATGTCGCTGACCATTGCAGTCACCGGCTTCAGCGATCCAGACGCGACCGCAAGCGCACCGAGCGCCAGCACGAACTCGTCGAAGGTGAGCTTCCCCGCGATGATCTCGCTCGCCGCAAGCATCGCGAGCCCCATCACCACGACGAGTGCCAGCAGCTCGATGAGCGGGGATGCGAGCGCCCGTGCCGTGCGCACGCGCAGCTCCTGGCGCACCACGGCATCGTTGGACCTGTTGAAGCGCCGCAGCATGACGCGCTCCGCGGTGGCGGTCTTCACCGCGCGAAGGCCCTGAAGCGACTCCGTGGTGACCCGAAGGAGGACCTCCTGCTCCCTCAGCGATCCCTTGATGCCGCGTCGGATCTTCTTGCCGAGCTTGCGCAGCACCACGGCCATCACGGGCCCGACCATGAGGCAGACCACGCAGATGCGCCAGTCGAACCAGATGGCCGCGGCCAAGGCCGCGATGCCCTTGGTCAGCTGCGCGACAGCTCTCCCTGTGAGGATGGACAATCCGCCCTGGAGCGCTGCGCAATCCTTGATGATGCGCGTGGTGAACTCCGAGGGACCGCGCTGCACGACCGAGAGCACCGGCAGGCGGATGGCATGCCTGAACGCCTGCATGCGGACATCCGCCACCAGTCGGGTGCAGAGCGAGAGCGACATGTACTGGTGAAGGAAGTTGGCCGTTGCGCCGACTATGGTGAGGGCCAGCAGCCCGCCGAGCACCACCGCCACGCCCGCGAGACGGCCCTCCGGAATCAACTGCATCAGCCCGGGAGATATGGGGATCCAGGGGTGATCAGCCACCTTCGACTCGACGATCGACCTCAGCGAGGACGACTCGCCAAGGATCAGCTGCAGGATCGGGCCCAGCCCGAGCAGACCAGCGCCAAGCCCGCCCGCAGAGACGAATGCAAGCCCGAGGGCAGCCGCACAGGCCAGCGGCCGCCGGAGCAGCCGCCTCGCGAAAATCCAGAAGGCAGACGACATGCGCGTGTCGGAGTCTATCGGTCGAGGTCAGGCGGGCGCGCCACCGACAGCGCGAAGATCATTCCAGAAGCCTGGATAGCTCTTCACCACGCACGCCGGATCCATGACGGAGACGCCAGGCCGCGCGATGCCCAGCGCCGCAAAGCTCATGGCCACCCGGTGGTCACCATGCGAGTCGACCGTCACAGGTCGCCCATGCATGCCGGACGGGTCGACCGTGATCGTCGACTCCGTCGTCGATACGGCGCAGCCGAACTTGGTCAGCTCAGTGGCGAGCGCGAGCACTCGGTTCGACTCCTTCACGCGCAGCGTCTCGAGTCCCCGGATCCTCGTCGCGCCGCGCGCCAGTGCTGCAATCGCGCACACGCTCAGGGCGCCGTCAGGCCACCTGCTGCCGTCGAGATCGATGCCTCGAAGCTGGTCAGTGCCCTCGATGCCGATGCCGCCAGGCACCGTGATCTCGCGGGCACCCATCGCCACGAGCGCCGCGATGCATGCGGTGTCCGGCTGCCGCGAGGTGCGGGGCAATCCGCGGATCGTCGCACGCGCATCTCGGATCGCGGCCGCAGCGGCAAGGAAGTACACCGCGCTGCTCGCGTCAGGCTCGACCGCCACATCCGCACCAGCCACGCAGTGGGGATCGACGCGCACGCGCGACAGCCGGCCGAGCGCATCGCGCTCGACCGACACAGGCACTCCGAACCTGCGCATCGTGTCGATCGTCAGCTCGACGTACGACGCGCTCGTGGGGCCATCCCGCATGACGAGATCGATGCCCTGCTGCGTCCACGGCGCCATGAGGAGCAGTGCGCTCAGGAACTGGCTCGAGGCCGTGCGCGCCGCTTCCACAGTGCCACCACGCACTGCGCCCGATCCGCCGACCTCGATCGGGAGCCGACCCTCAGCCTCGACGTAGCGCACATGCGCGCCTGCGGCGCGAAGCAGCTCCACGCCCTCGGATACCGGGCGCTCGCGAAGGCGCGCGCTTCCATCGACAAGAACGGGGGCGCGAGAGAGGGCGCCCACCGCAAGCATGAACCGTGCCGGCGCGCCGCCATCACCCAGATGGACGCGGCATCCACCCACAGGAGTGCCTCGCGTGCCGCGCACCACGACCGATTCGGCTTCCCATGAGGCACCCGCGCCCGATGCGCACAGTGCGTCGAGGAAGAGGTCCGGGTCGCGTGCACGAAGCGGCCTCGCGATGCGCGACGTGCCGTCGGCCAGCGCCGCGAGCGCGTACATGCGATTGGTCTCGCTCTTGGAGCCTGGCGGCACCAGCTCGACGGCGAACGCGCGCCGTGCGTGCGCTACCGGATGCGGATCTGCGAGCGTCTCGTCGCCTGATTCGGTGCCGCGCGCCGCGGCCGGCTCGATCATGGCTGGGAGGCGCGGCGAAAGACCGCGACCACATCCTCGACCGGAACGACGAACAGCCGATTCTCGCCCTCGAAGTCGACAGGGATGGCGTTGCGCGGGTTGAACAGCACGCGGTCGTACTGGGCCACCGGATAGTTCGAGTCGCTGGCGACCTGCGCGCTGATCGCCACGATCCGGCCAGTCAGCGTGGGGATCTCCATCTTGTCCGGAAGGTGGATGCCAACCTTCGTGACCTTCTTGTCCTCATCCTTCCGGATGAGGACGCGCTTTCCCACGGGCTCGACGATCTCGAGCTTGCCGGTACCGCTGTGAGCTGGGCGCGCCATAAGGGGTGGGATGATAGCCCCGCATGCCGCGTCCCCGCTGTACAACACTCCCATGCTCGAGAGCCTGAAGCGACTCATCCGCGACATCCCCGACTTCCCCAAGCCAGGCATCGTGTTCAAGGACATCACTCCCCTGCTTGCGGACCGCTCGGCGCTGGCCCTCGCCGTCGAGTGCATGGCGCACCCGTGGCGAGCGTCAGGCGTGGATGTCGTGGTGGGTCCCGAGAGCCGCGGCTTCATCTTCGGCACCGCGCTCGCCACGGCCCTCAACGCCGGCTTCGTGCCGGTGCGCAAGCCAGGCAAGCTCCCCTCCGCCACCCGATCCGTCACGTACGACCTCGAGTACGGCACCGACACGCTTCAGGTCCACGCCGATGCGGTGAGCCGCGGCACGCGCGTGCTGCTGGTGGATGACCTGCTCGCGACAGGCGGCACCCTCTCTGCCAGCGCGTCTCTCGTGCGCGAGATGGGTGCCGAGTGCGTCGGCGCGAGCGTCTTCATCGAGCTGACTGGACTTTCAGGCCGCGAGCGGCTTGTGCCCATGCGCGTGACAAGCGTGCTGACATTCTGACATCCTCGGCCGCAAGGCCGCCCGGGCGCCCGAGCAGAACGTGCGAGGCGCACGAGCGCTCCAAGCCCCGTCAGTTTGTCGGCGCGGGATTGCTCGCCGGCGGCTGGCAGAACACCGGCGTGCCTGCGGCGAACAGGACCACGAGGAACACGGCCACCACCGCCACCACAATCCCGATGAGTTTTCCAGCGTTGCTTCCGCGTGCCATCGTCTTCCTTTCGAGGGCGGGAGCATACTGCGGGGCGCGGAGTTTCCCTAGAATGGACACATGTCGACCATCTCCCCCGCCACCGCAGCGTCAGCCTCGAGCTCGACCGATCCGCTGGCCCTCATCGACGTCGATCACGTCCGCTTCTATGTCGGGAACGCCAAGCAGGCGGCCTTCTTCTACGCGAGTGCCTTCGGCTTCGAGGTGGCGCAGATCTCCGACCTGACCACCGGCTCGAGGGAGAGCGCCTCATACCTGCTCACCCAGGGGAACATCCGGCTTCTGCTCGAGACGCCCCTCAACAAGAGCCACCCGGCCGCGGACGAGATCCGCCGTTACGGCGACGGGGTGAAGGACATCGCGCTCACCGTCTTTGACGCGGAGAAGGCCTGGAAGCAGGCGATCGCCAACGGCGGCACCAGTGCCTACGAGCCGCGCACGTACAGCGACGCCAACGGCTCCGTCACCATGGCGGGCATTCAGTCCTATGGGCGCGCGGTGCACAGCTTCGTATCGCGCACCGGCGCCTACGACCTCCCGAAGGTCAAGCAGGGTGCGATGTTCGCGCCCGGCTTCCGGGCGATGGGCCCCTTCGCGCTGAACGACTACAACCGGAAGAACCCCTGTGGCCTCAAGTTCGTCGACCACTGCGTCGGCAACGTCGAGGAAGGCAAGATGAACCACTGGGTGGAGTGGTACGAGTGCGTCATGGGCTTCAAGATGTTCAAGCACTTCGACGACAAGGACATCGCCACCGATTACTCGGCGCTGATGTCGAAGGTGATGGCCTCCGGCAATCACCTCATCAAGATGCCGATCAACGAGCCCGCGCAGGGCAAGAAGAAGAGCCAGATCCAGGAGTACCTCGAGTGGCACGACATGTCGCCGGGCGTGCAGCACCTCGCACTGCGCACGGACGATGAGCTGCACAGCGTCGCCGAGCTTCGCCGCCGCGGCGTCGACTTCCTCACGATCCCCGATGCCTACTACGACGGCGTCTGGGCGCGCGTGGACAAGATGCTCACCGAGCACGGCCACGCCGCCGTCAAGGAGGACCACCAGAGGGTGCGCGACCTGGGCATCCTCGTGGATGCCGATGACGAGGGCTACCTGCTGCAGCTCTTCACGAAGCCGCTCCAGGACCGCCCGACGCTCTTCTTCGAGATCATCTGCCGCCGTGGGAGCCAGAGCTTCGGCAAGGGCAACTTCAAGGCCCTCTTCGAGTCGCTCGAGGTCGAGCAGGCGCGCCGCGGCAACCTCTGACGCCGCACGCGCCCGGTCACCCGCGTGACAACAGACGAATCGACAGATGCGCCAGTGACCCCGAAGCGCCGGAGCCGCGCGTGGGTGTGGGTTGCGGCAGCTGCGGTTCTTGTGCTCGCGCCGGCCGGCTGGCTCGGTGCCGAGTACGCGCTCGATCTTGAGGAGATGGATGGGATCCGATCGCAGATCGAGAGCGTCGGCGAGCTGATCACACGAACCTCGGGCGAACCGGCGGATTCCGGTGAAGCAACCGCGTGCGACCGTGCGGGCGATCGCCTCTCGGCGCTCTCATCGCCCCCATGGTGGCGCCACGCGGCGTTCACGCTGCTCGAGGAGCAGCAGCTTCAGTCGGCGTCGCGGCGGCTTGCCGAGTTGAGGCAAGTTGCCGCGGAGCGGCGCGCGAACCGCGCGTGGTGGAACGAGCAGTCTTCGGCCATTGATGCGGCACTCGCCGCTCCGGACCGAACCATCCCGGACCTCTTCGCGCTCCGCGACAGCATTGAGTCTGCGCAGCCGCCCCACCCAAGCTCAGGTGGCCTTGCGCCCGACGCGCGCGCCGGTGCCGTCACACGCATCGACGCGGAGGCCGCAACGCTGACGGAGACGCAGGACCGGGTCCTGCGTGAGTTCGCGGCTGTAGCGGAGCGTGTGGCACAGGCCACGGACGTGGCAGGTCTCGATGCTGCCCTGGCCACGGCGCCGGGTGAGGGCACTCACGACCTGAATCCCCCTGAACTCGACACGGTCCGCGAGCGGCTCGCGGCGCGCGCCGAGTCGATTCGCGCGGAGTTTGCATTCCGAGCCGCGCTGGAGGCGTCCGTGGCGAGTGCGCTCTCACAGGCGCTCGCGCTCGATCCGGAGTCCGCCAGTGCGGGCGACGCATACGCAGTGGTCTCGTCGATTGAGGGAATCGCAGTGCCCGAGGGCGCCCGCTACGCATCGCTGGCTGAGGCCAAGGCGCAGGCCATCGACACGGCTCGGCGGAGGCTCGCGCTCTTGGAGGCCAGGGACCGCGACCGCGCGTGGCTTGACGGCATCGCGGGGGCCGTGCCTGGGGCGACTACCGCACGTGATGCGCAGGCGCTTCTGCAGCGCCTTCAGGAGGATCCGCCCGGCGGATGCCAGCTCGGCTCGATTTCACGGCGCACACGCGAGATTGCGGACGGACTGAGGGCCAAGCTGCAGGCGCGCCGCGACGATTCTCGTGCCTGGCGGGAAGATCTTGCCGCTGCAGTCGACGCCATGGTGGTGTCGCGCTCACTTGACGCGTTTGCGGCGTCCGCAGACCGGGTGGATGGGCTGCTCGCGCGCGGCTCGGGAGACCCCTCGTCTTCCGAGGACGCACAGGCCGATCGGGCGGCACGGAACGCTCGTGCGGCGACGGCCGCGCGGTTGGTGCGTGCGGCACTCGTGCCCGTTGCAGAGGCCGCTGCCCGCACTGAGGACCCGCGGCGGCTCCCTGCTGACGTGGAGGCAGCGCTGTCGCCGGGCTCGCCGCTTGCGTCCATCGACGAGGCGCGGGAGGAACTAGGGGCCATCAGGCGGCGACTCGACGCGAAGCGCGCCGAGCACGAGGCCTTCGACGCCGCCATTGACCGGGCGCGGGCTGCCCTGGAGTCGGGCGATCCGTGTGCTGCGGCGCAAGCCCTCGCGGACGCGTTGCCGCGCACCGCAGAGCAGGAATGGACGCGCATGGACCTGCGGGGCGCGATCGCCGAGCGTGCGTTGGAGCATGTGGAGTCGATGGTGATCGGCGAAGGCAGCTTGGGCGCGGCAACGCTCGACCGGCTCGAGCGGATCGTGGGATGCGAGGCACTCAAGCCCGTCGCGCAAGACGCCGTGGAGATGGCGGCGCGAGTGTGGGCAGACGTGCGCATCGAGGCGGACCGCACCTTGTGGGAGGACTGCCGTCGCACCGCGCGCGAGGCGATCGAGCGGCGCGATGGCTCGACCTACCTCGGCGCGCTATCGCGCTACATCGCAAGTCGTGGCATCATGCAGGCCAATGCCATTGCAGCCAGGGACGCGTTTGCGGTGCCTGCGGCGCGTGTGATCGCCACCGAGTTCGTGTGGGGCGCATCCTCGTGCCTTCCTGCAGATGCCATCAGCGACATCACCATCACCATCGACGGCGACTCCTGGTCAGGTCCGATCCCGGCCGGCGAACCGGGGAAAGTGGCCCGCCTCTCACGCGAGTGGACGGCCCGATCCGGTTCTGATGTGGTGGTGGCTTCCGCAAGCGGCGTGTCTCCCTGCGAGGACCCGCAGCCCTTTGCGGGCATGGCGGAGATCTCGCTTCACGACCGGAGGTTCGGCGCGACCCTGGAGATCCCGTGCCCTGCAGTTGGTGCCATGGCAGGCGAGCGGGCCCATTCGCTCCGGCTCAAGGTCACGCCAGCGCCGGGGTGGCTGAACGCACTGCGCCTTCCCCCATGGCGTTCTCCACCCGACGCTCCTGCCGACGCGAGCCGATCGGACGCCCCGGATGAACGTCCGCCGCGTCCAGAGTCGGATCAGCCTTCCGTCACGGCGCCCAGTCAGGATTCGGTGCCGAGATAGCGATGCCATCGAGCTCAAGCCGAGTGGCATGAAGAGCTGGTCGATCCGACTCCCGGCCCACGATTGACGGTCCACCGTACAGCGAGTCGCCCGCGAGCGGATGCCCGAGTGCGGCAAACCCCGCCCGGATCTGGTGCCGCCGACCCGGACCGACAAGTTCCACTTCAAGCACGTCCAAGCGCACGTCCGCGCGCGCCGCAGCACTGGCCGGCACACTCACGCTGCCGAGGATGCGCCACCGGCACGTGCCTCGAACGCGCGCGTCGCCCTCGCGGGTTGCGGTGACCTTCGCGGAGCGGGCGTAGCGGCTCGTGAAGTGCATCGTCCATTCACCCTGCTCGCGCAGCCCCTGCACCACGAGCGCGGTGTACCACTTGCGCAGCGCGTGCGAACCCTGCCCGCCGAACGCGGACCGCAGTTCGGCTCGCGCCGCTGCATCGGTCGCGGCGATCAGGCACCCGCCAGTCCACTTGTCGAGTCGGTGCGCCAGACCGCACTCCTCGAGCGGCGCGCATGCAGCCTCATGAGCGCGCAGCCAAGATTGCACCGTGGGGCACCCGTCGCTCTCGCGTGCGTCGACACTGTGCCAGCCCTCGGGCTTGTCGATGCAGATCCACCGCGAGCCCCTTTCGAGCACGGCGGGCGATCCTGCGGCAGGCGATCCCATGACCTCACGGTAGCCGAGCCACGGACGCCGAGGCGTACAATGCTGCCCCATGGCCTACTACTCCAAGCTCGGTGCGCTGCCGGCGAAGCGACACATCCAGTTCCGCCGCCCGGACGGGAAGCTCTACTCGGAGGAAGTGTTCGGCACCGAGGGATTCGTCGGCCCCACGTCGACCCTCTACCACATCCATCCGCCCACCCAGGTCTTCGGCTGGAAGCCGCTCTACTCGGTCCAGGCCGAGTACGTCGAGATGGACATCATGCGGATGCGTCATGTCAAGAGCGCGGCGATGAAGCCAAGCGGCGACCCTGTCACGGGACGCGTGGTGCTCTTCGGCAACTCCGACGTGGAGATGGCCGTATGCGTGCCCAAGGACCCGATGGGGTATCACTTCAAGAACGCCACTGGAGACGAGTGCATCTTCATCCACCACGGGTCCGGCACCGTCCACACGATGTTCGGCACGCTTCCCTTCCGGCGCAAGGACTACATCCTGATCCCCAAGGGTGTGACCTACCGCTTGGTGTTCGACTCGCCCAAGGCCGGCGAGGAGCAGCCGCGGTTCCTCGTGATCGAGAGCGTCAATGGGTCGCACATCGGGCCTCCGCCGCGATACGTGTCCAAGCAGACGAGCCAGTTCCTGGAGCATGCCCCCTACTGCGAGCGCGACCTTCGACTGCCCGAGCTGCCGCTCACCTACGACGAGCGCGGCGAGTTCGAGGTGCGCATCAAGTCGCGCGGCATGGTGCATGCGTACACGTACACCTACCACCCGCTTGACGTGGTTGGTTGGGACGGCTGCTACTACCCGTACATCTTCAACATAGACGACTTCAGCCCGATCGTCGGCAAGCACCACATGCCGCCGCCGATCCACCAGACCTTCGAGGCGCACAACTTCGTCATCTGCAGTTTCTGCCCGCGTCCGCTCGACTTCCATCCGCAGGCGATCGTGGTGCCCTACAACCACTCCAACCTCGACTCGGACGAGGTGCTGTACTACGTAGAGGGCAACTACAAGGCGCGCCGCGGCATCGAGAGCGCGTCGCTCACGCTGCACCCGCAGGGCATCCCCCACGGACCGCACCCCGGCACCGTCGAGGCATCCATCGGCGCCACGCACACCAACGAGCTCGCCGTGATGTGCGACACCTTCAGGCCGCTCTATCCCACGAAGGCTGCGCTTGCCATCGACGATCAGGCGTATCCGCGAAGCTGGGAG
>JBIKNS010000119.1:0-6896 GCA_044358545.1 Phycisphaerales bacterium | reverse complement strand
TGTGCGCCTGGATCCCGACCGAGCCCGGCCCGCGCCGGTCGCCAGCGATCCATCCCTCCATCCGCGGCGAACCCATGATGCGCTCGAGCAGCCCGAGCTCGATCGGCTCGCCGCGCCGCCCCTTCACGTAGCCGCGCACGAACTCGGCCATGCGCACGGCGTCCTGCTTTCCCGTGCGGAAGACAGTCAGGTTCGATGCCGGAAGGCCGTTGAAGCGCCGCCCCACCTCGTCCTCCGTCCAGCCCTCCTCCACGAGCGCGATGTCACCGACGCGGATGATGCGGCCCTCGCCGTCGGCCTTGATGACGATCTGCCGGACAAGATCGGCACGCTCGCCCACGCCGAGCGTCCGCACGCTGGTCTCGGCGTCGCGCGTGCGCAGCGACCCACCCGGCACCTCGCGCATCCACGCGCTGATCGCGTCCGAGACCGCGGTGATCGCGAGCCGGTGCCGCAGCAGCGCATCGCGGTCCACTTCCACGCGCAGCTCCGCGCGCCGCGTGCCGGCGACCGCGATCGTGCCCATGCCCGGCCACGCGCGCAGGTCGTCCTCGACCTCGCGAATCGATCGCTTGAGCGTCTCCTCGTCGGACTCGCCGAACACGGTGACCTGGATCACCGGGAGGTTGGGCTCGAACTCCACGACGCGGATGCGCTCCGCGTCGACGGGAAGGTCCTGGAGACTCTCGATGCGGTTCTGAAGGTCATCGATGCGCCGGCGCACGTCCGCGCCATCGTCAAACTTGACGACGATGCCGCCGCCGCCCTCGAGGATCGTGGTCGTGATGCGGTCCACGTCCTGGATGTCGAGCACCGCATCCTCGATCTTGCGCGCGAGCGTGTCCTCAACCTCCTGCGGGCTTGCGCCCGGGTACGCAAGGATGATGCGCGCTGCGTCAGGCTCGAGGTCGGGGAAGAACTCGCGGCGCATCGTGAACGCGCTGTAGATGCCGCCGGCGATCATCGCCCACATGACGACGCTCGCGGCCACCGGATTGCGCACGAAGAACCGGACCGCACCGATCACTGTGGGACGCTCTCCTGCGCGGCTGCGTCGCCCGGCACCGCGACTGACGCCGGCACGGCCGGATTGCCGGCGCCCGACTCAGGCGCCGCGGCCGGCTCACCACCCATGAGGGGCGTCACGAGCGCACCGGGCGAATAGGTGCGCGACCCGTCGATCACCACGAACGTGCCCTTGGGCAGCGGCTCCGCGAGCACAAGCCACTCGAGGTCACCTGTCGAGAGGCCCTGCACGGTGCCTCGGTATGCGTACTCCACCTTGACCGGCATCGACGCGAGCGTCCCGTTGCGCACCACAAGCACGCGCTCTGCGCGCACGGCTCGCCGCGGCACGACGGTCCGCGTGCCTTCCGGCGGCGACTCCACGATCGCCTCGGCGAAATCTCCCGGGGCAAGCACGATGCCCTTGGTGTCGGCCTGTGCCACTTCTGCGTAGACCGTCATCGTGCGGCTGACCGCATCATCCTCTGGCTCGATGCGGCTGACTGCGGAGATCACCTCGGAACCGTCCGCGCCTCGCATCCTCGCCGGCACACGCGATGAGGTGATGCGCACGCGGTCGCCTCGCTTGACCGACGCGCGCGCCGCAGCGGGCAGCGTGATCGGCACCTCCACGCGGCTGTCGTCCACGACGCGAGCGACCGGCTGGCCGGGCATCACGTTCTCGCCGATCTCGAGCGAGAAGCTCTGGAGCACCCCGCTGATGGGACTCGCGATCGTGCAGCGCTCAAGCGACGCGCGTGCCTGGCCAAGCGCCGAGGCAGCCGCCTCCTGCTGCGCCTGAAGCGACGTCTTGCGCGGCACCATCATGCCGAGCGACTCGCGCAGCTGCGACAGCAGCCTCTCCGACGCCAGCACGGCGCCACGCGCGCGGTCAACCTCGCGCGGCGCGATCGCGCCAGCAGCCGCCGCGTTGCTGACGCGGCGCTCGTCGTCGCGGGCCAGCTCAAGGTCGGCCTCCGCGAGCTTCACGCGCTCTTGCAGGCCGGTGCGCTCGACCTCGAGCGCGCCCAGCTGCGCATCCAGTGAAGCGAGCTGCTGCTGGGCGCTGTCGACGCTGCGCCGGTAATCGGCATCGTCCAGCCGCACGAGCACCTCGCCCGCCGCCACGGGCTCACCCACCTTGAGCCGGGCGGGGACCTCGACCACGCTCGATGCCACGCGCGCCGAAACGTTGGCCGATTCAATCGGCCGCACCACGCCATATCCAAGCCACTGACGCGGAAGGCTCATCAGTGGGGGTTCCACCACGGGCACCGGGATCGGCGCCCCGCGACCGGAGCCCGCCGCAGGCAGCGGCCGCGTCATCACGAGAACGACAAAGATGATGACCGAGACCAGCAGGATCGCCAGCGCGATCATCACGCGACCTGCAAGCGGCGAGGATGGCGGCACCTCGCGCGGCGCCATACCCGCTTCGTGTCCCGCGATGAGGTCCAGCCCGTCGTCCGCGGCGACCGGGTCCGGTGAGACACGCACGGCCTCGCCGGGCGCCGCACGCGGGCTGTCCATCGTGTCTGCGGTGCGGCTGCTGGCGAGGTCACTCATGGCGATTACCGAACGGAGAAGGGTATCCGCGCATGAGACGCCCTCGCTGCGCCAATCCTCCGCGTTTGCGGACCGTTATGCCGCACTAGACTTGCGCACTTCCATGAGCGGCGACTCCCGCATCAGCGCACAGGACGTCCGGCACGTGGCTCGGCTTGCGCGCATCGCGCTGCCGGAGTCCCGCGTCGAGTCGATGGCTGCCGACCTGCAGGCCATCGTGGCGCACATTGACAAGCTCTCAAGCGCGGACGTTGACGGCCTCGAGCCGATGGCGCATCCATCCTCCACCGTGAACAGGCTTGCGGACGACGTGCCCGAGCCGTCGATGCCGATCGAGGACCTGCTCCGCAACGCCCCCGACGTCGAGGGCGACTTCCTCGCCGTGCCCAAGGTCATCGGGGGCGACTCCGCATGAGCGCCGCGGCGATTGCAGGGTCCCCTGCAGGTCTGCGTGACCTCACCGCCCTCCGTGATGCGATCCGCAGCGGCACCGTGACCGCACGCGCGAGCGTCGATGCGTACCTGACGCGTGCCGCTGCGCACGGCGAGCTCAACGCCTACCACGAGACGTTCGCCGACGAAGCCCGTGCGGCCGCCGACGCCGCCGATGACGCGATCCGCCGCGGCAATCCCACCGGCCCCCTCGCTGGCGTGCCCATCGCCATCAAGGACAACATCGCGACGCGAATTGGGCACACCACGTGCAGCTCGCGCATGCTCGCGAACTACCGCTCGCCCTTCGAGAGCACGGCGACGACGCGGCTCCTCGGCGCCGGCGCCATCACGATTGGCAAGACCAACCTCGACGAGTTCGCGATGGGCTCGTCGAGCGAACGCTGCGCATGGGGCGTGGTTCGCAACCCGTGGGACCGCACGCGCGTGCCCGGCGGAAGCTCCGGAGGCAGCGCTGCCGCCGTCGCTGCGGGCCTTTGCGCGGCCGCGCTCGGGTCGGACACCGGAGGCTCCATCCGCCAGCCAGCCGCGCTCTGCGGCGTGGTCGGACTCAAGCCCACATACGGGCGCGTCTCGCGATGGGGACTTGTCGCATTCGGGTCGAGCCTCGACCAGATCGGCCCAATCGCGCTCAGCGTGCGCGACGCTGCACTGCTCTACGAGACGATGGCAGGCCACGATCCGCACGACTCGACGAGCAGCGACCGCCCGGTTGAGCGCGTGAGCGACTCCCTCGACGAGAGCCCGCGCCTGCGCGTGGGCATCCCGCGCCAGTACCGCTCGGGGAATGCGCCCGCGGTCGACGCCGCGGTCGAGCGCGCAGCGGACTGCTTCCGCAAGGCCGGCGCGACGATCATCGACGTGGATCTGCCGCTCACGGACCTCGGCATCTCCACCTACTACGTCATCGCGCCCGCCGAGGCCTCGAGCAACCTCGCGCGATTCGACGGCATCCGTTATGGCCACCGCGCCGCGGGCAGCGACCTCTTCGAGATCTACGCGCGCAGCCGAGCGGAGGGATTCGGCGATGAGGTGCAGCGTCGCATCATGCTGGGAACATGGGTGCTGAGCGCGGGCTACCACGACGCCTACTACCTGCGCGCACTCAAGGTCCGCCGGCGCATCACCATGGAGTTCGATGCCGCATTCGCGTCATGCGATGTGCTGCTCGGACCCACAGCCCCGACCGCAGCGTTCACGATCGGTGGCTGCACGGACCCCCTCGCGATGTACATGTGCGACGTCTACACCGTGAACACCAACATCGCGGGCATCTGCGGAATCTCGCTGCCTGCGGGCACCGACTCAAGCGGCGGCACCGCGTTGCCCATCGGCATACAGCTCCAGGCGCAGGCGTTCGCGGAGACCACGCTGCTTCGCGCGGCGAGGATCCTCGAGCGCGACGGCGGATGCGCCGCCACACTCGCGCCTGCCTGCGCGTGAGCGGCGGGCGTTCAGCTGCTCGGGGCCGCGCTGGCCGACACTGCGGGCGCCGGCGGATCAGGAGTCTCGCGCTTTCGCCCGAGGTCCTTGACGGTCATCCGGAAGTGGCGCACGAGGCGCTCGGCCTCCGCCTTGCGCTCTCCAAAGGCTCCCACCATCGCTGTGGCCAGGAACATGTCCGGCGGCGGTCGCCGCACAATGACCAGCGACACCGGCGCCGAGTCGAGCGTGACCATCGAAAAGGTCCACGTGTCCTTGGAGTCCGACTCGCTCGATGAGAGCACGCCCATCTCCGCCTTGCCTGCAGCGATCGACGCCGCCAGCGGCACGTCGCTCCAGCGCATGCCGTCCTCGGCGCGCGTGAGTGGCTGCGGAGCGGCGCCGCCAGCGACCGTCGACTGCATCGCGGCCACGACCTCTGCACGCTGTGCACCGCTCATGATCAGCTGGGGGTCGTGGGTCTCGCCGGCAAATCGCTCGTTGCTGAGCACGGGATTCTGCTTCGACGGGCATCCAGCGAGCGGCGCGAGTGCCAGAATCGCGCACGCCGTGCAGGCAACCCGGGCAGCCAGTCCATGTACGGTCCTGCTCATCACGCGCTCACGGTACCCGCACTGCGCCCGGTTGCGCGCCGCGGTCGCACACGCCGCGTGGCCCCTGAATCGCGCGATGCCGCAGCTGCACCAGCGACGCCCGCGCGCGCCGCATGCGACCCTCGAAGCGGCTGCGCCGGATCGGGCGCACGCACGCCCGCAAGCTGCAAGACACGTCGCATGGCGTTCGACAGGGGCAAATCCCCCACCTTGCCGATCGGCACCCATGACCAGTCGACGGCGGCACTCTGCCGAAGGCGCAGTGCCGCGGCCGGTGACGCCACCCATACGTCGATTCGCACGCGACGGTGACTGAGCACGGCATCAACCTCTCCGGCTCGCCGAGCCCCTCGCCAAGAGTCATTCCCACGCTCGTCGCCACCGCGCGTCTCGCGGGCAGGCGTCTGCCACATGCCTGCCCACAGCCCTTGCGCGGATCGCTGCTCAAGCGCGATGCGGCCGCGGTGCACAGCCACCAGCGTGCTCATCACGATGCGACGGCGCTGCACCGTCGCCGCGATCGCCCTGCGCTTGGGCGCAGGTATCGAGTCAACGGCGCCGCGGCGCCTGGCGATGCATTGCGCCCCAAGTGGGCATTCCGCACACCGTGGCGACCGCGGCGTGCACACCATCGCACCGAGCTCCATCAGGCCCTCGTTGGCCGTGGAGGGGTCACGCGCATCATTCACCCACTCCTGCGCGCGATCCCACAGCCACCTCACAGTTGCCGAGTCGTCAGGTGCCTCGCTGCACCCATGCAGCCGCAGCGTCACTCGGGCCACATTGCCATCGACGATCGGCTCGCGCGCACCAGCCACAATCGAGGCGATGGCGCCAGCCACGTACCGCCCGACGCCGGGCAGCTCGAGGAGGGCCTCCACATCGGTCGGCACGGTGCCTGCATGCAGCTCCACCACTCGCTTCGCGGCGGCGTGCAGCAGCCGCGCACGCCGGTAGTACCCGAGCCCCTGCCAGTGCGCGAGCACATCGCGCTCAGGTGCCCGCGCCAGGGCAGCAGGATCGGGGAACCTCCTCATGAACCGCTCAAAGGCGGGAACCACCCGCGACACCTGAGTTTGCTGCAGCATGACTTCGCTGACGAGCGCATGCCATGGCGACCGTTCACGCCGCCAAGGCAGGTCCCTAGCGACCCGTCTGAACCACTCCTCCACCGCCTGTGCACATGACTTACGGGACCGGGGGGTGGCACGGGATTTGCCTTGCGGAACCGTCGTCACGGCCGTAGCGTAGATCCCTTCACACGATGGCAAAGCTCTTCTACACAGCTGAGGAGGCCGCGGCCAAGCTCGGCAAGTCGGTTCAGGAGCTCATGGACATGGCCAAGTCAGGCCAGCTCCAGGAGTTCAAGGACCGTGACCGCTCGCTGTTCAAGGTCGAGGCTGTCGATCAGCTCTCCGACTCCGGCTTCGACATGGACCTCGACCTCAAGCTGTCCGACGGATCCACTGCGGCCGACATTGATCTGGGTCTGCTTGAGGATTCCACCGTCGGCAGCGGCTCAACCGATTCCGCCGAGATCGACCTGAGTGACCTCGCCCCCTCCGCGAGCGACGGCTCCTCGATGATTGACCTTGGGCTTGATGCCGGTGATGAGCTCGTGCTCGCCGATGATGACATGGCGCCCGCCCCTGCGCCAACGGCCAAGGGGACTCCTGCTGACGACCTGCTTGCCATTGATGGTGGCGATGACCTGCTCGGTCTCGCTGATTCCGGAGTCGCTCCCGCCCCCGCGGCACCTGCGCCGCCCGCGATCGATGCCGGCGCGTTTGACCTTGATCTTGGGCTTGGCGCATCGGGATCTCACGTGGCGATGGG
>JBIKNS010000118.1:0-6929 GCA_044358545.1 Phycisphaerales bacterium | reverse complement strand
CCCGTTGAGCTCGGGCAGCTTCTGCTTGATGATGTCGGCCTCGATCGTGACGCCGAGATGGTTGGCCTGACCGGTGAGGTCCGCTGACACGTGGTAGTCCTTGCCGTCCTTCTTGAACGCGTTGTTGCGCAGGTAGCACCAGAGCACGGTCGCCATGCCGAGCTCGTGCGCCTCGTGGAATGACTTGGCGACCTCGACGATCTGACGGTCGGCGTTGTCCGAGCCGAAGTAGATGGTCGCGCCGACCGCGGTCGCACCTAGGTTCCAAGCCTCGCGCACGGAACCGAACATGATCTGGTCGAACTTGTTGGGGTAGGTCAGCAGCTCGTTGTGGTTCAGCTTGACCAGGAACGGGATGCGGTGCGCGTAGGCGCGCGACACGCTGCCGAGCACCCCGAAGGTCGTCGCCACCGCGTTGCATCCGCCCTCGATCGCAAGCTTCACGATGTTCTCGCCGTCGAAGTAGATGGGGTTCTTCGCGAAGCTCGCGCCCGCGGAATGCTCGATGCCCTGGTCCACGGGCAGGATCGACATGTAACCGGTGCCGGCAAGGCGGCCATGGTTGAGCATCGCCGACAGGCTGCGAAGCACCTGCGGGTTCCGGTCGGACTTGACCCACACGCGGTCGATGACATCGGGACCCGGGTGCTGCAGCATGGACTTGGACACCTTGGCGGTGTAGGACAGGAGCGATCCCGCCTCCTCCCCGAGGTAGGTCTCGACGGTGCTCGAGCTGGCGGATGCGGCGGGTCGGGCGGGCGCGGTGGTCATGTGTATGGCTCCTCGGGATGGTGCGCGACTGCGCTGCCGGATCCTACCCATGCACGCGGCGGGCCCCATTGGCGTACGCCCTACGCGGGTCACGCATAGCGCCCTCGGGTAGCGTGCTCGCCGACATGGACCCGTCCTCGCTTCACTCGACCCTGCTCGCCACCCAGCAGCTCCTCTTCCCGTTCGCCGACTACTGGCCTGTCTACGTCGGCTTCGTCTTCTTCGTGCTGGTGCTACTGGCGATGGATCTGGGCATCTTCCACAAGACTCCGCATGCGGTGTCGATGCGCGAGGCGACGATGTGGGTGTGCATCTGGATGTCGCTGGCGCTTGTGTTCTGCGGGGTACTTTGGTGGTACTGCCATGACAGGTTCCCGCGCCCGGAGATGGCAGCGATCTGGAAGGATGCGGGATACGCGTCGGCCGCCGAGGCCGCCAACACTGTGGCGCTGCAGTTCCTCACGGGCTACATCGTCGAGCAGAGCCTGTCCGTCGACAACATGTTCGTGTTCGTGGTGATCTTCGGGTTCTTCGCGATCCCGCAGCACCTGCAGCACCGAGTCCTCTTCTACGGCATCCTCGGGGCGCTCGCGTTCCGCGCGATCTTCATCGCGATCGGCGCTGCGCTGATCCAGTACAAGTGGGTCGTCATCGTCTTCGGCGTGTTCCTGATCTTCACGGGCCTCAAGATCATGTTCGCACCTGAGCGCGAGAAGGACCCGGAGAAGAATCCGGTGCTCAGGCTGCTCCGCCGCTGGATCCCGCTGACCTCGCAGTTCCACGGGCAGCGCTTCTTCGTCAAGGAGGAGGTGGCAGGCGCCGCTGCAGGCGGGAAGAAGGCGCTGCGCTGGGTGGGCACGCCGCTGTTTGTCGCGCTCGCCATGATCGAGGTCAGCGACGTGATCTTCGCCGTCGATAGCGTGCCAGCGATCTTCGCCATCACGAAGGAGCCGTTCATCGTCTTCACGAGCAACACCTTCGCGATCCTCGGGCTACGGAGCCTGTACTTCCTGCTCGCGGGCGCGGCCGACAAGTTCCACCTGCTGAAGTACGGTCTCGGCATTGTGCTCACGTTTGTGGGCATCAAGATGACGATGCCGGAACGCTGGTACCCCGCAAGCTGGGAGGGCCACTTCCCGATCGGCTGGTCGCTGGCCTTCATCGTGTCGGTGATCGCAGGCAGCATGATCCTGAGCGTGCTCTTCCCGAAGCGGCACGCGCATCCGGCCAAGTTCGGCTGAGACGGTCGGACCGGGCACTTCTCGCGATCGCGCTGCCGACGCGCATCGCGCCGCCTGCCCCGGCGCGCGCACGCACCGCGGGTGGCTCAGCGCACGCTGTTGATCCAGCCGCCGCAGAGGACGCGGTCGCCCTCGTAACACACCACGGCCTGCCCCCGGGCCACCGCACGCTGGGGCACGGTGAACTCGACCTCGATTCGGTCCGCGTGCCCGCTGCCGCTCTCGGCGCGCCGCACGCGTGCGGGCAGCGCCTCGCCGTGCGCACGCACCTGCGCCATGCACTTGACCCAGCCATCGCCGGCGTCGGCATGCCACACCGTGCCATCGGCGCAGCATCCGTGGGCAAGCAGGTCGGTCTCGCGGCCGAGGGTCACGGTGTTTGATGCGGGATCCTTCGCAATCACGTACCAGGGGTCGCGATCGGCGATGCGGATGCCGCGGCGCTGCCCCACCGTGTAGCGGTGATGCCCCTCGTGCATGCCGAGCACGTTGCCGTCCCGGTCGACGAAGGGTCCGGGGCTGGCAATCGCGCGGTCCTGACGCTCCACGAATGACGCGTAGTCGCCGTCGGGCACGAAGCAGATGTCCTGCGAGTCAGGCTTGTGCTGCACGGGAAGGCCGAACTCTCCAGCGAGATCGCGTACGCGGGTCTTGGGCAGCGCACCGACCGGAAGCTCCATGCGCGCACGCATCGTGGGCTCGACGCCAAACAGCACGTAGGACTGGTCCTTCGTCGCGTCGACGCCGCGGTGAAGCCGGGCTGTCCCATCCACCTGGATCATCCGCGCGTAGTGGCCGGTGGCGACCGAGTCGCAGCCGAGCATGTCCGCGTATCCGGCAAGCTTGCCGAACTTGATCCAATCGTTGCAGCGGATGCACGGGTTGGGCGTGCGTCCCGCGCGGTACTCGTCGACGAAGTAGTCGATGATGCGGCGAAAGTCGTCGCGGAAGTTCACCACGTAGAACTTGACGCTCAGGTGCGCCGCGACAAGCCGTGCATCCTGCGCATCCTCGACAGAGCAGCATCCGCGCGAGGAGAGGCGCACGGGATCGATCACGGGCAGCGATGTCGCACGCATGCCGCGTGCGGCACTTCCTTCGTGGGTGGCGGCGCCTGAATGGCAGGACGCGCCTGCATCACCCTCCGTGGAGATCCCCTCCTCGCCCCCGTGGCGCATGAAGCACCCGATCACCTCGTGCCCTTCGCGCGCAAGCATCGCAGCGGCGACCGAAGAGTCGACACCTCCTGACATTGCGACAAGGATCCTGCGCCGCGCGGAAACCATTGCCGCAGTCTAGGAACGGGAGGTGCAGGCCCCCCTTGCCGTGGGCGACCCGCCCATCCAGCCGCCATCGACAGTTGCACGCTGCCGTGCCACAATCCTCCCGATGATGCTCTACGCGGGATTCGACGAGGCGGGCTACGGCCCCCTGCTCGGACCAATGTGCGTGGCAGCATCAGCATGGCTCGTGCCGGCTGGCGATCCAGCACAACCGCTCGACCTCTGGCAGGCCCTCTCGAAGGGGGTGTGCCGCACACGCAAGGACCGTCGCGGGCGGGTGGCGATCGCGGACAGCAAGTCCCTGAAGGGCACGCGCGATGCGCGCGCGCATCCCCTTCATGCGATTGAGCGCGGCGTGCTGGCGGCGACCGCTGCACTCTGCGGTTCTGCGCCGAAGGATGAGGATGCGCTGGATGCGGCGCTCCGCTGCGGCACTCAGGCAGTGCCTGACGTCCAGTCGACGTCAGCCTGCGAGGCCGATGGGGTCCAGCTCCCCTGCGCATGCTCGGAGGACGAGATCTCCGTGGCTTCGGCGATGCTGCGGAGAGCCTGCAACTCGGCAGGCATCACCCCCGCTGAACTGATGTGCACCGCCATCACGCCTGCGCAGCTCAACGCCGACGCAAGCCGGGGCCTCACCAAGCCGAGCATTCCCTTCGCGCGTGCCGCGCAGATGGCTGCGGACCTTCTCGATCGGCATGGCTCCCGCCCTGTGCGCTTGGCCTTCGACCGCCAGGGAGGGCGAATGCGCTACGCCGACGACCTTCGCCGCTGCTTTGGAGGCGCGCGCCTTGCGATCCTCCATGAGGACGAGTTGCGTTCCGAGTACCGGTTCGAGCGAGACGGACGCACCATCGTGGCGTCGTTCGAGGCAGGCGGGGAAGAGCGGCACCTGCCCATCGCGTTGGCATCGATGGTGGCCAAGTACGTGCGGGAACTGCGCATGGCCCGGCTCAACCGCTTCTTCGCGAGGCTCGCACCGGATGTGCCGCCGACGGCGGGCTACGTGACTGACGGTCGGCGATTCCTCGAGCAGGTCGAGCCGCAACTGATTGCGCTCGGCATTGACCGTTCCCGGCTCGTCAGGTCGATCTAGCCAGTGCCGGTCACGCTGAAGGTCACCCGATGATCTCAGTCGCGCTACTCGAGCAACTCGCCCAGCCTCAGTCTGCGCGCCTCGTTGAAGCAATGGCCTCGGCGCTGGACGACCACCCGCTGACCGCCGCGGATGTCACGCGTTGGCGCAAGAGTGCAGATGCCGGACTTGTGTCCGCCGCCATCGAACTCGTGACCGCACGCGCAGCGCTTCGCGGACGCATTGCGTCCGCTGACGGATTCTGGTGCGACCGCGCCGGCGCTGCCCAGGCCAGCGACGACCTTTCGGCGCAGTGGAAGGCGCAGCGCGCCGCATCTGCCGTCGCGGCAGTGCGCGATCGGGCCACGCGCTCATTGGGTGTGGCTGCAGGCGATGCGAGCCGCGGACCTTGCCTGAGCGGACCCCTGCTCATCGACTACTGCTGCGGCACAGGGGCAGACCTTGCGCACTTCACGCTCGCACTCGATGGCCGCGTCGAAGGCGCAGACATGCGCACCGAGCGGGCGTGGATGGCTGCCCGAAATGCGAACGTTCACGTGCACGTGGCGGATGTGCGAACGTGGCGGTCTGATGCTCCCCTGGCGCACATCGATCCGTCGCGCCGTGAGGAGTCGACTGGGGCGCGCCGACATGGATGGCATGCACTCGAGCCTGGACCTGAGGTGCTTCGGGAACTTGCCGCGCATCACGCGGGCTTGATGGTCAAGCTCGGGCCGGGCACTGACGTACCGCTGGAGGCGCGCCCTGCGGGGAGCGAACTCGTGGTGCTCTCGCGTGCCGGCTCGCTCACGCAGGCGGTGCTCTGTACCGGAGCGCTGGCGGTTCCCGATCCCGCGTGCGGCCGGTCCTCCCACGCTGCACGGGCGGTGCTGCTGCGCCAAGGATTGGCCCCGCTTGAGTTCGCAGGACCACCCGCGTGGACTTCGGGCCGCGGTGACTCGAACTGGCCGACGGCCGCCGCATGGAGCCGAATCGTGGCCGAACCGGATCCCTCGCTTGAGCGAAGCGGGCTGCTCTCGGCTGCGGCGCACACGCTCGGGTTGGCTGAAGTGCATCCGGGACTCGGGCTGTGCACCGATGCGCCAGCGTGCGACCTGGCGGCTGTTCGCCAATCCCCCTGGTGGCGCACGTGGGACATTGTCGCGACCACGCCCGCGAGACTCGATGACATCCGCACCACGCTGCACGAGCACCGGGCGGGCCCGGTTGATGTGAAAGTTCGCGGTGGTGTGGCGGATGCTGACGAATGGTCGCGCGCACTGAGGGGCGATAGCGGCAGCTCGATCACGGTCCTTGTGCACCGTACGCCCCGAGGGGGCGCCGAAGCCATCATCGCACGCCGCTGCCTGACCCCGTAGATGGCGCCAGTGCCACCGACGGTTGATTCCGACCCCGGGCTTGAGCGTCGACGTTCGGGACGGAGGATCGACCGCACGCTCCCTGACGCATGTCGTGGAGGCGATTCGAGATCGGGGAGCTGAAGGACGCTGCGCGAGGTAAATTGCGCAGTTTGCCGCTGCAGCCATGACATTCCGCTGCCTTCCTTCCCGGCGGCGGCAGGTCCATTCGGGTCCGGCCCGTTCGTTCGGAAGCTGATGCAGACTCGCGAGGCAGTTTTCCCAGGCGAACGCGCACTGCAAGCAAGATTCACGAACTCCGCTCCGATTCCAAACTGGGAATGCGCGGGTTTCCCGTTGACCCCATCCCCCGAGCATCGATCTACTGCAGTGGGCGTTACCCCACTGCTCGGTCCGCGTGTATTCCCGGCGCCGACACAGCTCGCGTTGCGGCTTTCTGTTCCTAGCCACTTGTATCCGGACTGTGCCTGTCCAGATGCGGTGGCGACTCGAGTTACAAAAGATGAAGATTCCACTCTCCGCCTGCCTCGCCCTCAGCTCCCTCGCGCTCTCTGGCCACGCCGCGGCCGACGTGACCGTCACGCTTTCGAGCAGGTCGTTCGCTGGTGCAGGCTTCGTTCAGGTGCCGTCGCTCACCGGGACGTTGACGGGCGCAAGCATCAACCTCACCGCCGTCTCCGGCGATGCCTACTCCGCCGACCTCACTCTTGTTGTCACGCCGACCTCGGCCGCACCGACCAACACCCCGAAAGTCGGCCTCGCGCAGATCGGCGGGTACTGGGGTGATTTCGTCAGCGCCTCCGCAAATCGCAAGTACTGGGTTGCGCAGAGCAGCGAAACCGCGGTACCGCTCGTCGGCGGCCCCATCAACTTGACCTCCAGCATCAACCTGACCGCGAACCCCGCGTATCGGGTCTGGCTCGGAAACGGCTACACGGCGGGCGGCGGAACGTTCACCGCCACGATCACGCTGCACGGGGTGAGCTTCGCGTCGTTCTACACCGACTCTGACGGCGACGGCTACGGCGGGGGTTCGGCCACCACGCCGACGACCGCCTCGAGCAGCGGTACCGCCGCGGTGAGTTTGGCCGGCGTGTCCGCGGGCATGATCACGACCGGCGGCGACTGCAACGATGCCAGCAACTCGGTGTACCCGGGCGCCCCCGAGACCTGCGCCAAC
>JBIKNS010000117.1:0-6938 GCA_044358545.1 Phycisphaerales bacterium | reverse complement strand
CTACGCGTCGGGTGCTCCGACTCCGGTCGCGGTGTACGACCGGCCCCTGCAGCTCTGGGTGTACACGGTGGGGTGTGGCGTGATTGGGACAGGCTGGTGCCTCGTCAGCCTGGTGCGCACCGGACGTCGCCGCTTCCGCCTCGACGACGATGGCACGCTGCACACGAGCAGCAGGCAAATCGCGCGTGATGATGTCACTGGCATCGACATGAGCCGATGGATGGCAAAGTCGATTGCGACGTTGAAGGTGCGCGCGGGCGAGCCAGAGGTTCTGGACGACTTCAAGTTCGCCGGCATGCACCTCATCGTGGGGACATATGCGCACCGCTTCGATCCGGAGCGCTGGAACGCCGATGCCACGGCCGTCAAGAGAGGTGGCGACGCAGCGGGTTCGGGCGGCACGTCCGAGCCCAAGCCGGAGCCCAGCGGACCCTAGAGCGGCCAGGACCGCGCCAACGCGGACAAAGGGCACATTTCAGCGGCAGGATCGACCGGTTCGGGAGACCCCCCGCGCGACCGATTGCCTTCCGCATGATGCGTCTGCCGGGATGAAGTACGCTTTCTCCCCCTGATGACCCGCACGCTCAACGACCCCACCACGTCGATCGAGAAGAGAGACCGCTGCGCCGACCTGCCTCACAGGCCGCGAGTGCTCCTGGGCAAGATCGGCCTCGATGGCCATGACCGCGGCGTGAAGCTCATCGCACGGGTGCTGCGCGACAGCGGCGTGCACGTCATCTACTCGGGGCTCTGGCAGACCCCCCGCAGCCTGGCGATCGGCGCACGCGACGAGGACGTCGATTGCATCGCATGCTCCATGATGAGCAACTCGCATCTTGTGCTCGTGCCCAAGTTGCTTGATGAGTGCAGGGCCGTCGGTCGCCCTGACGTGCCTGTGAATGTCGGCGGGATCATTCCGCAGGAGGACGTGAAGACGCTGCTCGATGCGGGCGTTGCGCGCGTCTACCACACCGGCACCGGAATGGAGGACATCGTCGAGAGCGTGCGCAGTGCCGTGAAGCCCTACGCGCCGCGCACGAATGGTCCGGCGGAGGCGATCCTCGCGCGCCAGATCTCGCTCGCGCAGGCGGGTGCGCTACCGGCAGGCGCCGCGCGCAAGCGCCCTGCGCGGGTGCTCGGCCTGACCGGCGCGCCGGGCGCGGGCAAGAGCACGCTGGTCGCGGCACTCTGCGGCGAGGCGGTCCGGCGCGGCACACGCATCGCGGTCATCGCGTTCGACCCGATGAGCCCGATCACCGGCGGTGCGCTGCTTGGAGACCGCCTCCGGGTGGACTTCAACGCGGTTGACGACAAGGTGTTCTACCGCTCGCTGGCGATCGTCGGCGAGGACTACACGGCGCTCCCGACGATCGCGGAGCTTGTGGGCGCCGCAGGATTCGAGACGCTGATCATCGAGACCGTGGGCGCGGGGCAGAACGACGTCGCGATCCGGCACCACGTCGACCGCACCGCCGTCGTCACCGTGCCGGGAATGGGCGACGCGGTCCAGATGGACAAGGCCGGCATCCTCGAGATCGCGGACCTCTTTGTCGCCAACAAGGCCGATCACGCCGGCGAGTCCAAGCATGTGCGCGAACTGCTCGACGTGGCGGGCGGTCGCCCGATCTTCGAGACCGTCGCCACTGAAGGCAAGGGCATCGTGGAGCTGTACGAGGCTCTGATGTCCTGAACGGCACCGCGAACAACCCATGACTTCCATGAGCCACGTCAATCTCCCTCGCCACACCAACCAGGCGCTTGGCATCGGCCAGTACGCCATCGACTTCATGCGCAGCGGCGAGCCCTCGGCAGCCGTGCTTGAACGCACCACGCTCTTCCATGCCGATGCGGTCATCTGCGGCCTGTCGGCGCTCGCGCTCGGCACGAACGCGCCGACGCTGCTGCGCGAGGAGGCGCTCGGCTACCGCGACCGTGGCGGCGCCACCGTGTTCGGCAGCTCGCGGCGCGTCGCGCCCGAGAAGGCTGTCGTCGCCAACAGCGCCGCGGTGCGCGAGTGGGACTCCAACGGCACGAACTTCGGCTACAACCCGGCGCTCGGCCACACTGCCGGCGAGTTCGGCCACAACGACTTCTACCCCGTGGCGATCGCCGCGGCGCAGGTGGGCGGGCTCGGCGGCGCCGAGGCGCTGCGGGGCATGGTGTGCATCGACGAGGTCCGCGGCCGCCTCGCCGAGGTGTTCAGCCTCAAGACCTACAAGATCGACCACGTGGTGCATGGCGCGATCGCCAGCGCCGCGGTGTACGGCGCGATGCTTGGCGCGAGCGCAGAGCAGATCGAGAGCGCGATCGGCATGGTCGTGGCGCATCACATCCCCTGGCGCGCCATCCGCGCGGGCAAGCAGCTCTCGGACTCCAAGGGCGCGAGCGCCGCGATCAGCGCCGAGGCCGCCGTGGTGGCGATGCGCCGCTCGATGGCCGGGTTTCTCGGGCCGCGCGACATCTTCCGCAACCCAGAGAGCATGTTCCGGCAGTTCCAGCGCACGCAGGGCGACAGCCCCTTCGATCTGGTGCTGGGCTTCTCCGGCGACGACTTCGCCGTCATGGGCATGCACTTCAAGCTCGGCCTCTACGAGCACCAGTCCGCCGGTGCGCTGCAGGGCCTCATCGATCTCATCAGCGCAAATCCCGGCCTCCTCGAGCGGCCCGACGATCTCGCGTCGATCCGAATCCTGGCGTACGAGCCGGCGTTCGGCATCATCGGAGACCCCGCCAAGCGCGACCCGAAGACGCGCCAGAGCGCAGACCACTCGATGGTGTACATCGTGTCGACGATGCTCCGGAAGGCATACGAGCTGCGCGAGTCTGCGGGCGCTGCCGGGCTGCCGACCTCCAACGACGAGTGGTGGAAGGCGCTCATGCTCGGGCCCTACGACTACTCCGATGAGGCGATCCATGACGAGCGCACGCGCGCGATCATGGCAACGATCGCCTTCGAGCACGGCGGCGCCGAGTACGACCGCCGCTATCCCGATGGCATCCCGACTTCGCTGGTGATGGGCCTCAAGGGCGGCGCATCGCTCGACAGCGGGCTCGTGATGTATCCCTCGGGACACGCCCGCAACACCACGGCGGACCTGCGCGGGATCCTTGACGCGAAGTTCCGGCTGCTTGGCCGGCTCGCCGTGCGCAAGCCATCGAAGCTCGTGGACCGCCTCTCGGCGATCGGCGAGGCGAGCCCGAAAGCCCTGCGCAAGCTCCTTGATGTCACCATCGAGGACCGCGGCCGCTTCGAGTGAACGGGGTCACGCGGCGCGGGCCGGCGCTTCGGGACCATCCGTCCCGGCGCAGCGCTCACTTCACGGAGTGAAGCTTGCAGCCGCCGTCCTCGTAGACGACCTCCATGCGCATGAAGCTGAACTGCTTGCGCAGTCTCGGATGGAGCCTGTAGCGCTGGTGCTGCGGGCCTCCAATGTTGTCGGCGAGCACGTCGGTGGAGTTCCAGCCCGCCGCCATTCGGTTGAGGAATGCCAGGAGCTCGGTACGGTTGGCCTCGCACCAGGCCACGAACTCGTCACGCCCCATCGCGCTGCGCGAGGAGCGTGAGGTGAGCTGCTCCCAGATCGCCTCGTACTCGCGCTCGCGGATGCACTCGCTGAAGTTCTCGAGCACGTGCTCCGGCATCGCCGCGCGCAGGGTGATGCGGCCGCTGTCATCGCGCTCGCGGATCGTCAGCTCGCCTGAGGGTGGGGGCAGCTCCTGCCCTGACTTGCGCGCGATGTCGCGCATCTGCTCCACGCTCATCGGCTTTCCGTACTCGTCGAGCATGTAGGTGCCCACTGGCAGGCCGTCCTTCTCGGGAGCCTGTCCCTCCGAGGGCAGCCTGTCCACGAAGATGATGGTGCGTCCGTCGGCAGTGCGGATCGGCGCGCTATCCGCTCCGGCCTCCTGCCCGGGCTGGCGCTTGTGGTACTCGACTCGGTCGGGACCGCAGCTGGCTGCGGCCGCGACGGAGAGCGCAGCGGCCACAAGGAGCAGCGACGGCGCAGCCCGCACGCTCATGCGCCCGCGCGCTCCGGCGAACCCGCGGCGACTCGGCGCGGCCCATCGCTGCCTCGTGACCAGCTGAGCCTCACCGACAGCGCAGGATCGCTCGACGGGTGATCAAGCCTGGTGTGCGTGCCTCGCGACTCAGTGCGTGCGCTTGCGGCGTGGGCCATGAGCGTTGCGGTCGTCAGCAGATTCTGGATCTCCCAGCCTTCGGGCGACTCGAACACCGGGCCGAGCGCATAGCGCCCCCAGAACGACATCATGTGGATCGCATCGTCGAGCTTCGCGCCTTCGCGCATGACGCCGACATTGCGCCACATGGCGCTCCGGAGGCTGCTGCGGATGTCCACGAGATCGAGCTCGCCTGCGACCGTCGGCCGGGTGTCGCTCTGCACGTGCACCGGCACCGGATCCGCAAGCCCGTCGCCCAGTGCCGCGACCGCGACACGGCGACCGAACACCAGTCCCTCGAGCAGGCTGTTGCTCGCAAGCCGGTTCGCGCCGTGCACGCCGCATGCAGCGCACTCGCCGCAGGCGTAGAGACCCGCCATGGAGGACCTGCCGTGCAGGTCCGTGCGCACCCCTCCAATCGTGTAGTGCGCCGCCGGATGCACGGGGATTGGGTCGCGCGCTGCGTCGATGCCGAATCCGCGCAGCATGGCGTCAAGCCCGGGAAAGCGCGTCGCGAACGATGCCCCGACGTTGCGCGCATCAAGGAAGACATGTGAGCCGCCAGTCCGTGCAAGGTGCGCCACGATCGTGCGCGACACGACGTCGCGCGGCGCGAGGTCACCCAGCGGATGCACGCCGCGCATCACGGGTGCCCCCTCGCGGTCGACGATGGTGGCGCCCTCTCCGCGCACCGCCTCGCTGATCAGGTGCCGCGGCGCACCCGCGACGTACAGCGTCGTGGGGTGGAACTGCATGAACTCGAGGTCCGCAACTTCCGCGCCGGCGCGCCACGCCATGGCGATCGCGTCACCTGTGGCCACGCGCGGGTTCGTGGTCTCGCGGTAGGCCTGCCCCGCCCCGCCCGCCGCGAGCACCGTCGCGCGGGCCCAGATGATCTGCAGCCCGTACCGGGGATGCCACGTGAGTGCCCCGCACACGCGGGGCAATGCGCCGCTGCCGGTGGTGAGCACGTCGATCGCAAAGCAGCGGTCAAAGAGCCGGATGCCGCGAAGCGCCCGCACCCGGTCGATGAGCGTGCGGACGAGCTCGCGACCCGTGGCGTCCCCGTCGCTGTGCAGGATCCGCGGTGCCGAGTGGCCGCCCTCGAGCGCAAGGCTCGGCGACCCGTCCATCGCCCGGTCCACGCGCATGCCCCACGACAACACGCGCTCGACCTCGGGCGGTCCCTCGGTCACGAGCGCATCGACGGCCGCAGCATCGCACAAGCCCGCCCCCGCCTCGCGCGTGTCCGACGCATGGCACTCGACCGAGTCGCCGCGGTCCGTGACTGCGGCGATGCCGCCTTGCGCCCATCCGGTGCTCGAGAGGTCGAGGCTGTCCTTGGCGACCACAATGACGTCGGCATGGCCCGCTGCCTCGATCGCCGCCCGGAGTCCGGCCACCCCGCTGCCGATCACCAGCACATCCGTGAACACCTGCGGAAGCAGCGTGCCGCGGAACGGGATCAGGTAGCGGCGGTCACGCCACATGGTCATCTCGACTTTGCGGCGGGAGGGGCCGCACCCTGCCCCGCCGACGCATCAAGCGCTGCGCGAGCCGCGTCCGCGTCAAACGCCGCGCACCAGAGCTGCGAGGTTCCGCTGCCGTCTCGCTTGCTTGTCCAGATCATGAGGCGCCCGTCGGGGGAGAACGCGGGAAGCACATCGGCGCCTGGCACGTGCGTGACCCGCACCCGACGCGACGGATCGCGAACGTCCACCAGGAACACCTCATAGTTGTCATGACCGATCTCGCTTGTGGCGTACGCGGCCATGGATCCGCTGGGGTGGTAGAAGGGGCACCAGTTGACGTGCGGATTGGACGTGAGCGCACGCTCGGCCGACACGCCCGTGATGCGGCCGCCAGTGTCGCGCACCACATCGGCCGTGAAGAGCTGCAGGAGGTTGTCGTTGTTGCGGTCGCTCCGGTAGATGATGGAACGCCCATCCGGAGAGAAGAAAGGCCCGCCGTCGTAGCCGGGCTCGACGACGATCGCGCGCTCTTCGCCGGTCGCAAGATCCTTCACCCAGAGGTCGCCCTGCGTCACCGGATCGACCTTGGTGAAGAGGAGCGCGCGGCCATCAGGGCTGATGCTGCCCTCCGCCGCGTACGCCGTGCCATCACCGGCGATCGCCTCAAGCGGACCAGGCTCCCCGGTCGTGGGGTCGAGCCGGACCTGCACGACACGCATCTCGGGCGGAAACGCCCACCGGTAGCGGCTCGTGCCGCGCTGGTAGCCCGGAACCTCGTCCCCCGCGGGTGCCGTCACCGTCGTGCCAAAGATGACGATGTTCGGGTCGGTGGGGTGGAACCATCCGCAGGTGTTGTGGGCCATCGGAGGCGAGATCTGACGGACACGCGAGAGTTGCACCGGGACCCCACCCTCGCGGACCACATCCGCCAGGAACATCGCGTACCCGGCATCGTCACCCGTGCCCTCGGCGGCAGGTACTGCCTGGAAGATGACGCGTGCCCCATCCGGACTGAAGTAGCTCTCGCCAGCCTTGCGGAACTGCGTCGCCGATGTCAGCTGGACTGGACGACCAAGAATCGGAGCCTCCGAGGCGTCAGCCCGGATCGCGACATCCGGGTCAGAGGGCGCAGCGGCGCGGCCATCTGTCGACAGAGGCTGCGCCACCCGTGCGCTCTGGCATCCGGCGGCAGCCATGAACGCCGCGATCGCCACCTGATGCGCGAATCGCACGTGCCGCACCGCTGATGTGAAGTCGGGACGCACCATGGATCCAGAGTCTAGGTCG
>JBIKNS010000021.1:0-21818 GCA_044358545.1 Phycisphaerales bacterium | reverse complement strand
CGGGCATGATCGCGCCGGACCTTCAGGAACGCGCCGCGTGCCGCGTTTCGTGGGTTTGTCTGGGGCCTTCCCATGGGCTACCCTAGTGTAGCCGTGGCTACACCAGTGACAGCTTGGGTGGCGCTCGCATGCGCATGGACGCTTGCGCAAGCGCTGGCGAGTGGCGAGAGGGCGGATCGCGAGCCGGAGGGTCCCGCAGCGGAGGCGGCGCCTCGGACGGCGGCAGCACCGGCCGCGCAGGATTCGGCAGTGCGCGTCATTGCGACCACGTCCATTGCTGCGGACCTCGCACGCCAGGTCTGTGCAGGCGTTCCAGGAGTGGAGGTGACATCGCTGATGGGGCCGGGCGTCGACCCGCACCTCTACCGGCCCACCGTGCGCGATGTCCGCGCGCTTGCAGATGCGCAGGTGGTGGTGGCACACGGTCTCCTTCTGGAGGGGCGCATGGAGGACCTATGGCCCAAGCTCGAGCGCCGAGGCATCGAGGTGGTCGTGCTCAGCGATCGGGGCACCGCGCGCGACGACCCGCACATCTGGATGGACGCTGCGCTGTGGGCTTCTGCCGCGGAGCGTGCGGGAGCAGCGCTCGCGTCGAGCATCCCAGCCAGCGCTGATGCCATCCGTGCAGGGGCCGACCGTGTCGCGCAGCGCTGGCGTGCACTCGATACTCAGGTGCGTGCCGCGATCGCCACCATTTCGCCTGAACGCAGGATGCTGGTGACGGCGCATGACGCATTCGGCCACTTCGGAACGGCCTACGGGATCGACGTGCGCGGCGTGCAGGGGATCTCGACGGAAGCGGAGACCGGACTCGCCGACCTGCAGGCGCTGGTCGACGAGCTCGTCGCCCGGAAGGTGCCCGCGGTGTTCCATGAGACCAGCGTGCCCGACCGGGCGATCGATGCGCTCGTCGAGAGCGCGGCGGCGCGAGGCCATCCGCTGCGGAATGCCGCGGCGCTCCACTCGGATGCGCTTGGTGCGCCTGGCAGCGGCGCGGACACGTACGAGGGCATGATGCGGGCGAACGTGCGTGCAATCGTCGAGGCGCTCGGGGGCGATGCGTCATCGGTCAGGGGGTTGTCATGACGATGCCTCCCGCGCCGCAGCCGCAGGGCCATCCGCCGTTCACGCGACGCGAGACCGATCCCGCGCTCGCGGTACGCGACCTCGCCGTGTCGTACGGGTCGCGCCGTGCGGTCGACGCGTGCACATTCCACGTTCCGCGGGGCAGCATCGCCGGGATCATCGGCCCTAACGGCTCGGGCAAGACCACGCTCCTGAAGGCATGCCTGGGCCTGGTGCCGACGGACTCCGGATCGGTGCTCTTCGGCAGACGGCCGCTCGCGCAGTGCCGGCGCGACATCGCCTACATGCCGCAGCGCGAGAGCGTCGACTGGGACTTTCCCATCAGCGCGCTCGATGTGGTGGCGATGGGCGCGCACGTGCGTATCGGGTGGCTCGGCATGCGTACGCGCGCAGCGCGCGAGATCGCCCTCGCGGAGATGCGCACGCTGGGGATCGCGGATCTCGCGGACCGCGCGGTGGGGGCGCTCTCGGGCGGTCAGCAGCAGCGGGTGTTCCTTGCGCGCGCGCTGGCGCAAGGCGCAAGCACCTACATCATGGACGAGCCGCTTGCGTCAGTTGATGCGGCGTCGGCGCGGATTGTCATCGACGCACTGCATGGGCTGCGCAAGGCCGGTCGCACCGTGGTCATGGTGCATCACGATCTGGATATGGCGCGCGAGATGTTCGACTGGGCCGTGCTCCTGGGCGGGCGGGTCATCTGCGCGGGACCGACCGATGAGGTCATGAGCGAATCGAACCTGCGTGCGGCCTATGGGGGCCGGCTCCTGGTCACCCGATCTTCTACTCGCCAGGAGACTGCCGATGTCGGAGCCTGAGTCGGCCTGGATCGGGGATCCTCACGCGCTCCAGGTGATCGCCACGACGGCGCTCCTCGGCGCGAGCGCAGGCGCGATCGGCACGATGCTCACGCTCAGGTCGCGAGCGCTCGTCGGTGACGCTGCGGGCCACTCGACGTTGCCTGGACTTGCGGGCGCGTCGCTCGCGAGCATTGCGCTCGGCGGCACAGGCCGCGAGCTATGGGTGCTGATGCCGGGCGCGATCGCCGGCGCCTGCGCAGGCATGGCCAGCGTGGCGGCACTGCAGCGTGCGCTCAAGATGAGTGCGGATGCGGCGATGGCCGTGACGCTTGGCACCCTCTTCGGTCTCGGCGTGGCGCTGCTCTCGGTGGTGCAGCGGGCGCCGGGAGGGAACCAGGCAGGTCTCGACGGCCTGCTCGTGGGACGGGCCGCCACGCTCGTGGCGGCAGACCTCGTTGCGGCCGCAGTGCTGGCGGCGATGACGCTCGCGCTGTTCATCGCGCTCGGACGGGATCTCCGCGCACTTGCCTTCGATGAGCAGTTCACGCGCATGGTGGGACGCCCTGCGGGCCTCGTCTCGGCACTCGTGGCTGCAGTCATCGTCTGCGCCATCGTCGCAGGCACGCACGCAGTCGGACTGGTGCTCGTCGTCGCACTGCTGGTCATGCCTGCAACGGCAGCCCGCATGATCTCCGACCGCTACACGACAGTGGTCGCGGCTGCGGCATGCATCGGTGCGATCGGCGCAGCCTCCGGCACGGCGGCAAGCGCGATGCTGCCCGGGCTGGCCACCGGACCGCTCATTGTGATCGCATGCGCTGCGCTGCTGGCGGCGGCCGTGACACTCCGAGGGCTTCGCCGTGCGGTTGGGAGCGCATCGTGAGTGGCCTGGAGGAATGGACGTGGGAGGTCGACGGGTGGATTGTCGCGATCGGCGCACTCGCCGGTCTTGCGTGCAGCATTCCCGGCACATGGCTCGTGGCGCGGCGCGAGGCCATGATGGCCGATGCGCTCTCGCATGCGGTCCTCCCGGGCATCGCCATCGCGTTCCTCGCGACCGGCTCGCGCGGCCCGGGGTGGATGCTGCTGGGCGCGATGGCTGCGGCGGCTGCACTCGCGGCGATGTCGGTGTGGCTTCGCTCCGCGGGACGGCTCGAGCGTGGTGCTGCGCTCGGAGTGACGTACACCACGCTGTTCGCCATCGGCGTGCTGCTCGCATCCGGTGCAGCGCGAACGGTCGACATCGACCCGTCCTGCGTGCTCTTCGGATCGCTCGAGGTCGCGCCGCTCGATGCCGTGGTCGTTGGCGGTCACCTTGTCCCGCGCGCAGCGCTCCTGATGTGCGCGGTCTTCGCGGCGAACCTGTTCATCGCCGCGCTGCTGTGGCGCCCACTGCTTGCCGCAAGCTTCGACCGCTCTCATGCGCGTGCCGGGGGCGTGCGCGCAGGCCTCGTAGACGTGAGCGTCATGGCGATGGCGGCCGCGACGTGCGTCGCATGCTTCGAGGCCGTGGGCAGCATCCTCATTGTCGCAATGATGGTGACGCCCGCCGCCACCGCGCGGCTGTGCGGCAGCTCGGTGCGTGCCATGGCGGTCATTGCTGCAGTCGTGGGTGCGGTCGGTGCGCTCCTCGGTCATGCGGTTGCCACAACCGTGCCAGGACTTCTTTGGGGCGGCGCCTGGGGAATCTCCGACGCGAGCACATCGGGCTCAATCGCCCTGACGCTCGGCGCACTGCTGGTGGCGGTGGCTGCGGCGCGCGCCGCGCATCGGCGCCTCTGGCGGTGAATCCGGTCAGCGGGAGGGCAGCGCACCGGGCTGCGCGAGCCGCTCGATCACGGAGCACACCAGCCGCGCGGTGCGGGCCGCAAGATCCGCATCGATGCGATCAACCTCGTCATCGACGGTGTGGTAGTCAGCGTGGTCCTCAACGCTCAGCAGCACAGCGGGCACACCTCGCCCGAGGAATGGACCTTGATCGCTGCGCGGGAGCCACTCCGGATGCGTGTCGACCACCAGCGGCACATGCGCCTTCGGCGCCAGCTTCACGAGCGCTGCGGTGACCGGCGCGCCCACCTCTCCGCCATCGACGCGAATCGCGCCATCGTCGGAGCGGGACACCATGTCCATGTTCACGAGTGCCACCATGAGGTCGGTCGGCACCGTCCCGTCGCGCACAAACGCGCGACTCCCGATGAGGCCCGACTCCTCGCCCGTGAACGCAATACAGAGGATGCCGATGCCTGGTGCCGCGCCAGCAACCCGCGCCTGGTGCAGCGCGCGCGCTGCGGCAATCATGGCGCAGACGCCGCTGGCGTTGTCATCGGCACCGTTGAAGATGCGGTCTTCGCCCCGTCGCGCAGGGCGCAGGTGGTCGAAGTGCGCTGAAATTGCCACTACCGGTCCGGTGGTCGCGGCCGAGGAGCTCGACGCAGCACCCGTGCCGCCACCGGCAGGCGGGATCCACGCGACCACGTTGGGCGACGCAGATGCGTCATCGGTGACCGCGACGAACATGTCGGCACGCCCCGGCAGCGGCTGCAGGCCGGCAGCGGCGAAACGCGCCGCGACCCATCGTGCTGCACGCCATCCATCCTCGGAGCGCCAGAACCGGCCGTTCATCTCATCCGACGCGAGCTCGGCGATGTCGGCCCTGATCGGACCGGCGTCAATCGCGTCGCACGGGTGCACCGTCTCGGGCGCGTGAACTGATGCCCCGGCAGGACCAGCACTGGCGCAGCCAGCAACGCTGGCCACAAGGCACATGAGCATGCTGCCAAGCAGGACGCGATGCAGATCGATTCGACTATGCATGATGCCGGTACCCCAGAAGGCGCAATGCGTTGAAGGCGACGATGACGGTACTGCCCTCGTGCAGCACCACCGCACCTGCGAGATTGACCACGTCGAGCGCTGCGAGCGGCACAAGCATCGCCACCACGCCCATAGAGATCGTGACATTCTGGATGACAATGCTCCGTGCCGCGCGCGAGAGGCCGATCACGAAGCCCACCTTGCTCAGGTCATCGGCCATCAGCGCGACATCGGCGGCCTCAAGCGCGACATCGGTACCGCCTGCACCCATCGCCACGCCCACGGTCGCCGCAGCAAGCGCAGGCGCATCGTTCACGCCGTCGCCCACCATCGCCACGCTCCCGTGCGATGCAAGCAGTGCGCGCACCTCGCCGATCTTCTGCTCGGGCAGCAGTCCGGCCTTCACCTCATCGATGCCGACCTGCGTGCCAATCGAGCGCGCGACACGCTCGTTGTCGCCCGTGAGCATCACGAGCCGCGACACACCCGCCCGCCGCAGGCCAGCAAGCATCTCCCGCGCGCCGGGGCGCACGGTGTCGGCGAGCGCGACGGCACCAATGACGCGGTCGCCGTGCACCACCATGCTCACGGTCTTCGCCTCGTCCTGCAGCGCACGCACGCGCAGCGCGAGCGCATCCGGCATCGCAGGCGCCTGAGTGCCATCAAGCATTCCAGGCGAGCACACAATGGCGCGCCGTCCGCCCACCATGCCCTCCATGCCCTTGCCTGAGAGCAGCCGCACATCGGTCGCCTCAAGGGAGAGCGCATGCTCATCGCGTGCACGGCGCACGATCGCCTGCGCAAGCGGATGCGATGACGAGCTGTCAACAGCGGCCGCGACGGCGAGCACCTCAGGCTCCGTGGCGCACTCGGCCGCGATCACATCGGTCGCCTCGGGCTTGCCGCGCGTCAGCGTGCCGGTCTTGTCGAACGCGATGGCGCGCACGGTGCCAAGGCTCTCAAGATGCGCGCCACCCTTGATCAGCACGCCCTTGCGTGCGGCCTGCGCAATGCCAGCGAGCATCGCGCTCGGCGTCGAGATAACCAGCGCGCATGGGCTCGCGCCCACAAGCACCGCCATCGCGCGGATGAACGCATCCGCAAACGTCATGCCGAACGCACCCATCAGCACGCCTACGAGCACAGGCACGGATACCAGCACGATGGGCGTGTAGATGCGCGTGAAGCGCTCCGTCATGCGCTGCGTCTGGCCCTTGTTCTGCTGGCTCTCTTCCACCAGGCGGATCATGCGGGCCATCGTGCTCTCGGAGGCGGGCCGCGTCATGCGGATGCGCAGCGCGCCATCGCCGTTCACGGTTCCCGCGAAGACCCCATCGCCGACCGTGCGATGCACAGGAACGCTCTCTCCAGTGATCGGCGACTGGTCGATGCTCGAGGAACCCTCCTCGACCACGCCATCGACCGGCAGGCGGTCGCCGGGCGCCACGCGCACCACATCGCCCGCGCGCAGCGCCTCGACCGGCAGCTCCTGCTCCACGCCCTCGCGGACCACGCGCGCGAACTTCGGCGTGAGCTGTCCGAGTGCGCGGATGGCGTTGCGCGCGCGGTCTGTCGCGAATCCCTCCAGCCCGTGCCCGAGCGAGAACAGGAAGAGCAGCATCGCGCCTTCGCCGGGCCGGCCCAAAGCCACCGCGCCTAGCGCCGCCACCAGCATCAGCATGTCAACGTCGAGCGAGAGCTTCAGCAGCTGCTGCACGGCGTGGATCGTGGTGCGCCATCCGCCCGTCAGACAGCTCGCGATGTAGAGCCCCATCACCGCGGGTTCAGGCACGCCCGCGAGCGAGCAGATCCATCCGGCGAGCAGCAGCGCCCCGCAGATGAGCGCGGTCACAAGGTCGGGATCGGCAAGTACCGCACGCCAGAGGCTGGTGTGCGCAGCGGACGCGTGCGATGCGAGCGGGCTCCCCGCCACGGAATGTCCGCAGCGAGCGCCCATCTGTCAGACAGGCGTGCGGAAGCCGAGCGCGCGCACCGCGCACCAGCTCATCACGCCCTCGAAGATCATGAACGACCCGCCGATGATGGCGCTGAGGCCGACGACCCACGGCCACGTGCCCTCGAGGACACCTGCCGCGCGCAGCAGGATCACGATGGCTCCGGCAGCTTCCACCACGATGCCTGCGATCAGGCGGATACGGCGTCCAGTGCGGTCGATGTTGCAGGTCAGCGGCATGGGCTCTCCGCGGTCACTTCGATGTGCGCGAGGACTCGACCTGCGCCATGATGAACCCGAGCACTGCGTAGTCCTCGTCGGACCACTTCTGGCTGCTCATGAACTTGTCCATCGCCGAGCTGAGAAGGTCATACTCGGCGCGGAGGCGCGCGTACTCCTTGCGGCTCGACTCAAGCGCTGCGTCGGAAGAGGTGTCGATCTGGAACGCCGCCATCCTCATCTGGGCCGCGAGACGCTCCTTGGCCATGCGGCGGTAGGGCGCGAAGCGACCATCACGCGCGAGCGCCGCGAGACGTCGCGTCTCCGGATCTGTCGAGTCAGTGCCGCCGATATCGTCGGAGCCCTGCGCGCTTCCAGCCGTGGAGGTTGACTTTCCTGACGGCGCTGCCGGGGCTGGTGGGGCGGCCGCTGCCGGCGCACCACTCGCTGGCGCAGCCTGTGTCTTTGCAGCCGCGGTCGTCTGGGCCTGACCTGATGCAGCGCCTGAAGGTGCCGCCGGCGCTGTCGCTGCCACGCCTGCCGGTGCGGAGGTCTTCTGAGCGGATGCGCTTGCGCTTGAGGACGGCGTGCTCGGAGTTGCTGCACCGCCCGAGCCAGGAGCTCCGGAAGCCGCGGCCGCACCGGTCGCCGGGCTCGATGCGGGAGCCGGTGCACTCGCTGCGCCGCTGGCGTCCGCAACGGGCGGCGGCGCCGGAGACTCGTCCTTGCCGCATCCTGCAGAAATCAGCGACAAACCCGTGCACATCAGCGCAACCGCCACGCACCTTGAGCGAAGATTCATGATGAGGAATGGTAGCGGTCGGCTGTTCGTTGGCCGCATCCGCGCTGATATCCTCGCTTGAATGCAGCGATCGCAGGTCAACCGCAGGGCATTCACGGTCGTCGAGCTCCTGGTGGTCGTGGGCATCATCGCCGTGCTTGTGACCATCGTGGTTCTTGGCGCACAGAAGGTCGTGACCCTCTCGCGCGTGTCCAAGGACCTGAGCCAGCAGCGCGCCATCGCCCTTGCGCAGTCCGCGTACGCCAGCGACAACAACGATGCGCTCGCCAGCAACCGGACTGAAGGGCTGAGCGGGAGCAGTCAGTGGAGCCAGGTGTCCTTCAACGTCAACATCAACGGCACCAACTACCCGTACCTGCTCAACAACGGGAACACCAACCAGGACAGGTACCACTGCTGGGTGCGCACCTATGGCGGCAATGTCGTCAACGTGCCAGGGCAGGGCCAGACCGAGCGCGAGTCGGCCATCACCTCGGGCGCGCTCTACCCGTACATCGGAAGCGTTGGCAGCTACAGGTCACCCTACGACCCGACCAAGCGCCTTCGTAGTTACTCGCTCAACTCATTTGTCGGGTCGACGGTGCCCGAGGACGCAGCCTTCTACATCCAGAACTGGGCGAGCTGGATCGGCTGCAGGGGCATTCCGCCCGGCGAGTTCAACACCACAAAGCGATCGAAGATTCCGCAGCCTTCGCAGACGATCATGTCGATCATCGAGGATGACACCCGCCTCGCGGGCTCAAGCAGCGGCAACTACTTCAACAACAACGGTTGGGTGGTTGATCCCCGCGCGCCAGCGGGCACGCCAAACCAGGGAGCGTGCATCGCCGGCGGCTGGAGCGGCTGGATCGACTGGCCCGCCTTCTGGGACTCCAAGTACATCACGTACAGCTACGTCGACGGGTCGACCGAGTCGTACCAGATGATTAACCCAAACGTGGAACGTGCGATCGTCGGTCCGCCCTTCCCGGGCGCTGACCACGACTACGCGCAGCCGCCCGATTCGCCAGGCAGCCCGTGGCGCCAGGACTGGATGCACTTCCGCGAGAGGCTGCTGCCCGGCGTCATCCCGCCGATCATCAACCGCTCGCTCGTGCCGCAGTCGTAGCCCGGGTAGCTCCGCCCAACGGACGGTCGCGCATCCGCGGACCGCGCATCAGAAGTCGCAGGTCTTGGGCGTGCGCGGGAAGGGGATCGCATCGCGGATGTTGGCCATTCCGGTCGCGTAGATCACCGTCCGCTCGAAGCCGAGCCCGAATCCCGCGTGCGGCACCGTGCCGTAGCGGCGCAGGTCCCGGTACCACCAGTACGCATCCTTGTCGAGCTTCATCTCGTCGAGCCTTCGATCGAGCATGTCGAGCCGCTCCTCGCGCTGGCTGCCGCCCACGATCTCGCCGATGCCCGGCGCAAGGATGTCCATCGCGGCCACCGTGCGCCCATCCTCGTTCATGCGCATGTAGAAGGCCTTGATGTCCTTCGGGTAGTTCATCAGGATCACCGGGCGCCCGACCAGCTCCTCGGTGAGATAGCGCTCGTGCTCGCTCTGCAGGTCAGCGCCCCACGACACGGGGTACTCGAACTTGCGCCCCTTTGCGACCGCAGCCTCAAGGTGGCGGATTCCCTCGCCGTAGTCCATGCGCTCGAACGAAGCGCCCACAAGCGCCTCGAGCCGCGCGATGCATCCCTTGTCGATGCGGTCCGCGAAGAACTTCAGGTCGTCGCTGCGCTCCTCGAGCAGGGCCTTGAACATGTACTTGAGCAGGTCCTCGGCGAGCTGCGCATCCTCCACGAGCGTGGCGAATGCGATCTCGGGCTCGATCATCCAGAACTCGGCGAGGTGGCGTGCGGTGTTGGAGTTCTCCGCACGGAACGTAGGCCCGAATGTGTAGACCTTGCTGAGCGCGCACGCCCATGTCTCCACGTTGAGCTGGCCTGACACCGTAAGGTGCGTCTCGCGTCCGAAGAAGTCCTGCGCGAAGTCCACCTTGCCTTCCGGAGTGCGCGGGATGTTCGCGAGGTCGAGCGTCGACACCCGAAACATCTGGCCTGCGCCTTCGCAGTCGCTGCCCGTGACGATGGGCGTGTGGATCCAGAAGAATCCGCGCTCATGGAAGAAGCGGTGCACCGCCATCGCCAGGCAGTGGCGCACGCGGCCAATCGCGCCGAAGGTGTTGGTGCGCGGGCGCAGGTGGGCGACCTCGCGCAGGTACTCAAAGGTGTGCGGCTTGGGCTGGATCGGGTAGGTGTCCGGATTCTCCACCCACCCCACCACCTCCACCTTGGATGCCTGCATCTCGACAGGCTGCCCCTTGCCCTGGCTCGGCACGATCTCGCCCTCGGCGATGACCGCGCAGCCCGCCGTGAGCTTCATCACCTCTGATGCGTAGTTGGCGAGCGCGTTGGGCGCCACGACCTGGAATGCATCGAAGCACGATCCGTCGGACATCTGCACGAAGGAGAGTCCTGCCTTCGAGTCGCGGCGCGTGCGGACCCATCCTTTCACGCGCACCTGCTTGCCCAGGTAGTTGGAGTGATCGCGGAAGATCGATGCGACCGAGGCGTCAATCATGGTGCGCAGAGAGTAGGGGTGAGGATCCAGCTACGGCCGCCGGCGACGCGCGAGATAGGCACGCATGGCATCAAGAAGCTCTTCGGGGTCCTGCGATGCGGTGGCCTCGATGAACAGGTGCACGCCGGGCATGATGGTCATGGCATGCGGCTCCCCCGAGCCTTTGATGGGTCCGGCCGACATCGCTGGTTCGGATGCGGCTGGGGACTCGGGCGTTCGCGCCGTCGCCTTCGCTGAGCCGGACTGCAGCAGGTCGCCGACCTGCTGCCAGAGGTCCTGATCCGATCGCTGGCCCAACCGCGTCGCGATGTCGCCAAGCCGTGTCCCCCCAGCCTGGAGAAGTTTGGTCACGACGGCACGGACGAGGTGGGTGGAGCGGTACACCGCACGGCGGCCACCGGCACGGCGCGGCGGCGGCACGATGCCAAGCGTCTGGTAGTAGCGCACCGTGCGCGAATCGAGCGTTGGTCGAACGCGGCCATCGCGCTGGGCAGTCGTCGCCGCGGAGAGCAGCGCGTTTGCCCGCTCGACCACCTCATCGAGGCTCATCGCAGCATCGGGCACCCAGTTGAGCGGTGAGTGGGGCGGCATATATGTGCCAGCAATATACTGTCATGCAAATGTAGTTGCAGTAATATGCTGTCACATATGACATGGAGGCAGGTACTGCGGTTGCAGGCACTTGGAATGTTCTGCCCGACGCGATGCATGGCCTTCCGCCGCACCCTCCGTTGGCACGTGATTTGCACTAGAGGCAAGGTCCACGCAGTTCCTATGGGCTTCACCCTCCGATACCTGATCCCAGACAGCCCGCACAGCGGCGCTGGTCATGCCCATGGCGGTCACGCTGGGAGTTTGGGTCAGGGCTCGCATGGCGGTCGGCTCAACCTTCTTCTCGCTGACAGTGGCTGGCGCACCCCAAGCTTCGCAGACCAGCTCCCGCCGCTGCTTGCCCCCATGGGCGTCCACTGCCTGCTCGCCCGAACCGCGCGCGAGGCCACCCTCATCGCCGAGCGCGCTCTTGCCGCGCGCGAGCGCATCCACATCGCGGTGATCGACGTCGAGACACCGGTCGACGAGTCAAAGTCCGGCCGTGCGCAGGCCGGCGGGCCGCTTGTGCTCGAGTTGCTGCGCCGCATGGCCGCGCCGCCCGCGACCGTGGTGGTGCGTCCACGCAGCCCGGTGATGCGTGACGCGAGCCGTTCGCTCAATGATGCGCTGCGTCAGGGCGCCTTCGCGGTGCTCGACCAGCCATGCCCTCTTGAATCAATGCTCGAAGTGCTCCGTCGCGTGCTTGCGCGGCAGCACGGAGGGCACTGGCCCGTCGCGTGACGGGTCTCCACATCCTTCTTCTCACTTCCCACTTTCGATAACGGAGACAGCACCATGGCAATGAAGGTTCGGCCCCTCGGAGACAAGATCCTCGTCAAGCGCGACGATCCGCAGACCAAGACTGACTCAGGCATCTTCCTGCCCGAGTCCAGCAAGGAGAAGCCCAAGCAGGGCAAGGTCATCGCCCTCGGCGACGGCCCGCTCAACAAGGAAAAGGGCACGCGCATGCCCTTCACCGTCAAGAAGGGCGACACTGTCATCTTCACGACCTACTCGGGCACCGAGGTCAAGATCGACGGCGAGACCTACCTCATCATGACCGAGGAAGACATCCTCGGCGTCATCAGCTGATCCGGAACACCAGACAACACACGGAGACACACACATGCCAGCAAAGCACATCTCATATGACAACGACGCGCGCGAGAAGATCCTGCGCGGCGTGCAGAAGCTCGCCAAGGCCGTCAAGGTCACGCTCGGCCCCTCGGGCCGCGTGGTGGTCCTCGAGAAGTCCTTCGGAGCCCCCACGGTCACCAAGGACGGCGTCACCGTCGCCAAGGAGATCGAGCTCGAGGACGCCTACGAGAACATCGGCGCGCAGATGGTGAAGGAAGTGGCCGGCAAGGCATCGAAGGATGCCGGCGACGGCACCACGACCGCGACCGTCTACGCCGAGGCCATCTTCCAGGAGGGCCTCAAGAACATCACCGCCGGCGCGAACGCCAACGCGGTCAAGCGCGGCATCGACAAGGCGGTCGAAACCGTCGTGTCCGAGCTCAAGCGGATGTCCAAGCCTGTCAAGGACTCGAAGGAGATCGCGCAGGTCGGCACCTGCTCGGCGAACCAGGACACGCAGGTCGGCGGCATCATCGCCGAGGCGATGGACAAGGTCGGCAAGGACGGCGTGATCACGGTCGAGGAGGGCAAGAGCCTCGAGACCGAGGTTGAGCTCCTTGAGGGCATGCAGTTCGACAAGGGCTACCTCAGCCCGCACTTCGTGACCAACCCGGCCGCGATGGAGTGCGTGCTCGAGGACGCCTACGTGCTGATCCACGAGAAGAAGATCTCGAGCGCCAAGGACATGCTCCCGCTGCTTGGCAAGCTCGCCGAGAGCGGCAAGAGCCTGCTCATCGTCGCCGAGGACATCGAGGGCGAAGCCCTCGCAACCCTCGTGGTCAACCGCCTCCGCGGCGTGCTCAAGGTCTGCGCGGTGAAGGCCCCTGGCTTCGGCGATCGCCGCAAGGCGATGCTCGAGGACATCGCGGTCCTCACCGGCGGCACCGCCATCATGGAGGAGCTCGGCATCAACCTCGAGAACATGGCGCTCAACGAGCTCGGCCGCGCCAAGAAGATCACGATCGACAAGGACAACTGCACGATCGTCGAGGGTGGCGGCAAGACCAAGGACATCCAGGGCCGCATCGAGCAGATCAAGGCCCAGATCGACATCACCTCGAGCGACTACGACCGCGAGAAGCTCCAGGAGCGCCTCGCGAAGCTCGCAGGCGGCGTGGCGCAGATCAACGTCGGCGCCGCGACCGAGGTCGAGATGAAGGAGAAGAAGGCTCGCGTCGAGGACGCGCTGCATGCGTGCCGCGCGGCTGTCGAGGAGGGCATCCTCCCCGGCGGCGGCGTTGCCGTGCTGCGCGCGCGCAAGGCGCTCGAGAAGCTCCGCAAGGGGCTCGAGGGCGACGAGGCGACGGGAGTCGACATCGTCCTGCGTGCGCTGCCTGCGCCGATCAAGCAGATCGTGGCCAACTGCGGCCTCGACGGATCGGTCGTGGCGCAGAAGGTGGAGGAGAGCTCCGACACCAATTACGGCTTCAACGCCGTGACGCACGAGTACACCGACCTCGTGAAGGCCGGCGTCATCGTCCCGACCAAGGTCGAGCGCGTTGCGCTGCAGAACGCCGCGAGCATCGCGGGCCTGCTGCTCACCACCGACTGCGCGATCATCGAGATCAAGGAGAAGAAGGCCAAGGTCCCCGCCGGCGGCGCTGGCGAGGACATGGACTACTGATCCCGTCCGTCGGACACAGCATCGGGTCGGACACGGCAGCGTCTCGCCGAAGCCCCGACCCGGTCAGTAAGGCCCTGGCCGCAAGGCTGGGGCCTTTTCCATTTTGCAGGACGTGCAGGCATTCGCCGCGCCGCGGCATCTCTCGCGCCTCACCTCGCGCGTCCTCACTTCGCGCCGATGAAGTCGCGGCCGAGGATGCCGTCGACGGTCAGCACGTGATATGCCGTGTTGACGATCATGTCGTAGGCCTGGTTCGTGTAGAAGGCAGACTGGTCGCCGCCGAGCGGCGTGCCGCGGTGCCAGAGCCCGCGCGCATTCGCGCCGACGCCGGGGTCATTGGCAGTCTGCCGTGCCACGCGGCCGTCGCTCTCCATCGCATCAGCCACACCAGCGACCGCCGTGTGCCCGTCGAAGAACAGCGTGCATGGCGCGGAGTTGTACCCATGGTTGAAGAACCACGGCGTCTGCGGCGTGATGCCTGGGTTGTAGTCGCCGCCGTCCCTGTTCTGCAGCCAATAGAGCTCCAGCATGCGCGTCTTGAGATCCGGGTACTTCGACTGGCCCGTGGATGGCGACCGGTAGGCGCTCGCTCCGCACATGTTCGGACGACCCGCGGTGCCCGCCTCGCTTGCGCGCGAGCTGAGCACGGTTGGTCCCCACATCGCAGCGGGGCTGAAGACATACGTTGACCGGATCGAGTTGCCGCCGACAGTCGATGGTGGCGCGAACTCGCCGGGCCCGTTGATGGCGCGCTCTGCCTTGGCAAGATTGAAGCGGTCCTTGGGCGCCCAGAACACCTTGTCGTAGTAGCGCGCGTTCACGTAGGGGTTGAACGACTTGTAGTTGCACAGTCGCCAGCTTCCGAACACGCCGTTGGCGTACGAGAACTCGTTGGGGTAGTAGACAACGATGTTCGCACAGCTCCCGGGGAACTGCGGGCATGGCTGGATCGGTCCTGGGATCCAGTACCCCCATAGCCCGCCGTTGGAGTCCCAGCCCGCAATCATCTGCGGGATGCAGGTCATCGCCTGATACTGCGCGCAGTTGCCGCCGCCGTAGAGGCCGAAGTCGTCAGGGATGCATGTCCACTGGCGATCCTGGTAGTCCGAACCGTAGTGGGCGTTCGCGGCCGCGAGGTTGCGAAGGTTGCCGAGGCTCTGCGTGACGTATGCGCCATCGCGTGCCTTGCCGATCGCAGGCAGGAGGATGCCGATCAGCAGGGAGATGATCGCCACCACCACAAGGAGCTCGACGATGGTGAAGCCGCGCAGGCGGCGGGGGAATCGTTGCATGCCACCCCTTTCTGTTCCACGAAATGTACCTGCGCCGCGCACGCGATCCACCGGCTTGCGAGTGCGACGCTGCAAAAAGAACGCCGGCCGCCCTTGCGAGCGGCCGGCGGATCGATCGAATCCTTTGACTGACGGCGAGCTGCTCCCGCCGTCAGGTCACGTCAGAGGGAATCACTTCGCGCCGATGAAGTCACGGCCGAGGATGCCGTCGACCGTGAGGATGTGGTACGCGCTGTCCACAACCATGTCGTATGCGAGCTGGTTGTAGTAGCCGTTGGCCCCAAGCGGCGTGCCGCGGTGCCAAAGACCACGACCGCCCGAGTGCAGCGCGGGCTGACCTGGCGCCTGGGTCTGGTTCTGGCGACCCACACGACCGTCGGACTCCTGCGCATCAGCGACACCCGCGATGGCCACGTGCCCGTCGAAGAAGAGCGTTGCCGGTGCAGAGTTGTAGCCGTGGTTGAAGAACCACGGGGTCTGCGGGGAGACGCCAGGGTTGTACTCGCCGCCGTCACGGTTCTGGAGCCAGTAGTGCTCAAGCATGCGGGTCTTGAGGTCAGGGAACTTCGCCTGACCGACCGACGGGGTGCGCCACGCGCCGGGACCGCAGTTCTGCGGACGACCTGCGTTCGCGCCCTGCTGCGCGTTGGAGCTGAGGACATCCGGCGCCCACATGGCGGCTGGGCTGAAGCGGTAGGTGGAGAACACGACCTGACCGGGGATGTTGTTCAGGATGGTGAACTCACCTGAGTTGTTCAGGCCGCGTTCTGCACGCGAGAGCGACCACTTGTCCTTGGGCGCGAAGAAGACCTTGTCATACCAGCGGGCGTTGACGTAGGGGTTGAAGGCCTTCAGGTTGCACATCTGCCACGTGCCGAAGAAGCCATCGCCCGCGTTGAAGCTCATGGGGAAGATGCAGACGAAGTTGCCGCAGTTGCCGGGGTACTGGTTGCACGGCGGAATCGGGCCAGGGAACCAGTAGCCCCACAGGCCACCGCTCGAGTCCCATCCGAGGATGGGCTGCGCGGGGCAGGTGACAGCCACGTACTGCTGGCAGTTGCCGCCGTAGAGACCGAGGTCATCGGGCGACAGCGAGAACTGGCGATCCGCGTAGTCCGCGCCGTAGTGCGCGTTCGCGGCCGCGAGGTTTCGGAGGTTGCCGAGGCTCTGCGTGACGTATGCGCCATCGCGTGCCTTGCCGATGGCCGGCAGCAGAATGCCGATCAGCAGCGAGATGATGGCCACGACGACGAGCAGCTCGACGATCGTGAATCCTGTGCGCTTCTTCATGACGTTCCTTTCCAGTCAGTCCGGAGATGCATGCCGATCGATCGGGTCGGCGTGGTTCCGGTCGGGATGAATCCCGAGATGAGTTGCAGGCAGGGACAGAAATGCACGGAGCGCCTGCGGTAGTCCCGTTTGCCCGCCAGAAGCGGGAAAACACCGTGTTGCGTGAGTATACGAGGGTGCGAGCCCGAGTGATGCACCTCAGTTCATGTTCTGGCGGGGAGTTACACTTGATGTCCGATGGAGCCTGCGAGAAGTCCTATAACCGATCCCCTGATCCTCTCCACGTGGAGCATGTCGATGCAGGGGGGTCGGCAGGCATGGTCGGACTTGTCGCGGGGCGGTTCAGCGCTCGATGCGGTGTTGGTGGTGGCGGATGTTGCCGAGCGGGACGAGTCGATTGATTCGGTGGGTCGCGGCGGACTCCCGGATGCGTCCGGTCGGATGACCTTGGATGCTTGCGTGATGGAGGGACCCGCGCGGTGCGGTGCGGTCGCTGGGGTGTCGAGGCACCTTGCCGTTGCGCAAATGGCTCGCGCCGTGATGGAGCGCACACCGCATGTGATGCTCGTCGGCGACGGTGCCGATGCCTTTGCCGACAGCGTCGGCATCTCTGCGGAGAATCTGCTCTCCGAGGGCGCACGTATTGCATGGGAAGAGTGGAAGGCCGGTCGCCGCTCGGGGCATGACGATGGTGTCGACCGCGGCGCGCACCGGCCGCTTGATCGGGGCGGCGGAGCGGGAGCGCTCTTTGGCGAGCGACGATGGACCGATCATGACACCGTGGGTGCGATCGCGCGTGATGTCCGCGGCACGATCGCGGGCGCATGCACGACGAGCGGTCTCCCGTTCAAGGCGCCAGGTCGTGTGGGCGATTCGCCGATCCCGGGGCATGGGCTGTACGTCGATCCCGAGGCTGGCGCAGCCACGGCGACCGGAGCGGGCGAGCTTGTGATGGGCGTGTGCGGATCGTTCCTTGCGGTGGAGTGCATGCGCCGCGGCGCGTCGCCGGTTGACGCGCTCATTGAGGTGCTCCGCCGCATCGAGCGCTCGCGCGAGCTGAAGCCGTCGCACCAGGTCGCGATGATTGCGCTCTCGACCGGCGGCGAGTGGGCGAGCGCCGCGCTGCGCGAGGGGTTCCTTGTGGCCGTGACCGATGCGTCAGGCACGCGCACCGAGCCACCCACGGTCACGCTTCGCTCCGACTGAAGCCAATCTTGCGCGGGACGCTGCATCCTGCGCAGCCCCGTCGTCGAAACCCCAAAGCACCCCACCATGAAGCTCTACACACGCACAGGCGACGACGGCACCACCGGGCTCTTCAGCGGGGCGCGCGTCAGCAAGGACCATCCGCGCATCGAGGCGTACGGCACCGTGGACGAGGCCAACGCGAGCATCGGCATGTCGATGGCCGCATGCAGGCGCGAGATTACGTTCGAGGCCCGCGTGCACGAGATCCTGCTGCAGGTGCAGTCGCGCCTCTTCGACATCGGTGCGGACCTCGCGACGCCCGAGGGCGCCAACAACAGCGACCGCATCATGCGGGTGACGGAGACGCACGTCGCGGAGGTCGAGCGGTGGATCGACGAGATTGACGGCGGGAACGAGCCCCTGCGCACCTTCGTGATGCCCTCGGGCGGCGAGCTTGCGTCGCGCCTTCACCTCGCGCGCACGATCTGCCGGCGTGCCGAGCGACTGATGGTCACCCTGTCGCACGTCGAGCCTGTCGGCGCAGGGCCGATGCGCTACATGAACCGCCTCAGCGACATGCTGTTCGCGATGGCGCGACGATCAAACGCGGTCGCTGGCGTGGGCGACACGCCCTGGCACCCATCGAAGGCGTGATCAGGCGCACGCAGCCCCTTGCCGCCGCATCGCAGTGACGCCGCAAAGGCGCACGGCACCAGCGTCACGTGTCGAAGCAGCGGTCGCCGGCATCCCCGAGCCCTGGCCTGATGAAGAGGCGCGAGTCGAGCTCGCGGTCGAGGCTTGCGGTGTAGATGCGGATGTTCGGGAACTCGCGACCAAGTCGCGCGACGCCCTCGGGCGCAGCCACTAGGCACACGAGCCGAAGGTCGGTGCAGCCGGCGCCCTGAAGCAGGTTGAACGCGTGCGCCGCCGAGCCGCCAGTGGCGAGCATCGGATCCACGAGGAGGACGGGTCCCGCCCCCACGTCAGGCGGGAGCTTCACGTAGTAGCCCTCTGGCTTTCCGGAGAGCTCGTCGCGCCGAACGCCGATGTGGCCGACGCGCGCTTCGGGAATCAGCTGCAGGATCCCCTGCGTCATGCCGAGCCCGGCGCGGAGCACGGGCACGATCGTGATCGGGTGAATGAGCCGATGCGCCGTCGTGCGCTCGAGCGGAGTCTCAACCTCGACCGGGCCCGTCTCGAGTTCGCGGCAGACCTCATACGTCATGAGCCCTGCGACTTCCGAGAGCACGCGCCGAAACTCATGCGGCGGCGTGGTGCGGTCGCGCAGCCTGCTGACCTTGTGCCGGATCAGCGGGTGGTCCACATGGCGCAGGTTTGGGAAGCGCGACGGCATGCGCGGAGCCTAGTGTGGGCGAGTGACGGGCGCGTCGCGCGCGGTGGGCGCAGCGTCCGCACGCATGCGTCGGCGCCGCAGTGCGCGGCGCACGGATTCACATGCGTGGGGGCGCGTCGATGCCGAGGATCCCAAGGCCATCCGCAAGCACACGCCGCGTGAGCGCGCACAGCCGGAGGCGCGATGCGCGAGTTGCGGGATCGTCGGCGCGCAGTACCGGACACGCCTGGTAGAAGGCGCTGAATGCGCCCGCGAGCGCGAAGAGGTAGCCGCAGATCCTGTTCGGCTCGAGCGCCTGCGCCGCATCGACGACCGTCGAGGGCCAGCGCAGGATCGCCAGCGCAAGCGCGCGCTCCTCTGGGGCGGCGGGCGCGATGGCCGCATGCGCATCCATCTCGCCGGCCTTCGCGAGTATCGCGCAGATGCGCGCGTGCGCGTAGAGCAGGTAGGGCCCGGTGTCGCCCTCGAAGGAGATCATGCGGTCGAGGTCAAACACGTAGTCGCGCGAGATGTCGCTTGAGAGGTCGGCGTACTTGACGGCGGCGATGCCCACGGCACGCCCGATGCGCGCGAGCTCGGCGTCGGACATCCCGTGCGTTGGGGCCTGCGGATCCTCGGCACGCCGGCGCACTTCGACCGTACCGCGCTCCACGGCCTCATCCAGCAGCGCCTTGAGCGTGAAGTTCTCGCCCGAGCGCGTCTTGAGCGGCCGCTTGTCGGCGCCGAGCACCGCACCGAACCCGGCATGCCGCAGTTCCGCATCGGTGCCGTCGCTGCGGCGCGTCCATCCGATCATGCGGCACGCGTCGAACACGTCGCTGAAGTGATCACGCTGGCGGGCATCCACGCAGTAGACGACACGCTCCGCGCCAAGCTCGTGCACGCGGAAGCGGACGGCCGCAAGGTCGGTGGTGGCATAGAGGAACGCCCCATCGCTCTTGCGGATCAGCAGCGGACGCTCGCGTTCGGTGAAGCGCACGATGATCGCGCCCTGGTCCTCCGTGGCGAGCCCGCTGCGCACGAACGCGTCCACGGTGGGTGCGAGCCGGTCGCGGTAGAAGCTCTCGCCGCGGCTGTGCTCGGGGCGCAGGTCCACGCCAAGCGTGTTCGCCGTCTCGAACACCTCGTGCATGGTGACGTCGATCAGCTTGTGCCAGTCTGCGACAGTGGCGGCGTCGCCGGACTGCAGCAAGCGCAGCGTGCGGCGGGCGTCCTCAGCTGCCGCGGACGCGCCCTCGTGCTGCGCCTCCAGCTCGATGATGCGGTGCGGCCCGGCGCCTGTTGTCCGTGCCGCGGCGAGCCCGGCCTCGTCGTCGGCGGACTCGGCCTGCGCAGCGCGGTAGGCGGTGTTGAGGTCCGCGAGCGAGATCGCGTCGAGGTTGGCGCCGCGGCGGCGCAGGCTCGCCAGCACCATCGCGATCGGCAGGCCCCAGTCGCCGAGGTGGTTCTCGCGCCAGACGCGCCATCCCATGCGCTCGTGGAGTCGCGCCACGGTGTCGCCGATGATCGTGGCGCGCAGGTGGCCCACGTGCATCTGCTTCGCCACATTCACGCCGCAGAGGTCGACCGCGATCGTGCGTGTGCCCTTCACGTCGGGCACTCCAAGGCTGGGGCAGTCGATCGCCGCGAGCGCAGCGCCGAGCGCGTCGGCGCGAACCCGGATGTTCACGAAGCCTGGACCCGCAATCTCCGGGGGATCCGCCAGCGCAGCAAGCTGATCCCGCGCCGTATCCACGACTGCCGACGCGATCTCGCGAGGCGGCCGACCAAGCCTCTTCGAAAGCGCCATCGCGAAGTTCGCCTGGTAGTCGCCGAACTTGGGGCTGGTGCTGGGCCTCAGTGCAGGATCGGCGTCATCGGAAGGCACTCCGAGCGATGCGGAGATGGCCTGCCGGATGGCGAGCGCGAGCGCTGCGGCGACATCCCATGTGCCCTCCCTTGGCTGTGCGCCGGCAGGACGCTGCATGGATGGGGCATCGCTCATCGGGACACGGATCCTACGGATCAGCCGATCTCAGCCTGCGAGCACCGACTGGCGCTCCCGATAGAGCCGCTCCATCAGCGGGCGGTGCGCCGGCGCAGCCGCGCTGCGGCTCGAATCGAGCCCCATCACCGCCACACGCAGCATGTCCACGAGGCCGTGGAAGTCGTCCACTGACACGAACTCGGGGCCAACGCGCGCAGGCCGCTTGCCCGCAAGCGCGCCGTCGATGTCCGTCATGTTGTGGTAGTTGCCAAGAGGCAAGCAGAGGCAGGTGGACTCGATCCCGTACGAGGCGAACGCGGTGGCCTCGCACGCGCCGCCCGGCATCAGCTTGCGCTGCCACGCCCAGCCCTTCGTGGCCTTCGCGTGCGCTGCGAAGAGTTCGCTGAGCGCGTTGGTCAGGTGCGGGCTGAACACGCTGAGCCGGTCGCCCACGCGCAAGATGGCCCCGGCGCCGATCGGAGAGTCATGCGGGAAGCTGCGCGAGTTCTCGAGGCAGATCAGCCTTGCGCCGCGCGGGACGAAGCCCTCTCGCGCGGCATGGATCGCGCCGATGAAGCCAACTTCCTCGGCCGTCGTGAAGAGCAGCCCGAATCGGCGCGCGCTGCGGCTGGAAAGCAGGCTGTCGAATGCGGCGCAGGCAGCGGCGACGGCAGCAAGGTCATCGCATGCGTGAGTCTCGATGACGCGGACCGGTCGTGCGCGACCGCCCGGAATGGCGGACGGCATCTCGCGCCGCACAATGCGCGGCGCAGGCAGCGACCACCGCGCGACGTCACCTTCTCGGATGGATCCTGCGCGCGCTGGCGCATCGAGCGACGCGGTGACGCGCTTGAACGGGAGCGCCTTGGGGTCGAGCGACGTGATGCGGGCGCCGTGCCGGACGCCGAGCATGTCGATGACCTCGATGCGCGCGCCGGAGAAGTACGGGTCATGCACTCCGCCGCGGAACTCGAGCATTAGCTCTCGGATGGGGCGGACCGCAGCGCTACGGCGCGTGCGCGATGCGGTGCGCGGCGCCGCGCGATGCCCCGAAACCACGAAGGCCGGATGGTCCAGGTGCGCCGTCGCAAGCACGGGGCGGTCGCCGCGCCTCATGTCCTTGCGGAGGATCAGC
>JBIKNS010000116.1:0-7105 GCA_044358545.1 Phycisphaerales bacterium | reverse complement strand
CGGTCGAGCGCATCGCGTGCCGCCCCGGCATCGCCGCGCATCACGCACACCTCGAGCTCGTCTATGTCGATCGCCGCACGCCGCACGGATTGCCTGGCCTCAAGCCCGCCGCACTCGGTCTCGGCCATGGCGCGGCGTGCCGAAATGTCCCGGTCCGACCAGTCTTGCCTGCGCAGTTCGTCGCGCACCGCACACGCAGCGGGGGCATCCTCGGCATCCACAGCGGCCCGGAGGCGGTCCATGAGCTCCTTGAGTGCCGCCTGCTCGAACGCCCGCACGTCCTCGTCGCGCACCGCGCTTGGGTCAACGCGCCGGAGTGCCCACATCGTTCGCAGCCGCTCATGCGCGGGGGCATGCGCGAGGTTCTGGTAGCGAAGTCGCCGCATGAGCTGGTCGACACGCGGGTCCTCCGCTTCCGCCACGCCCTCACTCAGCTCATGCACAAGGTCCGTGTCGATCAGCTGCGGCACAGGCAGGCCACGCTCGGCACAGCGCTTTCGCCAGCGGCCCATGACGGGATCGGCGAGCGCTGCAGCCGTCTCCGTGAGCATTGGCCGGACATCGACGATCACCATTGCCTCGCCGCGCAGCCCCTGCCGCATCAGGTCGATCGCCCGCACGAGCCGCTCACGCGTATCTGCGCACGCGCGCACCACCTCCTGCGCAAGCGCGAGCTCAGCCGCGGCATCCATGGTCGCACCCGACAGCGCCCCCTTCACCGCATCCACGAGCTCGCTCATCCTTCTCAAGGCGCACCTCGCCCCGCCGGAGGCGTGCTGCGTGACGCGTCGCGCTGCGCAGACCCGCGGCGCGGCGCGCGCTCGCTGCCGGAGGCGCCGCCGATGCTGCGTCCCGCAGGCGCGCCCTCCTTGAGCGCGATGCTGATCGCGATGTACTCGCGACCGCTCCGCGGATCGACGAGGCAGGCGACGATTGGCTCATCCGTGGGACGCACGCGCTCGGCGGCGGCGACCTTGCGCAACTCGTCCGCCTCCGCCTGCTGCGCCGCGCGCTGGATATCGAGGATCCGCTTCTGCTCAGGCGGCGCCCCCTTCAGCAGCTCATCGGTCTTGGCGAGTTCCGCCGCGGCCTGCGCCGCACGGGCGCCTGTCGGAGTCATCGCGCTGATGCGAACCTTCGCGGGCACCTCGGTGACCTCAATGTCCACCAGGGTGTCCGGATAGGTCGCGACGCGGACGCCCGAGGTCGACCGCAGGACCTCGAACAGGAATGGCCCGGCGCCCATCGAATCCGGAGGCGGCACGGGGACCGCCTTCTTCACCAGCAGCTTCACTCCCTTGGGAACTTCCGCCACCGCCACTTCCGCGACGGCACCATCGACCGTGCCGAGCTCGACGCTGAGCTGCTGCGACTCCGTGCCCACCTCGATGACGCGCCCATCCTCCAACGTGACGGTGAAGTAGTTCGCCATCATCCATGACGCCAGTCCCTTGAGTGCCTGCTCAAACGTCGCTGCCGGTACGGGAAGTCTCTGCCACGTGATGACCGGGCCGGACCACTGCAACGCGGCAATGTCGCGCGTGATGCCGCCCGATGTTGCCGCTGAGATGCGCAGGGAGGATGTGCCAGCCTTGAGCGCGAGCGGTGCGGGAAGTGCCGAGCCCACCCCGATGGAACGAATTCGATCCGGAAGCGGCACGCACTCAATCGTGTCGCCGATCACCTGGCCGAACCCATCGGTCTTCCACGCGAACGCAGCGCGCGGCAGAATGAGCGCAGGCCCGGCCGCCACCACCGATCCCGCGCCCGAGGCGCCGTCGGCGGCGCGCGATCGATGCAGCTCTGGGGCTGCCACAAGTGCCAGTGCAACGGCCAGCCATGCGGCACGTGCCATGCGATCGCCGCTCATGGGCTAGGCCCCGTGCCGGCCGCTGGACGCGAAGATTCGCCAGCACCGGCCTGCGAGAGGGACGGAACACTACGGTCTGGCATGATCTCGATTCGGAAGAGCGGTGGAGAGTCGCGATCAGGCCTCACGAGCACCACAGCACCCTTGAGTGACTCGCGCCAGCTGCCATTGGCATTGTCGCAACCCGTCTTGAGCCCGTTCAGTTCGGATCTCTTCCCAGCGAGCTGCTCACGGAGCGCTGCCCGGTACTGCACGTAACGGGCCTCACTCGACAGTGCTTCGAACCGCTTTCGCTCACTGGCTTCGGACTGCGCCAACTTGAGCTCCTGCCACGCCGTGAAGCTGCGCGTGAAGTCCTCGCGTGCCTTAGGTGTCACCTGACTGGCCTGCGTGTGGTCGCTCAGCTTCGACGCCGTATCGAGAAGTGACGCGAGAGCGCCGACTGCCGCAATCTCCGAGTTCAGCTGCTGGATGCTCTCGATGCACCCCTGCTCCGCCTCCGACGCCATCCACTTGAGCTTCACGGTCACTCTTGAGTCGGATACGCGACTCGTGCGCGCCTCGATGCCCCCGAGCTCGGATTCCGCCAGCATGGCCTCTACCCCGACACACGGAACGACAGTGCCACCCCATTCGATCGCGACCGCAGCCGCGAGCGCGCGCGGAATGTCGAACTGAATCTGGGTCGAATCCGGCTTGCCGACCTTCCAGATCCGCGACTGGGGCGTACCGATGACTGCCGTGCGCTTCGTGCCATCGCCACATGTGGCGTGCAGTTGCATCTGGCCAAGCACCGCTCCCCAGTCCTCGGGCAGGCTAAGGCCCGCCTTGGCGAGATCGGGGCGGGCGCGCAGCACTCCATTGATGATCCATGTCCACTCCACGCCTCCAGCGACAAGCGCAATCCGCACCACATCGGTGGACGTGGATCCCTTGCCGAATGCAAGCGTGCGTTCACTGCGGACGGAGAATCCAAGTGACTCGAGCGCTGCTGATGTCGTGAGCGACACGGCCGTTACTCCGCAATCCATCGCCGTCGGCCACGGGAGGAGGATCGTGTCGTCCTTCGCGAGCTCCGCCACCAACGGTGCGCGCGGCGCAATGACCGAATCTCCGCTCGAGGCAGACTTGTCAACCCGCTCGGGGGGGACGCCGTCGGTCCCCCGAATCACCGTGTCGCGCCGCATTGATGTTGCCGCCGGCACTGCGGGCTCGGACACTGTCGCCTCGCCACCGCCTGAGGACCGCGTAGCGCCATTGGAGGGCGCCGCATCCGACGGCGGCGATGCCGGAGAAGGAGGCGGTGCGGAAGCAGGAGGCGCAGGTTGGGCTGGCACATTCGGCGCTTGGGTCGTGGCGTCAGCTGGCGTGTACTGCTTGACTTGAACCTCAAGCGCCCCCACCCTTGCCTTCAGCTCATCACGCTCGCGCATGAGCGTGTCGCGCTCCTGTTGAAGCGCAGACAGGCTCTGGTTGAGCGCACTGACTTCGCCCTGCATCTGTTCGGCGGTGCTGCCCGCCTGCTGCCACACATCTCGCTCCTCCTGCGCCTTCGCCGCGCGCGCCTCGAGCGCTGCCACCTCCAGGCTCGTGCTGCGCAGCAGGACCACGAGCACCGCGATGATGGCGAGCAGCACCACAGACGTCACCACGGCAGCCACCAGTGCAGTGCGCCCGGCGCCTGAGCCGGCCGGTGACTCCTCATCCATCCCGACCGGTCGGCGCGCCGGCACACGGCGCCGAGGTTCGCCGTCCGCGTCCGACTCGGGCTCAAGCGCAAACGCCCCTTCCCCGACCGGCTGGCCCGGCGCAGCTGCGATCCTCGCGGTTGGCCTCGACTGCGCCGCGGGCGTGACCAGCACCGGATCTCGGCCCGCGCGCGCGGCCTCCACGAACTCCCCGGTGCGGGTGCAGGCCTGCGGCGTGCATACATCGATGACCAATCCGGCTGCCTGTCGCGCAGCAGTTGCGGCGCTCGTGCCATCAAGGCAGAACCGCCACGTACACCGAACACCTGCGATGGGCTGCGTGAAGTACGTCGTGAACGTGACGCGCCAGCGGTAAGCGGCTGGCAGCAGCGACATGGCCTCGCCAACGAGGTCAAGCACACGCGTACCCATCGGGTAGATCACCGTCGCGGGCTTGGTCGGATCCAGCATGGCCGCATTGGCGAGCACGCCAGCCCAGCCTGCATCTCCGGCCACTGAGGTCCACGTCCTGCACGCGCGTGCGCCTGATGGCCCTCCCCGCGGCATCGCACGCTCTGCATCGAGCAGGCGCGGCTCGCCGGACCACGACACCGCGCTGGTCTCGGGCTGCGACAGCATCCACGCCGCACCTGCAGGGTCGAGCTCCGAGTTGTGGAGCACCGCGAAGTGCGCCAAGGTGTTCGAGCGCATCGTGTGGTCAGGCTTGACGGGGCGCACGGCGGCAAGCACGTGCCGCTCGACGCCGCCAACATCGATCGTCCAGTGCGAAAGCGCCGCAGGCCACCGCTCGATCGCTACGCCCTCGCCAGGCGGGCGGTATCCGCACAGCGACTCGAGTCGCGACGCCAGCGCGACAGACATCGAGCGCGTCATCGCCACGGTGCAGAGCCCGCTCGTTCCGGGACGAAGGCCGCGCGGCGACGACGTGTAGTACAGCTCAAGTGCCATCAGCCGCATCCTCCCCCGGAGCCTCGCCGCGCACCGGATCCTCGCCCCGATCGCCGACGCGCCCGACAATTCGGCCCCACCGGGAGAACTCGTACAGGAAGGGCACGGTGACCCAGCTTGGGCTGATGTCGCGGGGACGCACCTTCAGCAGCCCGCTGCCCGCATCAAGCTCCGGCGAGCTGCCAATGGCGGAGACCGGGACATAGAGCACGCGCTCGCTGCTGTCGCGCACGACCGCTGCAAACTCAGGCGCCACGCTGCGGATGATGGCCTCGACCTGCTCCGACACGATCTCGACACGCTGCTTGTCGACGCGGCCGATGCGCTTGCCGTTCGCGCGAGTCTCCATCGCGTACGGATCCGTCGAGATGTCGACGCCCGGCAGGAGCAGCGGGCCCCATGCGTCGCTCTTCGTGACGATGACGGTGAGCGGCTGGCGCACCCGCGCATCGGAGCTGAGGCCACCGTACCTCCGCACCCGGTCGACCATCTCCTGGAGCACCACGTCCTGCCGGAAGGCGCGGCTCGAGGCCCCCAGCTGCGGGTCCGCCACCTTCCCGCGCAGCGACGCGCGGAAGCGCACGTCCTGCAGAGGGTCGAACACCATGAACAGGTTCTTGCTGCGCGCGAGATGCTGCGTGCCAGGCGCATTCGGCGTGTCCGCGCCAGGAAGGAAGTGCTCGCCCGCGTTGTCGTAGAGGCAGAGCACTTCGGACAGCACGTCGGCGCCGTGGCCGTTCACGTGATCGCGCATGGGGCGGATCGTGAACAGGAACGGATGCGGGAAGAGCGTCGGCTCACCGGGGTCGAACTGGACTGAGTCGTACTGCGCGCCCGCAAGCTCGGTCTTCTCGATGTACACGAGGCGTTCAGGGTCATCCTGCAGGAAGAGCCTCTCCTCGTTCTCAGAGATGATGCGGTTGCACAGGGGGTCGGCATCCGCGAAGGACAGCGCGAACGTCGTCGGGAGCTTCTGCCGGAGCTGCCAGGCCGCGGCGGCGAGGAAGTAGCTCTTGCCGCTCCCGGGGCTGCCCACGAGCGAGAAGATGCGGATCGCATGCTCCATGAGCGCCGGCGGGATCCCGAGGTGGCACCGCGGACATGCGAGCCGCTGGCAACGGGAACCGTGCTCGTCGAGCGCCTCGCCGGAGACCGCAAACCGCGATGGAAGGAACCGGACCGGCTCGTCCGGCGACAGGAGCGGATCGCCTCGAAGCTCAGGGTGAGCGGCGACCCACAGGGTCTCTTCCGTGCGAAACGTATGCCAGCAGTGCGGGCAATGGACCTTGTGGAGGAGGCGTCTGCGCACGGTGGGCACCCCGGTTCATGATGTGAATGCCGTGTGCGCTCGCATCAGGCTCGGGTGTGGATAAGGTATCAGTTGCCGTGCACCATGCGACATCGCATCGCTGTCCGAGAGTGACCCGGGATTCGGTGGTGGCAGGGTGCGTACTGCTCACCCTGCTCCTCGGCGCCGTCACCTACTGGACGATGCGCGAGTCGTGGCGATCCGGCATCGGCACCGGTACAGGTGATGCAGGCAGCGGGAGCGGCGGCGCCTCCGGAGCTGGCGGCAGCGGCAACGGGACCGGCACCGGATTGGCCGGCACGGGCTCCGGCGCTGGACTCCAGGGTGACGGGCCAGGAGCCGATCCGAGCGGCCAGGCCGAAGAGGCACAAGGCACGCCTGAGGGAACGACGCCGCAGACTGTCGCACCGCCAAGCGGAAACGACGCGGAGGCGGCCGGTCAGTTTGCCGTGCCTGATCTGGGGTTCTCTCCGGCGAAGGAGCCGGACGTGCCCCAGCCGCCCACCGCACCGTTCCCAGCCAACCCGATCGGCACTGGTAGCGCTCCTGCGCGCGAAGGCGCCGCCGGTGCCGCGCGGCCCGGCGTGCCGGAGTTCATGGGGGTCAAGGGCGACGGCAACAACGTGGTGTACGTGCTCGACTTCTCCGGGAGCATGGCTGACGAGAAGATCTCGCTTGTGCGAATCGAGCTCAAGCGGTCCCTGCTCGGGCTAACGCCCAAGAACCGCTTTCAGGTCATCCTGTTTAACAGCGGTGCGATCGAGAACCCGAGCCGCGGCATGCTGACGGCGTCGAAGGAGAACACGGCCGCCTGCTCGCGGTGGGTGGACGCGGAGCCCGCCGCGGGGGGCACGAATCCCGTGGATGCGCTCGAGATCGCACTCTCGCGGCTGAAGCCCGACACGATCTACCTGCTCACGGACGGCGCCTTCAACAGCGATGCGGATGTGTTCGCCGTGCTCTCGAGGCTAAATCCCGAAGGCAAGGTGCAGGTCAACACGATCGGATTCGGTATCGGCGCGAACGTCGCGGTGCTCGAGCGGATCGCCAACGAGAACAGGGGCACCTACCGCTACGTTGATGTGCCGGGTTCTGCGCGGCCGTAGTGCACGTCACTGGCGGCGGCGGCCGGCGACCTCAACGGGACGCATGGCCGAGGGCTGGCGGATCGGAAAGCCAGCCGGTCTCGATCACGCCCCACAGTCCGACCATGATTGCCTCCGCCGCATCGTGGCGGATCTCCCCCACTCCCTTGAGGCCACTCCACGT
>JBIKNS010000115.1:0-7130 GCA_044358545.1 Phycisphaerales bacterium | reverse complement strand
GCACGCGGCATCCGGCTGGCGCGTGTGCCCGCTCACTGCGGCCGCCTCACGGTCACGTGAGCGGTGTACAGCGATGCCGGATCCGCACGCCCGGCAAGCGAGCGAAGTACGGAGGCTGCGGAGCGCAGCACTGGTCCGGAGTGCACGGCAGTGCCATTCCACGTCACCGTGACCGGAGCGTCGAGGTCGCACATCGAGTCATCGAGGTAGACCGTGAGCTCGCGCACCTCGCCGTCGCTCTGGATCGAGATCTCGTTGCCGTTGCGTGTCGCAACGACTCGGGTGCCGGGCACCGGCGTCTCAACCTCAAGCCAGTAGGCACGCCGGTGCGTGACATCATCCTGCAGCCACACCACGCGGGATGGCCGCGGATTGCGCGTGAAGGCAGACATCCACGGCAGCGCCACTGCATCCTGCCGGTCCATCCAGTGGCCCTTGTCGGCATGGAGTGCCGCCTGGTGCAAGTAGCCGCCGCTGTCCGCCGCGGCAAGCGCTGCAAGCGCGTCCCTCCACTGCGCTGCCACGGCGTTTCGGCTGAAGGCCGAGTCCTTTGCGCCCATGTGCAGGGCAAACGCGATGTTGCGCAGGCCGTCAGGCTTTGCGTCGTTGGGATGGCCCGCCATCATGGCGGCGCCCGCGAGCCGGTCGGCCATCCGCGGCGCGAGCTGGTACACGCCGTCGCCGCCCGCGCTGTATCCCATGATGTACACGCGATTGGGGTCGACCTCGCCCACGATGACGAGACTGTCGATCAGCCGCGCGTAGAGCGCATCGATGTGGTCCTGGTGCCAGAGGTTCCAGGTGTCCGTGGGCGCGCGCGGCACGAGGTAGATGCCCTCGGCCGGTTCATAGAGCCGCTTCTGGTTCTCCCACTGCTGGTCATTGACTCGCGCAGGCGCTCCGCCGCCGCCGTGCATCGAGATCCAGAGGCTTCGGCCATTCCTGGGACGGTCGCCGAAGGTTCGTGTCCAGTAGCGCATCGTCACGTCGCCGGTGCGCACTTCACCGGAGTCCATCTCTCGTCGGCGCACCTCGCGCTCCGCATCCGCGTACGCGCGCCAGATGATCTCGCGCACGTCACGTGCCTCGTCGCGCGAGAGCGCATCGCGGCACTGCGGCAGGGACGCCAGCGCTGCAGTGCCGCCCGACGCCAGCGCGGCACGAATCGCTGCGATGCTGGTGGAGGCGTCCGCAGGTAGCGTGAGGTCCACGAGCTGGCCATCCTCGCGCACGGTGAATCGCACCGCGTGCAACGGTGAAGTCGATGCTGCAGCCGGTCCATGGTCCGGTGTTGCTGGAGCCGCCCGGGCCGCATCGCCCACTGGAACGGTCGCCACAAACGAGCCATTGACCGGCAACAGTGCGGTCAGGTGATCATTCGCGTCGAATCGCTCGTCCTTCGACACTCCCTCGAAGACGATCGCTGGCGAGGAGACGGCTGCATCCCTCTGCACGCGCACAGGCACCGCGATCCGCTCGCGCGCGGCACTTGGTCCAGCGGCCGAATCGACCGCCCGCGTCACTCGAAACCGGACGCGCGCCATGCCTAGCGGCACCACCTCGGTGACGGACTTCGCGTAGCGGTCAGTGACGTCGATGGCACGCACCGAGTCCGAGTAGCCGCTCCACTCCATCGGGAACTTCAGCGGCGTCTGCCGCCACGTCACGGCGTAGATCGCGTGAAGGGGGTTCTCCCGTGTCGCCGTCGCCGCGCGATCGGTGAACCACGCGGCGTCGAGGTCATCGCCGCTGGGCTCTGCCGCGCCGGTGAATCGCCATCGGGTGCCATCCCACACCTCAACCCACGAGTGATTGCCGCTGCGGTCTGGCCACAGCGGGATTCCGACGAACCGCGCGGGGATGCCGACCGATCGGCACGCATCGATCAGCAGGATGCTCAGGCCGGTGCACGATGCGAGCCCGCTCTCGATGGACTCCGAGGGCGACTGGTCCGCGCGGCGGCGCTTGGTCGAGTAGACAACCTTCGCCAGCGGGAACAGCCCCTGGTTGAGCCGCACCGCAGCGGCGCCGGGATCCTTCGCCCCCTCAATCAGCGGCAGGCACATCTCGCGCAGCGGCTTCATCCAGGCCTCCCGGCGCTCCGACACGTTCGCGAACGGGAGGATCGAGTCGAGGAAGATCTCCTCGCTCACGCTCTCGCGCCACGGGGCGGATCGCCACGCCAGGTACGCGTCGGCACAGTGCTCAATCAGGAAGTCGGCAGTGACCGTTTGCGCATCCGAATCGGGCATGTGCTCCACGAGCCACTCCATGCCCGTGCGCTGATCCGCAGGCGCGTCGCGCAGCGCGCGCTCGAGCTGGCCGCGGTTTGCGCCAGCGCGCGCCAGCGATGCCTCGAGCCCCCGATCCGCGCCGAGCATCATGCTGAGCGCACAGAGCAGGGCGGCGAAGCAGGGCGATGCGATCACGGATTCCAGATGTAGGTGCCGATATCGGCGGGGTTGTCGAGCACTGCCACGCGGATGTCCCCATCCACATTGCGCATGATGACGCGTGCCTTGCCGTCATTGAGGTACGCGACCAGCCGCCTGTCGGTGTTCGACGGATCCGTGCACAGCCACTTGCCCACGGGGCAGCGCGCGAACACAAGCCCGCCGACGGACTCGAGGTCATACATGCCAGCGCTGCGGCCGGATACGCGCCAGTCGATGTCGCCATCGCGGTTGAGGATCGTGGTTGGATCCCTCATGGGGAACTGGGTGACCACGCGCACATCGCCCTTGCTCGTCTCGATGTCCACGCCACGCGCGTTGTTCGTGATGTACACGTGCCCGCGCGCCGTGCGGACCACCACGGACCCGAGCATGGGCAGCGTGATGTCAACGTCCGCAGCCTGCAGCCAGGGCTCGGGATGGGTTGTCGTGGCGCTGACCACGATTGTGGAGTTCCCCTCCCTCCACTCCGAGCCCACCGTCGCGGTGATCTCGGGAAGCGACGCGGTGGAGTCGCCCTTGCGGGAGGGGCCGTGCATGCCGCGACGGGTGACCTTGACGGTTGCAAGTCCCTGTTCCGTGCCTGTGCCTGGCGGGTTCGCGGTGGCGCTCACCGTGACGTCGCCCGCGAACAGGTTGATGACCACGTTCTGCTGCCCGATCGTGGGCACCGTGAAGGTCTCAGAGTCCTGCGACTCGCCCCCAAACGTGGCGCGCAGGGGCGCAGTGACCGCACGCTCGAGGCCCGGCCGCGGTCGGCTGCACCCCCAAAGTGGTGCGACGATCAGCGTGGCAGCGGCAAATGTTGCGACGAGGCCGCGGGGCATGGAGGCGAATGAGTCTAACGGGATGCACTCCACTCAATAGGATGAGCGGATGGCCATGCGGGTGCACGTGCGGATTGTGGCAGCTGTCCTGACGGTCGCGTCGCTTGGCCTGCTGAGCACGTCAGCCGGCGCGAACCCGCCGCGGCCCAAGCCAGCGCCGCAACCTTCGGTGCCTGAGCCGGCACCGCCAGCGCCGGCACCAGCACCGCCCCCTCCCCAACCGCCGCCGCCCGCGCCCGTGCCGCCGCCGGAACCAGCGCCGGGTCCCGCGCCTGTGCCGCCGCCGGAACCGACGCCTGCACCCGCACCTCAGACGGCACCCGCGCCAGTTCCTGCGCCGCAGCCCGAACCCACGCCCGATCCCGAACCTGCGCCTGGTCCCGCACCCGCACCGGAGCCTCAGGCCTCGCCTGCGAATGGATCGACTCCGGCATCACAACCATCGACAGAGCCTGAGCCGTCGGCTGCTCCGACGCCAGAGCCAGCCCCCGCTCCCGTCACGGCGCCTCAGCCGATGCCGCAGCCTGCACCGCCCGGACCTCCACCCGCACGCATCGACAAGGCGCGACGGGTTGTGGCGCCGGAACCTGGAGCAGAGACCCCCCGCGATGTGATCCGCATCGCACTGCCGGCATCGCGAGGGGACCTCCTAGACAGCGCCGACGCACCCAAAGCCGAAGAGGTGGAGGATCCGATCGCGGCATCATTGCCCAAGAGCGAGGGACTCCCGCGCGCCGGGCGCATGATCCTCTTCATGCGTGCCGTGGACAGTGATGCACGCGGCGAGCCTGCGGACGCACCATTCTTTGCGGATCCGCAGCCGCTCGGCTCGATCGCCGTTGCCGAGCTCCAGGCCGGCATGGAGCTCGAGTTCGACGGGCAGACCATCTGGTGGCCTGGGCCGCCCGACTGGCTGAACGGGCCGTATGACCTGCAGGTCGTGTTCGACCGCAGCGAGACGGAGCGAGGTCATGTCGCACCCGACAACCTGATCTCCGATCCGATCCGGATCGACTTCGACTCGTCCCGCGAGGATGCGACCACCATCACCCTGAGCCGGCGCATCGAGGCTGCACCACTGGAGAGCCGCAAGAACGTGACGTGGTACGAGCGCAAGTCGCCGCTGCTCTCGGAGGCAGCGGGTCGCGATGTCATGCACCGTGCGGCCGTGGTCGTCCCGCGCGAGTACGACAACATCCACGCCGAGCGGCGGTTCTGGCCCACGGTCTACATCGTGCCCGGGTTCGGCGGACGCTGGTCCGACGCGGTGAGCATTGCGGAGCTACTGGCGCGCTCGGACACCCGTGAGGTGCTCCCGCAAGCGGTGCATGTGGTGCTCGACCCGGAGTCTGCGTGGGGACATCACGGGTTCGTGGACAGCGCTGCCAACGGTCCGCGCGGTACCGCGCTTGTGACTGAGCTGATTCCGGCGCTCGAGGAGCGATTCCGGCTCGTGCGCGAACCATCCGCGCGTGTGGTGACCGGGCACAGCAGCGGGGGATGGACGGCGCTGTGGCTTCTGGTGAAGTATCCAGAGACGTTTGGCATGGCCTTCGCGAGCGCGCCCGATCCGGTGGATTTCACATCCTTCCAGACGGTGGACCTGTACCGCGATGCAAACCTGTTCACGGATGCGACAGGCACCGAGCAGCCTGCGATGCGGATCCCTCTCGGCCCAGGACACGACCTTGTTCCCATGACGGTGCGCGATGAGGTCTCCATGGAGCGTGCGATCTCGCCGCGCGGCGCGTCAGGCGAGCAGTGGGACGCATGGGCGGCGATGTGGAGCCCGATGGATGACCGCACCGGCGCGCCTCGGCGCATCGCCAATCCGGTGACGGGCGAGGTCGATCCGGTGACAGTTGAGGCGTGGACTGGCTTTGACATCGCGCGGATTGCGCGCAGTGACCCGGCCGCCGCAGATGTCATCGCGAGGCGGGCGCAGGTGCTTTGCGGAGGGCGCGACTCCTTCTACCTCGATCGCGCGGTCACGAAGCTCCGCGACCTCCTGCTGCCCGCCAATCGCGAGGGCAGTATGGGTCTCATCGAGGTGATTCCAGAACTCGATCACGGCACGATGGCGACAATCGCATCGGCGCGCTTCCACCGACAGATCCGTGATCACTTCGAGCGCAGCGGGCATACGGGTCCGGACAAGGAGCCAGCGCCGGAGGCTTCCGTGCCCGCGGAGCCCGCCGCCGAACCGGAACCTGCTGAGCCAGCGCCCGCCGAACCAGCGCCTGCCGAGCCCGCCGAACCAGCGCCCGCTGAACCCACGGCACCAGTGCCCGCCGAGCCCGCGCCCGCCGAGCCCGTGCCCGCTGAGCCTGCGCCCACTGAGCCCGCACCTGCTGAGCCCGCGCCTGCCGAACCCGTGCCTGCCGAACCCGCGCCCGCTGAGCCCGAACCTGCCGCCCCATGAAGGAAGTCCAGGACCACTGGTTCCGCAAGGCGAAGGAGCTCGGCTACCGCGCGCGCAGCGCGTTCAAGCTGATCGAGATCGACGACAAGCGGCGCATGCTCAAGCGTGGCGCGCGCGTGCTCGATGTCGGTGCGGCACCCGGCTCATGGACGCAGGTCGCCGCGGAGCGCGTCGGGCCGACAGGGCATGTCACCGCAGTCGACCTAAAGGCCATCGATCCGCGCGGGCTTCCGCCGCACGTCACCCTCATCCAGTCCGACCTCCGCGACCTTGCGCCTGAGCACTTCGGCGACCCCTTCGATGTCGTGATCTCCGACATGGGTCCAGACACCTCAGGCGACCCGTCCACCGACAGCATCCGTTCAGTGCAGCTCTGCGATGCGCTGCTCGACCGGCTTCCGACGTGGCTGCGTCGCGGCGGGCACTTCGTGATGAAGGTCTACGAGGGCCGGGACTACCCCGCACTGCTCAAGCGCGCAGGCACGATGTTCACGGCAGTGAAGGGATTCAAGCCCTCAAGCTCGCGCGCCGAGAGCGTCGAGATGTTCGTGGTGTGCACCGAGTTCAAGGGCGCAGGTCAGCAACCTCAGCAGCCCAGAGCTCGGCCCGTGCGGGGGTGGGGAACAGAACCCCCATCGCCGCCAGCATGAGGCCTGTGCCCGCGAGGAACGCAAGGTTCCCCGTGATGAGCGCAAACACGCAGCACAGCAGTCCGGCGCCCTCGAGGATTGCGCCCGCAATGATGTGGGCCATGCGCCAGCTTGCCTCGGCCGCGGTCCCCGCACGCGCGAGAGTGCGCGCACGCAGCACGAACGCGAGAGGGATGGCGGACAGCGTGGACAGCGCAGCGATGATCGCCAGCAGCTGAAGCACGGGAATGCCGGCCTGCGCGCCGGCGTCCACGGGCGGCGTGATGGCAGGCTTCACGGTGCCTGTGGCGACAAGCACCGCGACAATCACGGCAAATGACGTGACGCCCATCATGAGGGCGCCGAAGATGAAGGTCGTGACTCGATAGGCGTTCATGCGATGGCCTCCACGCGGCGTGTTGTGAGCACCGAAAGCCTACGCGCGACCTCCTCGACGTTGGTGCGCGAGTTGAATGCGCTGATGCGCAGGAATCCCTCGCCGCATCGGCCGAACCCTGCTCCGGGCGTGATCACCACTTGCGCCTCGCGCAGCAGCACGTCGAACGCGTCCCAGCTCGACATGCCCGTGGGGCAGCGCACCCACACGTAGGGCGCATCGGCGCCGCCGTAGACGTCAAGGCCCAGCGCTGCGCACGCGCTCCGCAGGATGCCCGCATTGCCGAGGTAGAAATCGGTGAGCGCACGCGACTGCGCGCGGCCCTCAGGCGAGTAGAGCGCGGCGGCCGCGCACTGCACAGGCCAGCTCACGCCGTTGGAGCATGTCGCCCAACGCCGCGAC
>JBIKNS010000020.1:0-21958 GCA_044358545.1 Phycisphaerales bacterium | reverse complement strand
CCGGTGACCTGCCCGACACCGAGGCCGATGCGACGGAGCTCGAACGCGACTTCGGCTTCAAGCCGACGACGCCTGTCGAGGTCGGCATCCGCCGGTTCGTGGACTGGTACCGCGACTACTACCGCGCGTGAGCACAGCGAAGGTCGCGGCACGGCAACCGATTTGCCTTCAGTGCAGCCCTGGCTGTGGCATGCCTCAGCGACGGCGGCGGCGTCGCGCAAGCGCACCGGCGACGGACAGCGTCACGAGCGCGCCCGGCGCCGGAATCGCCTGCGGAAGCGCGGGCGAACCGAACACCCACGCATCACGCGCGCCGTTCACGAGCACGCGGTCGGCCGCGCCGATCATCGACGAAGTCCAGCTGTCTGGCGCATCCGTGGGCTGCGCCGTCCAGTAGTGCCAGTAGTTCTCGATGGGCCAGAGGTCGCCGGTGCCGTAGTCATGGTCTGGGCCAATCGAGATACCGGTGAGGAACACGCCGAAGGAGAACGTCTGGTACTGGATCGCCATGTCAGTGACCGCAGCGTCGATCGCGAGCAGCGCGCTCCAGCCTGTGGCGGCACCATCCCAGCTGTAGCTGATGATGTAGCCGTTGCCGTTGGCGAAGTCGATCTGGATCGTCGACGTCGACGCGCCGCTGCCGACGCTGAACGTGTCGATGATCGCGGCGTGAGCGGGGACGGCGAACGAGATGACGATGCACGCGGCCGAAGCCGCGCCAATGGTGGCGAAGTGACGCATGGGTTTCTCCTGGCAGCCGTGTCGCGCGGGTGCCTGATGTCTGGAGCGAAACGGCCCTTCGCCATCGGTCGACCCGGCTCGGCAGGGTGTCCTGCCTCACGGTGACGCGATCGCCGCGGATTTGCACCGCGTTCCTCCGAAAGCGGAGGGCACCGGCGGAACGCCACCGGCGCACGGAAGATAGCGCGACATTCCGCAGCGCGCGCCGCGCAAATCGGGGATGATGCGCGCCATGGCCGAGACCGCCACGATCGAGCAGTACGCCGCCCGCTTCAAGGCCGACTTCGCGAAGGTGCGCGGCGAGATCGCCAAGGCTGTGGTCGGACACGCCGATGTCGTCGATGGCGTGCTCGTGTGCCTCTTCGCCAATGGCCATGCGCTGCTCGAGGGCGTGCCTGGCCTCGGCAAGACGCTGCTCGTGCGCTCGCTCGCGCAGGCGCTGCACCTGCAGTTCAACCGCATCCAGTTCACGCCCGACCTGATGCCCGCCGACGTGACCGGCACCACCATCGTGGTCGACACTCCCGAGGGCCGCGACTTCCAGTTCCGCAAGGGACCCATCTTCGGGCAGATCGTGCTCGCCGACGAGATCAACCGCGCCACACCCAAGACGCAGAGCGCGCTGCTCGAGGCGATGCAGGAGCGCAGCGTCACCGTCGGCGGCACCACGCATGTGCTCGACAAGCCATTCCTGGTGATGGCCACGCAGAACCCGGTCGAGCAGGAAGGCACGTACCCGCTGCCCGAGGCGCAGCTCGACCGCTTCTTCTTCAAGCTTGAGGTCGGCTACTCCACGCGCGACGAGCTTGCGGAGATCCTCAACCGCACCACCGCCGGCGAGCAGGCGCCGATCGAGCGCGTGATGGATGCCCCGACGATCCTCGCGTACCAGAAGCTGGTGCGGAAGGTCGCGATCGCACCGCACATCCAGGACTACGCGGTGCGGCTCGTGCTGGCCACGCACCCCAAGGGCCAGTTCGCCTCCACCATGACGAACCGGTTCCTGCGCTTCGGCGCGAGCCCACGCGCGGCGCAGACGCTGGTGCTGGGTGCGAAGGTCTACGCGCTGCTCGCGGGGCGCGGCCACGTGGGCGTCGAGGACATCCGCAAGTGCGCGCTTCCTGCGCTGCGCCACCGCATCCTGATGAACTTCGAGGGCGAGGCCGAGGGCGTCGCCGCCGACCAGGTCATCCAGAACATCGTCGAGACGCTGCCCCCAGACGCGCGGGCGGTGTGACCAGAACTTTAGAAATGCCGCGACAATCCGGCGTTATGTCGGTTGCGCGGACGATCCCAAAACGGACCTTCTGCGTATCGAGGCTTGAGTCGGGTGCGATCCCGGCCGATGCCCCAGCAAGGAGGCTCCCATGGACGATCGCCACACGTCTGCTGAGTCGAATGTCACGGGTCACGCGCGCATCGCGCCGGACACCGGGACCGGCACGGGTCATCTGCGTCTGGGACCATGGCCTTTCGACGCCGACGATGGCTTCTGCGCTGACCTCGACGCCCCTGCGGGCGAGCGCGGCATCGTGGTTCGTGCCGGATGGCACATGTCTGAGCCGGGGGCAACGGGTTCGGACCGGGGCGCGGGCGCCTCGAGCCCCGGATCCCTTGAGCCCAACCGCACCATCCCAGGCAGCGTGGCGCGGGCGATCATCGACGCGGTGGATACCGAGCGCGCACGCGCTGCACAGGCTGACATCGCGATCAGGGCAGAAATCGATCCCCACGCGGCCGGACTTCCGGCCTCGCAGGTGGGCGCAATCCTTGCAGGTCTTCTCGCCCGGGCGGTGGATGCGTGCTTGGGCGCCGCTTCACGTGGCGACGCCCCGCTCGACGGCGACGAGATTGTGGTGGTCGCCCGACTCGACGGAAGCTGGCTGCACCTGCACGTGATTGATGGCGCTGCGGCCCCGTCGGGCTGCACGACAGACACCATGGGCCTTGGATCGGGTGCTGGCACCTGTGCGTCAGGTACCCGCGAGGGCAACACAGTCCTCTCGATGGCGAACTCGACGGCTCGGTCGATCGGCGGCACCCTTGAGCTTCGCAACGTTCCGTTTGGACCTGGCACGCTCGCCACCGCCCGCCTGCCGCTCACGGCGTTCGCGGCCGTGGGCTGAGCGGGGCTCAAGCCATGGCGAAACGGGGCGCAGTACCCCTCCCCCCTGCATCTGAGCATTTTTCTGGCAAAAGTGACGATGGAATGCGGCATTGGCGTCGCATTCCGCGTTGTGCGTATTGGATACTGTGTTCATTGGAGTCCCGCATGCCCCTACACCCCCGCTACACACGAATCCCGGCCGCACTTGCGGTCCTTGGCGCAATCACCGCCTCCGCGACCGGTCAGGACATCGGCTTGCAGCAGGTTGGCGGCGCCGATCCTGGCGAGCCTGCCGGATGGCAGGTCCCGGCCCAGATCCTCCGCGCGGCGCCGTCGACCTCAGGCGACTCCTTTGGCGCGGTCGCTGCCATGAACCGGGAAGGTGACGTGCTCGTCGTTGGCGCCCCGAACACGCGGCTCGCAAATGCGAACGGCGTGGGTGCCGTGCACATCTTCGAGAAGAACGGCGCTGGTGCGTGGTCGCACGTCGCGCGCATCTTCTGCCCACTCACGCTTCTCCCGGGCGGATTGGGGTCTCAGCCTGCGTCGTTCGCGTCGTTTGGCGCGAGTGTGGCCGTGAGCGGCAAGACAGTGGCGGTGGGTGCGTGGGGCTACTCGGGACTTGGAGGACCGTCCTTCGGCGGACGGGCGTTCGTCTACACGCGCGCCAAGGGTGGCCAGTGGGGCGTACTTGGCGCCGATGACGAGATTCGCCCGAACGCGGAGCTTGCATCAGACGATCTCGCGGCGATCGACCTGTTCGGGTACGCAGTGGGCGTCCATGTCGACGCATCAGGCTCGGGATGGATCGCAGTGGGCGCGAGCCTTCAGGGCGCGACCGATACGGGTGCGATCTACATCTTTGAGGGGTCGGGCAGCGACTGGGAGCAGGTCGCGAAGGTCGCTCCGTCTGCACTGCAGCCACGCGACAACTTCGGATCGAAGATCGCGGTCGGTGACCGCACGCTCGTGGCAGGCGTGCAGAACGCCGACACCGACAGCGGCGGCGTCAATGCAGGCATCGCCTACGTGTTCCGCCGCGGCAGCGAAGCAGTCGGTGCGGGCACGTGGCCAAGCACGCCGGTCACCGTGCTCGATATCGATGCTGCCTCGGCAAACCCCGGCGATGCATTCGGCGGCGCGGTCGCCGTCTCGGCCGACGGCTCGACAATCGTCGTGGGAGCCACCGGCGTGGACAGCGCGCCCGATGGCACGATCAAGTCGGGCAACGGCGCAGCCTTTGTCTTCACGGCCACCGGCAAGGCGAAGGCGAGCTGGTCCCGCATTGCCGCGCTCTACCCGCGCGAGTCGAATGCCAACAACTCCTTTGGATTCTCAGCGGACCTGAGCTCGGATGGCACCGCGGCAGTTGTGGGATGCCCCGGATACGACGCATCTGCAATCAACTCTGGCTGCGCATTTGCCTTCCGCGTAAAGGCCAACGTGTGGACACTCGAGGATGCCGATCTGTGGTCGACGAGCGCGCTGCTCAACCAGTCGGTCGGTCGCAGCGTGACGCTCTCCGGTGACGGTCAACGCGCGACCGCAGGCAGCGAGTACCCCAACAGCGAACCAAGTGCGGTCTTCGCGTGGACGTACGACCCCACGGAACCTTCGGGAGACACCTATCCCGGCACGCCGCCAACCCCCGACGCGCCAGGCCCTGACCAGGTGGCGGGCGGTGGAGGCGACAACACGACGGGTACGCCCTCTGGCGGCGGCACTCCTCCCACCGGGCTCGGTGGCGGTGGCCAGCAGACGGTCACGCCGGTCGCGCCCACGGTCTACCCATGGGGCGTCGCACGCAACTCTGTCGTGCTCGTCAATCAGGGCGCTCGGGCGATCGGCATTGTCCCGACTGACGGGCTCCAGCGCGGCGGGGATACCTCGTTCGTGTTCATGGGCACCTACCCGGAAGGTCTCGTCCCGCTCGGCGTGGGCGACATCAACGGGGACCGAACGAGTGACGTGATCTTCCTGCAGCCATCTACCAACAAGGTCTTCATGTGGGAGCGCGAGGGCACCGAGTGGAACAGCCCCGCACCGCGGGCGATCGGCAATGCGCCTGCAGGCGCGACCTTTGCGGGGATCGGCGACCTGAACAGCGACCGCGTCGATGACATCGCGTGGTATGTGGACGGCCAGATCTTCGTGCAGCTCACGAGCGGAAGCACATTCGGCAACAGCTCCGCACGCGAGTTCCCTGAAGGCAACTGGCGCTTCTTCGTCAGCCGTGCGCTGCTGTCCTCGGGTGGCGGCACGGGCGGCGGTGGTGGCGGCGGCTCCGGCTCGGAGATCGTGGCGTTTGACGTCAGCCGCGGTACCGCTGTGCGCATGACCGTGTCGTCAGCGGGCACGATCTCGGAGCCGCAGGCTTTGCCCTCCCCAGGAGAGGGCTGGGTGCTCACCGGAGTGGCTGACGTGAATGCCGATGGCACGCCTGACATGATGTGGACTGAGGGCGATGGCGGACGCGAGTGGCGCTTCGTGATCATGCGAGCCGACGGCTCCTCGTCGAACATCGTGCGATGGGATTCGCAGAAGCGCGGATGGCGGCTTGTCGCGATCACCGACTGGGACAACAACGGGACCGCCGACCCCATGGTGGCGCGCGACGGGTACATCATCGTGCTGCTGAACCAGTGGAGCACGCAGGCGTCCGGCTTCGGCTACATCAGCACCCCTGCAGTGGAGTACATCCAGCAGGACGTTCCCGACGGCTACAGCGTGCTCGGCTTCGGCGCGCAGTGACTCATGCTGAACGCGCGCTCGGCGCGCGAACTAGGCGTCGTCCGGACCCGGCATGAAGCGCATGGAACGCACGCTCAGCGCGTGCCGGCGAGCGTCCGCGCCGACTTGCCCACGAACGCCACCACCTGCTGAGCGACGTGTGCGCGCTGCTCGGCGGTGAGTTCGGGGAAGATCGGGAGCGCGAGCGTCTCCTTCGCGGCAGCCTCGGTGTGCGGCAGCAGACCCTTCACCGCGGTGCCGAGGAACTCGAAGCACTCCTGCAGGTGCAGCGGCAGCGGGTAGTAGATCTCGGTGCCGATCTTCTGCTCCGCAAGGTGCGCCCGCAGGTCATCGCGCTGCCCCTCCGGGACGCGGATCACGTACTGGTTGTAGATGTGGCGCGCGGGCGCGGCCGGACGCGCGGGGTACCGCATCGGCGTGCCGCCGGCCGAGAGTGGCGTGCGGGTGTCTGCGGCGCCCGCCGCCTTGAAGGCGGCGTCGTAGAAGTCGGCGTTGGCGGTGCGACCCGCGTGCCATGACTCGAGGTGCGGCAGCTTCACGCGCAGCACCGCGGCCTGCAACGCATCGAGGCGGCCGTTCATGCCGATCGTGCGGTGGTAGTACTTCACCTTGCTGCCGTGCACGCGCAGCACCTTGAGTTGCTCCGCCACATGCGGGCAGCTGGTCGTGATCATGCCCCCGTCGCCGAAGCAGCCCAGGTTCTTCGAGGGAAAGAAGCTCCAGGTGGCCATCGCGCAGCGCGCACCGACCATGGCGCCAGTGGCATCACGCGCACCGATCGCCTGCGCGCCGTCCTCGATCACCGGCACTCCAAGCCGCGCTCCGAGCGCCGCGAACGCATCGACGTCCGCAGCCTGGCCGAAGAGGTGCACCGGCATGATCGCCTTGAGGCGCGTGCACCGCTGCGCGGCCTCTGCCGCCGCACGGGGGCACATGTTGTAGGTGACCGGATCGATGTCAACCCACACGGGCTTTGCGCCAAGCCGGCACGGCGCGCTGCCGGTGGCGAAGAACGTGTACGACGGGCAGAGGATCTCGTCGCCCGGCTTGATGCCGATCGCCATGAGCGCGAGGATGAGCGCATCGGAGCCCGACGTGCACCCGATCCCGTGCTTCACGTGGCAGTACGCAGCGATCTCCTGCTCGAGCGCCTCGACCTCAGGCCCGAGGATGAAGTACTGGCTTGCGACGACGCGCGCCATTGCGGCATCGACCTCGGCCTTGATCGACTGGTACTGGGGCTTGAGGTCAAGCAGCGGGACGTTCACGGTCGTCATAGGAGGCTCCTCGTGGCTGCCGATTGCGGCATCCCGCAAAGAGTATCAGCCGCTGCCGCGGCGCCACGCGTAGATTCACGCCATGACCGCCGTGTGCTTCTACTTCCAGGTGCATCAGCCGTACAGGCTGAGGCGGTACTCGGTCTTTGACGCAGACCCCTTCTACTTCGACAACGACGCCAACACGTCGATCCTGCGCAAGGTGGCCGACAAGTGCTACCGGCCAGCCACAAGGATGATCCTTGACCTTGTGCGCCGGCACGAGGGGCGGTTCCGCGTCTCCTACAGCTTCAGCGGCACGGTGCTGCAGCAGCTCGAGGACTGGGCGCCCGACGTCATCGAGACGTTCCAGCAGCTTGGCGCGACAGGTGCGTGCGAGTTCCTCGCCGAGACGAGCCACCACTCCCTCTCGTTCCTCTTCTCGCGCGACGAGTTCGACGCGCAGGTCGCCATGCAGGAAGAGGCGATCCGCCGCACCTTCGGCGTGACGCCGACGGTCTTCCGGAACACCGAGCTGATCTACCTCAACGAGCTCGCAGGACACATGTCCTGGAAGGGCCGCCACAAGGCTGTGATCTGCGAGGGTGTCGACCGGCTGCTCGGGGCGCGCAGCCCCAACTACATCTATGCGCCGCCTGCGCGCGCGATCCCCTCGGGCGCAACGCCCGTGAAGCTGCTGCTCAAGAACCACCGCATGTCGGATGACATCGCGTTCCGCTTCGGCAACCGCGGGTGGCCCGAGTGGCCGCTCACCGCGGAGAAGTTCGCGCGGTGGGTCGACCAGATCAACGGCGACGGCTACGTCTGCAACCTCTTCATGGACTACGAGACGCTCGGCGAGCACCAGTGGTCAGAGACCGGCATCTTCCAGTTTCTCGATGCGCTGCCGGAGAAGGTCTTCGACGCCAACCCAGGCCACAACAGCTTCCTCACGCCGTCGCAGGTCGCCGACATCTACAAGCCCGTCGGCGAGTACGACTCGGAGACGCCCATCTCATGGGCCGACACCGAGCGCGACCTCAGCGCGTGGCTCGGCAACCCGCTGCAGGACAACGCCGTCGCGGAGCTCTACAAGCTCGAGGGGGCCGTGAAGAGGCGTCATGCCGAGGGTGACCCGTGGATCCTCGAGGACTGGCGCAAGCTCACCACGAGCGACCATCTCTACTACATGTGCACCAAGTACTGGGCCGACGGCGACGTGCACAAGTACTTCTCGCCCTATGACTCGCCGTACGACGCCTACATCAACTTCATGAACGTGCTTGACCACCTGCGCGCACGCGCAGGGCTCACGCCGTAAAGGGCGGACAGGTCGACCAGCCGGGACATGCGCGCCGGCAGCCGGCCGGCGTGGGCGGCGCTCACACCGTGATGCCGAGGTCGGCCACCGTGAACAGCGCATCGAAGGCGATGCCGGCGGACTCCACGTTCTGGCGCGCGCCCTCCTGGCGGTCGATCGTCGCGATGATGTGGGTGACCGTGGCGCCCTGCGCCTGGATCACCTTCGCGGCCTCGAGCGCCTGACCGCCGGTCGTGGCGACATCCTCCACGATCACCACGCGGTCGCTGGCGTCGAGCTTGCCCTCGAGCTGCTTCGCGGTGCCGTAGTCCTTCTTCTGGTTGCGTATGAAGACGCACGGGAGCCCGCTCGACATCGCCGCGGCACTGACGAGCGGAATGCCCCCGAGCTCCGCGCCCGCAAGCCGCGTGGTGCCCGCAGGAACACGCGCCGCGAACGCGTCACCAAGCGCGCGCAGCACGTCGGGCTGCGTCGAGAAGAGGTACTTGTCGAGGTAGTAGCTTGAGGTCTTGCCGCTTCGCAGCGTGAAGGTGCCGCGCAGCAGCGCGCTCTCGGCGATCCGGCGGGCGAGTGTCGGTCGGTCCATGGGACGCGGATCCTAGGGCTGCCGCGGCGAATCCTGTGATGGGGCCTGATGGTCCGCGGACGGCGCAGCGGGCAGCAGTTCGATCGGCACCGGCACGACCGGCGGCGTACCGCCCTCCTCCGCCACCCGCTGCGCGCGCGTTGCCGCACGAAGCCGAGCCGCGACGAACGGCAGCGCCGCAAGCCCCAGCGGCACGCACACCAGGAGATCTCCTGCACGGTTGACGATGTCGGCGGCAAGCCCCGCGTCCATCGTCCACAGGTGCATCGATGACCCCATGATGCCCACAAGCCACTCGCGCACGCCAAGCCCGTTGCCCACGAATGGCACGAGGTTCGCGGCACCTGCGCCCGCTGCTGCCACTGCAGCATCCGAGAGCGACAGCGAGATGCCGGTGATCGCGAACGCCGCGTGGTACCGCACGACCCATGCCGACATGTCCACACAGCGCCACAGCCACGCGACCGCGATCGCGCGCCGCCACGATCCGGCCGGCGCCGCCATGATGCCTGCGATGCCGACCGCCGGCGCGAGCGCAATGAAGGCAATCGCCGCCTGTGGTCCACCGATACCGCCAGTCGCGCGCAGCAACCAGGCTGCACCCGCAAGCCACGCGATCCCGATGAGTGCCAGCGCCATCGACTGCACCGCCGTGAGCATGGTGGCCATCAGCGGGATGCCGTTCACGACATGGTGGTACGCGGCCCTGCTCGCAAGGCCGGGTCGCAGCGGCGCGTAGTTCAGCAGCGTGGACGACGCGATGACCGCCTGCATCTCCATCGCGCCGAGCTGTCCGTGGCGCAGCAGAAGCGCGCGCAGGCCTGCAGCGCTCGCGACGAGGTTGACGACGGCGCCGCCCACGAGCAATGCCACGGTCGCAGGGCTTGCCTCGCGCGCCGATGCAAGTGCGGTGTCGAGCAGAGGACGGTTCCGAACGACCGCCACAACCGCGGCGAGCACGAGCACGCCGCCCACTGCGGATCCGATGATGCGCCAACGGGCCCGCGACTGCATCAGCGTCCCGAGGGAGATCCGGCAGGCTCGGGCGGCACTCCCATCGGGCTCGCCTGAGATGACTGGCCCTGGCGAAGCCGGTCCGCGACACGCGCACGCTCCCGGTCGAACTTCGAGACCACCGCTGCAGCGACGAGTCGCTCAAACGGATCCTCGGAAGCGAGCGCCCGGACCACCTCGTCCTGGCGCGGGTCAGTGGCGTACGCCAGCAGCGCGGCCGCCCGTACCTGCGGATCCGCATCGGACAGCGCCACCTTCGCGAACTGCGTAGGCACCCGCTCCCCCCGGGGCGCCACGAGACAGATCCAGGCGCGCGCGACTGCGGGCCAGCGGGAAAACGCCGCAAGTGCGGCATCGCGCGCCTGCGTCTGGTCCGTCTCGGAAACATCGGACGACTCGGACACATGGAGCAGGAGCGCGGTACGAACGACAGAATCCTCGCTGAAGGGTCCGGACACGGCAGAGAGGGACTGCTCGCGCCACTCAACCGTCTGCGGGACGCCGTTGACACGAACTGTGTCACAGGTCGCGTCAGTGCCGAGCGAGCCATGCCGGATGGATCCGGGCATCGCAAGAAAGTTCAGCGAGCCCCGCAATCCCACCTGCGCACCCTCAAGGGGCGATTCCACCAGCGAGCGACCTGCCGCGAACCAGAGGAGGTTGAACCTCGCGCTGACGGACTGACCTGCGGCAAGCTCGAGGACTCGGTCGATCGGCACGATCATCGGGGGAAATCGAACCACATTCGCCTTGCTCGTCATCGTGAGCCTCGGCACGATCGCGACCGTCCGCTCGATCGGTCCCTGAGCGTCGATTGCCATTGGAATCGCCGTACGGTTCTGAACGCGCACCTCGACAAGCACAGGATCGAAGGGACCTGCGCTCCCGGTGACCGGTTCGATGATCAGGCCCAGCGCGCGGTCGGACCCGGCCAGGATGCGATCGATGCTCGGCGGTATGCCAGCCACCACGGCGTCGAGCCGGGCAGACACGGCCTCCGCCGGGACCGCCGCGCCCGTGACCCGCCGGATCTCCTCCGCCGCGAGCGCGCCGGGAAGCACGCTTCGCGCACTGCGTGCAAGATCGAGCAGCGCACGCATCCCCTTCTGCCGGTCGCCCGCCGCCGTCTCCGCCATGGCTGTGCCGTACGCGGTCACCGCGTCGGAGGAGGGGTTGGCGGCAAAAAGCTCGAGCGCCTTCGCAGGCTGGCCAGCATTCAGGAGGATCCACGCCTCGAAACGTGCCTTGGCCTGCTCCGTCAGCGGAGCGATCTTCTCGGCATCCGTCAGCAGGGCACGCACCTGGTCCTCGGAACCGCCGAGCAGCGCAAGCGCGTTTGCGCCCTCGAGCAGCGATTCCGCCGCAATGTCGGAGAGCGGCGGAGACTGATCCATCGACAGCTTCGCCGACATCCGGGTGGCCTCGACGAGGCGTACGCGCGCAGCCGATGCGGCCGCCGAGTCGTCCGCCGCGCGCCACAGCGCGATCTCCATCGACGTCGCGATCGTGGGCACCATGGGCGGTATCGCCGTGGCCTCGGCACGCGTAAGCGTCGGGTTCTGCTGGAGCACCGCCTCGACGAATGCCGCTGCCCGCCGCTGGGCCCGGCGCTTCATCAGCTCAACCGCATCGGCCGGCCTGCCGGCCATCCACAGTGCCAGGGACGCATCGGATGCGATCACATCTTGGATGTTCTGGGAGCGCTCAGCGACGGATGCGGCATCGCCCGCCATCCGGTAGATCCGCGCAGCCGAGCCGTACGCGCCGTACTGCAGCAGCAGGTTCCCGAGCCTCTGCAGCGTGCGCTCGTCTCCGGGGTCAGCCATCACGGCGGTCACCAGCAGCTCCGCCTGGCCTACCGGGTCCTCCGACCTCTCGGCGAAGAACCCTGCCGCAGCCTGCGCTGCCGCCGGGAATGCGGGTGAGAGCGACAGCGCGAGCGCCACGTCCTGCGCAAACGCGTCCATGTTGCCTCGGCGCGACTCGATGAGCGCCACATCGAACGCAAGCCTCGCCGCGACCGGCGAACCGATCGACTTCACCACGTCAGGCGCCAAGAATGCGCGGAAGGCGCTGATTCGGTCCTCGGCGGTGTCCCGCAGCTCCACCGCATCGACGATGCGCTGAAGCCGCACCGTCTCGTCGTGCGGCGCAAGCTTCGAAAGTGTCGCAAGGGCGGATCTGGCAACATCCTCCGCGTCGGGCATGATCGGCCCGGCAAGTTGCGTGGCCCGAACAACGTGCCTCCACATCGCAGGATCGTCAGGGTTCAGCGTCGCCGCGGCCTGGAGCATCGCCATGCCGCAGGCCAGATCCGCCGGGACCACGTCTGCGGGCTCCAGGACCTGAAAGGCCTCCCGTGTCCATGCATCCGCGAGCCTCACACCGACCTTGGTCTCGGCCGCACGATCGGCTGGCGAGGCGAGCTGACCGGCGTGAACCCCCACGCATGACACAGCGCACGCGGCGACCGCCAGGAGGCACGAGGCATGCGTCATCGGAGAGGAAGTGTAGTCGCCGCATCGCAGCAATCCCCTTTGTACGATTATCCCCTTCATGCGGTGGGCGCTTCCCATCATCGTCTCCATGCTCCTGGCCGCCGCAGTGGCCCCGCACTCGGCGCAGGCCCAGTCGACGCGCCTCCCGAGCTCGATCGTCACTGCGACGCGCCCGCTGACGGAGGATGAATCCCGCACGCTCGGTGAGTTCCTCAGCCAGAACCTGGTGAAACTCTCCGGAGCCGACCAGGAGGCCGTGCGAGTGGCGCGTGGCGACCTGATCCGTGCCCTCAGCCAGTCCACGGCGACCCCCCTCTTCCGCTCCGAGTGCTGCAAGGTCATCCTTCCCCGCCTCAACGAGATCATCGAGTCGAAGGACCTCGTGGCGGCGACGAATGCCTTGGAGGTGATGCGCGCAATCTGCACCTCTGACTCGGTGCTCGCGCTCTGCAAGGTGGCCGACCCGGGGTCCCAGCGCTCTGCAGCGCTGAGGCTCGTGGCTGCGAGCGGAATCCCGTCATCCATCGCCAAGACACCGATGAACGATGCGCAGGCCGCGATCGTGGTGCGCGCGATGAAGCAGGCCATCCAGTCGGAGTCCTCCTGGATGGCGGCGACCTACGACTTCCAGGCGCTGTTCGCGCTCGCGACCGGCAAGAGCATCCCTGCTGCGGTCCAGAAGGACGCGCGCAAGGCGCAGGTCGAAGCGATCAAGTCGCTTGCGGAGCGGGTGAGCAAGGGTGGCGATGATGCGGCCCTTGTGCACGCGCTCTGGCGCTCGCTGGGCGTGATCCTGCAGCAGCAGGTGGCGGTGACGCCAGCCGGAGAGCTCACGTCGATGGGCAAGGCGCTCTCGCCGGTGCTCGCCAAGGTTGTGGCCATGGGGGACGCGCCGCCAAAGGGTCCAGGCGCGACCGACAGCGACTTCCGCGAGGTCGCGTCGCTTGCGGGCAACCTTCGCACGATCCTTGGCCGCACATCGGGCCGCGCCCGCGGAAACTGACACGGCATGCTGCGCGCTCTGGCGCCCTTTGTCCTGCTCGCCGTGATGGTGGCGGGGATTGTGGCGCTTGACCGCTCCCCGCCGCAGGCTGAGATCGTCTTCGTGAGCCCTGACGTGTTCACGCTCGATCCGCAGCGCGTGACGTACCAGCAGGACGTGCGGGTGGCACAGTCGATCTTCGAAGGTCTCTGCACCGAATCCCCCAATGGAGGCGACGCGATGGCCGGCGCTGCCGAGTCGTGGACCGTGTCCCCCGACGGGCGCACATGGACCTTCACGCTCCGCGACGGTGCGAGGTGGTCCAACGGCGACGCCGTCACCTCCGAGGACTATGCGGAGGCGTGGATGAGGCCGATGCTCCCCGACATGGCCTCGGACTACTCGGGATTCCTGTTCCTGATCCGCGGCGGGCGCGAGTTCTTCGAATGGCGCACGCGAGAACTCGAGGCCATCGCCGCACTGCCTGCAGACGTGCGCGCCGATGCTGCCCGCGACCTGTGGACGCGCACCCGCGCGCGGTACCGCGAGACCGTCGGCGTACGCACCCCAGATCCGCGCACGATCGAGGTGGACCTCGTGCAGCCGACACCCTACTGGCCGAGCATCCTCGCGTTCCCCACGCTGTTTCCTGTGCACAGGCCGACGCTCGACGCGCACCTGTCGGTCGATGCGGATTCGGGTCGTGTGAAGCTCGACCCGCAGTGGCTCAAGCCGGGAACGCTCGTGAGCAACGGGCCGATGATGGTCACGGACTGGCGCTACAAGCGTGGCATGCGCTTCGAGCCAAACCCCCACTACTGGAATCGCGGTGCGGTACGCCCGGCATCGGTGGAGCTGCGGCCGATCGAGGACTCGAACACCGCCGTACTCGCGTTCCAGTCGGGCGATGTCGACTGGATCAGCGATCTCACCGTCGAGTACCGCGCAGACATGGCCGACGAGCAGCGCATGTGGCTCGAGCGGCATTCAGCCCAGTGGGAGGCGCTTCGCGCATCCGGGATGAGCGACGATGCGGCGATGGCTGCGCTTCCCGCGCCCGAACGCGGCGAGCGACGCGATGTCCACGTGCTCTCTGCGTTCGGCACGGACTTCTGGAACTTCAATTGCAGGCCGACGCTCCCGGATGGTCGCCCCAACCCATTTGCCGATGCGCGTGTGCGACGGGCATTTGCGCGCGCGATCGACAAGCGCGCAATCACCGAGAAGGTGACGCGCCTGCGGGAGCGGATTACTGGATCGCTCGTGCCCGCCGGTGCGTTCGACTGGTACGAGCCGCCCGCGGGTCTCGCATACGACCCTGATGCCGCGCGCGCGGAACTTGCGGCTGCCGGATGGGGCGATCGCGACGGCGATGGCCGCATCGAGGATGCGCAGGGACGGCGCTTCCCGGTGGTCGACATCCTCTACATGACCGGCAACCCGCGCACGCGGGACAATGCCCTCGCGATGGCGCAGATGTGGCGCGAGACGCTCGGCGTGGACTGCGAGCTGCGCGGAAAGGACGGCAAGTTCGCCAAGGAGGACCTGCGCACCGGCAACTTCATGGTGGGGCGCGGCGGCTGGTACGGCGACTACCCCGATCCCACGACATTCCTCGAGCTCAACCGCTCGACCGACGGCAACAACGACCGTGCCTACATCAACCCAAGGTACGACGCGCTGCTTGATGCGGCTGCCGCCGAGCTTGATCGCACGAAGCGTTCGGCGCTGCTGCGCGAGGCGGAGCGCATCCTCGTCGAGGAGGACATGCCGCTGATGCCGCTGTGCCAGTACGTGACGGTCTACATGTACGACCCCGCACGGCTGCTCGGGCTCTCGCGCCACCCGACGCTTGCGCAGCACCTGAACCGCCTGCACAGGCCCGAGCCTGCGCCAGCCGAGGCTGCATCGCCATGATGGCCATGATCGCGAGACGGCTCGCGCAGGTGCCGCTGGTGCTCGCCGCCGTGATGGTCATCACGTTCGCGCTCGCGTGGCTTGTGCCGGGCAACCCGCTTGAGCAGGAGGGACGGCGGCCTCCACCGGAGATCGCCGACGCGATGCGCGCCCAGTACCGCCTCGATGACCCAGCGAAGTTCCTCGTCGACTACGCCTCGAAGGCCAGCGGTATCGCATGGGCCATCGGCTTGCATCCACGCCCGTTCGACCTCGGTCCGAGCCTGCGCCATCCCGACTGGACCGTGAACGAGATCATCTCCGCCGGCTTCCCCGTGTCCGCCACGCTCGGCATCGGCGCAATCCTCATGGCGCTCGCGATCGGGACCGTGGCCGGCATAGCGGGCGGACTGAAGCCTGGCGGTCCAGCTGACGCGGGCGTGCAGCTCATCGCGCTCATCGGCATCAGCGTGCCGAGCTTCGTCACCGGGACGCTGCTGCTTGTGGTGATTGCCGCGCAGTTGCGACTCGCCCCCGTCGGCGGGTGGGGCGGGGTTTCGCATGTCATCCTTCCGACCATCGTGCTGTCGCTGCCGTTCGCCGCGTACATCGCGCGGCTCCTGCGCCTCGGCATGATCGAGCAGATGACGAGCGACCATGTCCGCACGGCCGTGGCCAAGGGACTGTCGCGTCGGCGCGCCGCGACGCGTCACGCGCTCAAGAACGCGTTCCTGCCGGTGCTCAGCTTCCTTGGACCTGCCACCGCAGCGGCCATGACCGGTTCGTTCGTCGTCGAGAAGGTCTTCGCGGTGCCTGGGCTCGGGCGCCACTTCGTGGAGGCGGTCCTGGGGAAGGACATCACGCTCATCATGGGCATTGTGCTGGTCTACGCAGTCGCACTGGTCATGTTCAACCTCCTGGTCGACCTGCTCTACCAGTGGATCGACCCGCGGATCGAGCTTGAGCGCGGCGGCGCGTCTGGCTCGTAGACTCCAGACGGTGACGCGCCACGCCATGCCATGTGCGGTTCGAGCGATTGCGAGCTGCGCCCCTGCGGTGCTGATCGGCGGATGCCTGTCCACGGACGGCCCGCGTTCGCTGTCGGTCACGCCGGGGCAGTACCCGCAGGCGTTCGATGCCGCGATCGCCGCGGCACGCGACCATGGGTTCAGCACCGTCGTCGTGGACCGCACCACCGGGATCATCGAGACAGATACGCGCCATGCGGGCACCCTGCTCGAGCCATGGCGGCTCGACAATGAGGGCATCGAGCAGTCGGCGGCACACACTCTGGTCAAGACGCGCCGCCGGATGCGTGTGGAGTTCACTCCCGCGGGCTGGGTGCCGCCGCCCCTCTCGACCGATGGAACGCTCGCCGGCGCCGCGCTTCCCGGCAGCGGAAGCGACCTGAGCCGCTTCGATCTCCAGTCATGGACCGGGCCGATTGAGGCGCGCGTGTGGGTCTACCTCGAGAAGTCGGCGGTGCCGGGAATCGAGCTCTCCTCGTACTCGGGGACCTTGTCGTCGAGGTACGTGGAGACCCGCGACGAGGATCCGGCAACTCCCTCGGATGGCTCGACCCGCTACCGATCGTCGTGGAACCCATCGGGGAGGGACGAGGCCTATGAGCGCACGATCGGGCTCGCCATCTCGCAGGCCCTGTCTCAGGCAGAGCCCGTGCTGCCGCCCGCGGCTCCTGCCGCGCCTGCGGCGCCCTGAAGCAGGTAGGGAGCTGCGGCATGGTCCGTAACTGTCATGATGGTCGTGGACACCGCGCGGCCGCCGGGGATCCGTTGCCATCGCCCTTGACTTGGCGGCATGCCAACGGACCTTTCAAAATGTTGGATGCAGATAATCCCGCCCGAGAGTCTTCGTGCGGCAGGTTGCGTATACATCATGTCGGGTCGCCGCACTTTGGCCGAAGATCGGCTCTTGCGGACCCGACGAATAGTGATCGGCAGCACCTTTCCCTGACACAGCGATGAGTCGTTCCAGTTCCGAAGACCGCACGCTGCGCTCCCGCGCGCGACGTTCGCGACGCGCAGGTGCCGTGCTTGGCCTGCTCGGGGCCGCCGCATTGGCTTCGTTCTTCGCGGGCGCAGGCAGCGGTGGCGGCGGTGGTCAGGTGCAGGTTCCCACAACCGACTCGGACTTCTTCATGCCCGGGACGCAGCCGAACGGCTCCGGCGTCGGATTCGAGCCCATCGTCGCCTCCAACAACTGCTCGTTCTGCCACGGCGAATACAGCCCCACAACGGCGCCCTACGACTCTTGGGTCGTGAGCCTCATGGGTCAGGCTGCGCGGGATCCGGTCTTCCACGCTGCGCTCGCTGTCGCCAATCAGGACGCGCACCTGGCCGGGGAGTTCTGCATCAGGTGCCATGCGCCGGGCGCGTGGCTCAACGGCAAGAGCGTGACTGGAGACCTGTCGCTCTTCGAGGGCGAGGACTTCGACGGCATCAACTGCGCCTTCTGCCACCGTGCGGTCAATCCCGTGCTGGGACCTGACAGCGCCGTTGGATATCCCAACAACGCGGATCCCGCGCCCGACGTGGCCATCCTCAATGCGCTCGCGGCCGCCGGCAACCTGCCGACCGACCGCGGCAACGCCATGTATGTGGTGGATCCGAAGAACACCCGTCGCGGTCCGTATGACGATGTGCCCATCAACTTCCACGGGTCATCGGAGCTCGTCTATTCACCGTTCCACACCAAGGGGCGCTTCTGCGGGCAGTGCCACGACGTGAGCACGCCGACATACACGAAGATGGCGGACGGGACCTATGCGCTCAACACGCTGGGCAGCCCGCACCCGACAGCGCAGGCCGACGAGATGTTCCCCGAGCAGCGCACCTATTCCGAGTGGGCCGCATCGACCTTCGCGTCGATGGGCGTCACCTACGCCGACCGGCGCTTCGGCGGCAACACTCCCGATGGGCTCGTGTCGAGCTGCCAGGACTGCCACATGCCCAAGCAGGTCGGTGGCGGATGCGTCTTCTTCGACGGGGACCCGAAGTTCGAGCGCGACGACATTGGCCAGCACTCGTTCGCCGGAGCCAACACGTGGGTGATGCGCGCGATCAGGCTCGCCCAGGGAGATGAGGCAGACAACCTCGGGCTGACCGCCGATCGGGTGGAGGCAGCCACTGCCCGCAACATCCAGATGCTGCGGGACGCGAGCGACATGGAGCTCTCGCGCGAGGGCTCCAGGCTCAAGGTGCGCATCGTCAACCAGTCAGGGCACAAGCTTCCGACGGGCTATGTCGAGGGCCGTCGCATGTGGGTGAACGTGCGCTTCCTCGACGCGCAAGGCGCGCTTGTCGCGGAGCGCGGCGCGTACGACTACGCGACGGCGACGCTGCACGAGGATGACACGAAGGTCTATCGGGCGGACCACGCGATCGACGAGACCATCGCCAAGCAGGTGCACCTGCCGCCGGGCACCAAGTTCCACCTCGTGCTCAACAACGTCGTCCTCTTGGACAACCGCATCCCTCCGCGCGGCTTCACGAACGCGGCCTTCGATGCGTTCGGATCAGGCGCGGTGGGATACGCCTACGCCGACGGCCAGTACTGGGATGACACGCTGTACGACGTGCCGCCGGGCGCAAAGAGCGCCGTGGTCACCTTCTACGCGCAGACCTCAAGCCGCGAGTACATGGAGTTCCTCCGCGACACGAACGTGACGGACGGCACCGGGCAGATCGCCTACGACCTCTGGGTGGCCACAGGGCGCAGCGCTCCCGTGGACATGGACTCGGCGACGATCGATCTCACAGGTGCATCGACCCCTGCCGACCTGAACGGCGACGGACGGGTCGATGGGCTCGACCTCACGCAGATGCTCGCCAACTGGGGCGGCAGCGGCGCCGGCGACGTCAACGCGGATGGCAACGTGGACGGCCTTGACCTCGCGGTGCTGCTTGCCGCGTGGTCGAACTGAGATCACGAGCCGCCAAGCGGATCCGGCAGAGGACTGGGGTACACGCGGGCATAGTCGGCGATGGCCGCCTCCACGACACGTGCGGCCCGGTCGGCGCCGTACACGTCGCGCACCTGTACTGCCGCGGTCTCTCCAGGCGTGAGCTTGTATGTCGCGAAGTAGTGCTGCACGCGCTCGACAAGACGCGAGGGAAGGTCGCCAATGTCGCGCGCGCCGTCCCACACGGCGTCGTTCACGAGCACAGCGATGATCTTGTCATCGGCCTCGCCGCCATCGAGCATCTGCAGGCCGCCGATCACGCGCGCATCAAGCACCACTTCCGCGCGGTCGATCGGGCGCTCGGACAGCACGCAGATGTCAAGCGGGTCGCCATCGGCCGACTGCGCGGCGGGCGAGAGCGTGGCCACATGCGCCGCGCAGAGCGTCCTCGGGATGAAGCCGTACAGCATCGGCGGCGTCGAGCTCGTGCGCTGCGGGCGGTCCACGCGCAGGTATCCGGACACCTTGTCGACCTCGTACTTCACGAGGTCGAAGGGCGTGATCTCGATGAACGCGTGCACGATCCGCGGCGGATCGGGACCCACACGCAGCCCGTGCCACGGGTGAGGGCGAAAGGTGTGGTAGCGGATGGGATCCATCGCCGTGCTTTGCTTCAGCCCTTGGCCGGCAGCCGCTTCATCAGGTCGTCGACCGCGGCCTTGAGCTGCTCGTCGCGGTCAGCGGACTCTGCCTGCGGCGTCTGGGGCACGACGATGTCAGGCACTGCGCCGTTGTTCTCCATGTCCGTGCCGTCGAGCAGGTACCAGCCGCGCGTGGGCATGCGCACCGTGGTGCCGTCAAGCAGGCTCGCGCTTCCCGTCGAGATGACGCCGCCGTAGGTGGGCATCCCGACGAGCGTGCCGCGCTTGAGCGTCTTGAAGGCGTGCGCCACGATCTCCGCGTTCGAGAAGCTCTTCTCGTTGCAGAGCATGTTGATGGGCATCGAGAAGCGCTGGATGAAGAGGCGGTCCTGCGGATATCCATCGGTGTGGCCTGAGTCGGCGCCGCGGGGCACGGTGTACGCATGGCGCGGCGCCATGATCGACGCGAGCAGCCTGTCCGCGGTCCATCCGCCACCATTGTTGCGGACGTCGATGACGAGACCATCCTTGCCGTGCGCGGCGGCGAAGAGGTCACGCTCGAACTCGTCGAGCGAAGGCTGGTTCATTCCCTGGATGTGGATGTACCCGATGCGGCCACCTGACCACTCGTCCACGAGTTGCGCTGCACGGCGCCTCGTCTCGTTGTACGCAATGGCACCAATGGTTCCTGCGCTCGTCGGCTCGAAGGACACGTCAAAGGATGCAGTCCTGCCGTCATCGAACGTGCGCGTGATCGTGAGCCATGTTTCGCGCCCTGTCGTGCCGGTGAGCATCGAGTCGAGGGTGCTGCCCTCGGCGACGGGCGCCTCATCGACATGCGTGATGATGTCTCCGACGCGCAGAGGATTGCGCGCGATCGCGGCAGGCGACTCGGGCATGATGGCCATGACCTTCAGGCCCTCCGGCACGTTCTCCGTGCGTACGCCGAGCCTGCCCTGAGGCTGCGACAGCGGCGAGTTGCCGCCGGGCGAACGGATGCCCATGTGGCTCGCGTTCAGCTCGCCGAGCGCGCGATTGGCGACCGAGTCGAACTCGCTCGCGGTGCGCGCGCGGCGCGCGAGCTCGAGATAGCGCTGCGTGATGGCCCGCCAGTCGAGACCCTTCATGGTCGGGTGGTAGAAGTTCTCCTCCATCAGCCGCATCGCCTCGAGGAACTTCTGCTCGTAGACCTTGGCGAGATCGACGCGGATGGTCGCATCGACATCGATCGTGCGCCCCGGACCGTCGTTGTTGCCGCCCGTGCCGTTGACCGGCACAAGGCACGCCTTGCCGCCGGCGACGCCGACGATCTGGTCGCCCGCGAAGTTGAGGCCGCGGACGCTCACGCGCGCGGAGATCTTGCGCTGGCCCGTGCCGTCCCACTTCGAGTTGTAGAGCCCAGGACCCGCAGGACCGCTGCCCCCGAAGATGAGGTTCTCGCCGGAGGGCAGCATCTCGAGGTCGCCCTCTGGACCGACGAGCGACGTGACCCGGCGCACGCGCAGGTACGCGTCATCGAGTGACCACGAGGGGTCCCATGGGTTCTTCGCCTCGGCGGGCTTCGCGTCGGCGGCGGGCGCGTCGGCGGGCTTCGCATCGGCGGCGGGCGCGTCGGCGGGCTTCGCGTCGGCGGTGGGCGCGTCGGCGGGCTTCGCATCGGCGGCGGGCGCGTCGGCGGGCTTCGCGTCGGCGGCGGGCGCGTCGGCGGGCTTCGCATCGGCGGCGGGCGCGTCGGCGGGCTTCGCGTCGGCGGCGGGTTGCTCGGGCTTCGCTTCCGGAGGCTTCGGAGGACTCCAGTCGCGCACCGAAGGCACCTTCCGCTTGCGCGCGGCTTCGGCCGCATCCTTGAAGTACTTCTCGCGCTCCGTCGACTGCAGTCCCTCAAGCGACTTGTCGAGCGTCACCACGAAGATGTCGGCCTCGTTGTTGTTGCGCTCTGACACGAAGGCCATCATCTTGCCGTCTGCTGACCAGCGCGGCGCAGCGTCATTGTCCGGATGGCGCGTGATGTTCTTCGCGGTCGCGGATCCATCGGCCGGAATGATCCACACGTCACGATTGTTGTCCTGGTCATCCTGCGAGTACGCAATGAACTTGCCGTCAGGGCTCCAGCGAAAGTCGATCGATGGATCCCAGCCGGTGATGATGGGCGTGGACTTGCGGGTCGCGATGTCCATCAGCATGATGTCGCCGCGTCCACGTCGGTACGCAATGCGCGTGTTGTCGGGGCTTGGATTGGCCTC
>JBIKNS010000019.1:0-22253 GCA_044358545.1 Phycisphaerales bacterium | reverse complement strand
TTGCGATCGTGCTCGACTTCAGGCCCACGTGGCACGCGTGGAGCGATGACCGGGCGCTACCGGCGAGCATCGCGCGATTCGATGGCGCCATCCACACCAGCGTGCATGTGACCACCGGCTCCTTCGGCACGGGGGCGCTCCGCGCCACCGCCGCGCCTGCACCGCTGCGCCCCGGCATGCCGCCACCCGACGGTACAGCCGCCGCCCTCGTGCAGTGGCCCGACTACTCGACGATCGAGGCGGATGTAGGTGAGGGCAAGAAGCCGTACGCCGTGTTCTCGGGGCAGACCGTCATCTACTTGCCGCTCGTCGTCGCCGCCGACGCACCCGCGGGCAACGCCACGCTCAGCGGCTACGTGCAGCTTCAGGCATGCGACGACTCGACGTGCGTCGCTCCTGCGGACATTCCCTTCACGGTGACGGTGACGGTCGAGCCTGGCGCGACGATGGGAGCGCCGGGTGCGCGATTCGCAGCCTTCGACCCCGCGATCTTCGCCACAATCCACGCCGGGAAGCCCGGCGCCACCGCGGTGCGGTTTGACATCTTCGGTCGCACGTTCGAGATTGATCCCACCGGCGCGGGCTTCTTCGCGCTGCTGCTCGTGGCGGCGCTCGGGGGATCGTTGCTGAACTTCACGCCCTGCGTGCTTCCGGTGATCCCGCTGAAAATCCTGTCGATCTCGCGCGCCGCAGGACATCCGCGGAGGTGCCTGCAGCTTGGCCTCGCGCTCTCGGCGGGCGTGGTGCTGTTCTGGCTTTCGCTTGGCGCGGCAATGAGCCTCATTTCAGGGTTTACGAGCGCCAACCAGCTCTTCCAGTACCCGCTGTTCACGATCGGCGTGGGCGTGGTCATCGCCATCATGGCGCTGGGCATGTGCGGCGCCTTCAACATCGTGCTGCCTCAGCGCGTGTACATGGTCGAGACGAAACAGGACACTCTCCCCGGCGCGGTGGGCTTCGGCGTGATGACGGCCGTGCTGTCGACGCCGTGCACTGCGCCGCTCATGGGTGCGGCGGCGGCGTGGGCCGTGACGGAGTCGCCCGCGACGGTGCTCAGCGTGTTCGGCTCGATCGGCGCGGGGATGGCGCTCCCGTACCTCATCCTCTCGGCCAAGCCCTCGCTCGTGGAGCGCGTGCCGCGCAGCGGACCTGCGAGCGATGCCCTCAAGACGACGATGGGACTGCTGCTGCTCGCGGCTGCGGCCTACTTCGTGGGCTCAGGCCTCTCGGGCGCCATGGTGACCGCTCCCGACCCGCCGAGCACCATGTACTGGTGGGTCGTGGCGGCATGCGCGATCGGCGCTGGCGCGTACATGTTCGCGCGCACGATGGCGCTGGCGAAGTCGATCCGCGCGCGAGTCGTGCTCGGCGCGGCAAGCGCGCTGATCGTGGCGATCTCCGTGGGCGTCGGGGTGCGCATGACGGACAAGGGGCCGATCCCGTGGACCTACTACACGCCCGAGCGGTTCGCGGAGGCGCTTGCGCGCGGCGATGCGGTCATGCTCGATTTCACCGCAGAATGGTGCCTCAACTGCAAGACGCTCGAGAAGACCGTGCTCGAGAGCTCGCCGGTCGTGGCACGCATCGCAAGGGGCGGAGTCGTTCCGATGAAGGTGGACATCACCGGCAACAACGATCCCGGGCGCGCGAAGCTCAAGGAGGCTGGCCGCGTCACGATCCCCTTCCTTGTGGTGTACGCGCCAGACGGCACGCCCACCCTCGAATCGGACCTCTACACGCCGACGCAGGTGGTCGGGGCGATCGACAAGGCAATCGGCGAACGCTGAGCGGCACGCGCACCGCGTTTCCCCGCGGACTCCGAACTCCGCGCCCGACCAATGGAATGCGCTACTCGCCGCGGAGGGCCTGCGCCTTCGACTCCCACGCGCGTCGGCGCGTATCGCCCATCTGCCGGACCGGATCGAGCGCATAGGAGGCGTCGGCCTCGAGCGCGCGGTCGATCGCGTCCGCGGCGCCGCGCGGGTCGCGCGCGCCCTCGCGCGCCTCGGCCAGCGTGATCCACGAGCCCACGCTGCGGGGGTCGAGGGCCACCGCATGCTCGCAGCTCTCGAGCGCGGCCGACCATCCCATCCACTGCCGTCGTGCGGCGGCCACCGCCAGCCGCGCTCGCGCCTGTGCCGCCGCAAAGGCTGATGCGTTGAGCTCGCCCGCGATGCCCGCGGCCTCATGCACGTCGTGCACGACGGCACGGACGCGATCGATGTCGTCGCGCGAGGCGTCCGAAGGCAGCGCACGCATCGCGGCAAGCGCCTGATTGGTGGCCGCGACCGCAATCGGCGAGCGTGCGGGCTCGATGATCCAGGCCTGGAGGAGTTGCTGCGCAGCACGGGCGCGCGAAGGTGCGTCGCCCCCTGCGGTGGCGATGTCCTCGGCGGCGCGCACCATCACGTAGTCCTGGCGCGCGAGCGACCCGCCGGCGATGAGCAGCCCAATGCCCAACGATGCGAATGTCGCGCGCATGAGCCGGATGGGCCACGGCATCCGTTCCGCCGCGCCGTGTCTCGCACGAAGCGGCGACTCGAGCACAGGCTCCTCTGGCGCACTCCGCGCACAGCCCAGGGCGGCGCACGATCCGATCATGATCCACGCCATGGGCGCGCTGGCGGGCAGCCAGAACGCCATATCGATCTGGCCGTGCGCGAGCAGCGCTGCCACGGCGCCTACGGCGCACGCGCCAAGCGCATCCTGCTGCGGATGTGTCGCTGCGGTCGCGGCCTGTCGCACCACCCACAGGGCAGCGGCGAGCGCGAGCAGGCGCACGAGCACTCCCACGGGGTCCAGCGCTGGCAGTTCGCAGCCGACGCCCATCAGCCAAGCCACAGCGACAGCGACCATCGCGGTGCGCGCCGCGCTCCGCGCGTCATCCGACTGCGCCTGCAGGTCCGGGCGCGCCAGCGCCGGCGATAGCGCCAGGGGCACACGCCACGCGAGCAGCATCATCGCCGCCACCAGGGCGAGCCCCGCGGGCGCACCGAGCGCCGCGAGCCAGTCTGCGATCGCCGCGTGCGCACTCGACACCTCCTCGACGCTCCACGGCGGCCGAAACGAGATGTCGGCGAGCTGGAATCCGGCGGGTCCCCATCCATGCAGGGGCGATGCGCGCACGGCCTCCCACGCCGACTGCAGGTAGCCGGCGCGCACAAGCAGGCTGCGCTCGCCCCACTCGAGGCCGCCCGCCTGCCAGCGCAACCACGGAAGCGCCAGCGCGCACAGCGGTGCGGCAATCAGACCTGCGCGCAACATGGTCACGCCAGAGGCGCGACCCGACAGGGTCATCGCGCACGCAGCCGCGCCGAACCCAACCGCAATGGCCGCGATGCCGCCCTTGCTGCCGCTGACGGCAACGAGTGCGACAAGCATGAGAGCGACCGCTCCCGAAAGCAGCGCCCGCCGCTGCCCAGCGCGCACCAGCGCGACGCCTGCAAGCAGCACAGCGCCCGATGCAGCAACCGACGCATACACGTTCGAGAATCCGAACCAGCCGGTGGCCTCGCGCTGGCGAAGCCGACGCTCGTAGGCGAGCGCTTGGGGCGAGCCGCCAGCCCAGCCTTGGGACGCGAGCACTGAGGCCCGGTTCGCGTCGTAGTGCGCCACCGTCGCCGGATGCTCGCTCAGCACCTGCGATGCGCCGCGCACCGCAAGTAGCGTCAGCGTCCCGCATAGCGCCGCGACTGCAGCGGATGAGCAGATGCGCGCGGTCCGTGCATCGGCGCACGCGAGCGCCACCAGCGCCGCGACGGCCACCACGCCAGCGAGCCAGGACGATGCGCGCCAGAGCTGCTCGCCATCGGCGATGCCCCACCACCCGCCCACCACGGCGAGCGGCAGCGCGAGGATCAGCACCGGGAACGCCACCCGTAGCGCCGTGCGACCGCCGCAGCGATGCGCCCGCCCGATCAGCGCCACGGCGCAGAGCAGCACGACGCCATCAAGCGCGCATCCCAGCGCAGGACCCGCGCCCGCGAATGGAGACGGGTCGAGCGCAGGATCGACATCGAAGACCGGCAGCGGAATCCACATCACCAGTGCACGCGCGCAGAGCGACGCGAGCATGAGCGCCAGCGGCAGAATCATGCGCGGTCCCGATCGCGGCCGCGCGTCGTGCCGTCGGATGTGCTTCGCGGACCCGCCTCGAGCATCGCGAGCACCCCAAGCGCGGCAATCGCCTGCACCCCGACAAGCAGTGCCTGCCAGGACTTCAGTGAGCCGATCAGCAGCCCGCCTGCGCCCACAATCGCAGCCACAAGCCAGATGAGCATCACGGCGCCGCGAGGCGAGAATCCTCGATTCACGAGCCGGTGCGAGAAGTGCTGCTGATCGCCGAGCCATGGCGGGCGCCCCTGCGCGATGCGGATCGAGCTGACCACGAGCAGGTCGTAGAGAGGCACCGCAAGCGCAAGTGCGGGCAGCAGCCACCCGTACCACGCGCCGCCGAGCGCGTACGCGGGATCGGTGGGATCCGCGCACGTCAGCCGCACGGAGAGCAGCGCGAGCATCCATCCGGTGAAGAGCGATCCCCCGTCGCCCATGAAGATTCGCGCGCTTGAGCCTGCGCGCCATGGCGCGTTGAAGAGCAGGAATCCGGCGAGCGCGCCTGCAAGCAGCGCGAGCGCACCCGCCACGAACCACTGCGACACAAGGAACGCGGCGGTGCACAGGACTAGCGCACCGACGAGCGCAACGCCGCCCGCGAGCCCGTCCATGTTGTCAAGGAAGTTGATTGCGTTGACCACCATCACGACCCACAGCGTGGTGAGTGCAATGCCCAGCACGGAACCTGCAGCGCCCCAGGCTCCAGGCATCGGGATCATCTGCATGCCGAAGGGCACGGTCACGGCAGCCGCCACGCCGACCTGGGCGATGAACTTTGGCCATGCCGACAGCGGCCTGCGATCATCGACCAGGCCCAGCACGTGCATGACCGCGCCGCCCGCGAGAATCCCCCACCACACGCCGGTTTCGCTCGACACGCGCTCCGCGTAGGGCGCGAGCGCGGGCACGGCCCGTGACATGACGGACGGATCGAGCGACGCCGCCGCAAGCCCGGCGACGAGCGGAAGGAGCGTGGCCACCGCAATCGCAATGCCGCCAATGTTGGGCACTCTCCGGAGCCGCTTCGCGTGGCCAGCCGCGCCCGGCGAATCGAGCGCACCGACGCGATGGCCAATTCGCACCAGGAGCGCGGTGCAAGACGCGGCGACCAGCAACCCGACCGCCGCGAGCAGTGCCACGAAGGCGAGCATCGTGGCGGCTATCGTAGGAACGCATGTCCCCACCTGCCCCGGATCGCAGTCCTGTGCGATCCGTGACCGTCTACTGCGGAAGTGCGCCCGGGTGCGATCCCCTGTTCATGGCATGCGCCACACGTCTAGGCGCAGCAATGGCCGAGCGTGGTGCGGCGCTCGTGTACGGCGGCGGAGGCATCGGCCTCATGGGCGCGATCGCGCGCTCGGCGAAGGCCGCAGGCGGATCGGTCACCGGCATCATCACCGAGCAGTTCATGCGGCTCGAGCAGGGCTGGGATGGCTGCGACGAGATGGTCGTCGTGCCCGGCATGCGCGAGCGCAAGCAGCAGCTCGAGGAGCGCGGCGATGCGTTCGCGGTGCTGCCCGGTGGCCTTGGCACCTATGAGGAGTTCTTCGAGACGCTCGTGGGCCGCGTCATCGGGCGCCACAGCAAGCCCATCGGCGTGCTCAATGTGGCGGGCTACTACTCGCCGCTGGTGGAGCTCGTGGAGCACGGCATCACGAGCCACTTCGTGCGCGATGCGGTGCGCGAGCTGATGGTGGTGCGCGAGACGCCGGAGGCGCTGCTCGATGCCCTGCTCGACGCAGGCGCGCATCCCGTGCCGCACGATCCCAAGCGCATGCTGCCGATGCACGGGTACGGGGGCGTCAACCAATGATGCCCATCACGGCAACGCGCACGCCGTGGAGGCGCTCATGAGCGCCGCCCGCTCGAGCGCTGTCGGCACCGGCGCCACTGGCGTGGGCACCGCCAGCGTGGCCGCCGTCGGACTGATCGCGGGCGAAGGCCGCCTGCCGATGCTTGTCGCCGACGGCATCCGCGCGCGTGGCATGCGCGTCGCGTGCGTGGGCCTCTCCGGCTGCTACGACCCTGAATTGCCGTCGCACTGCGACGAGTTCCGCGTGGCGGGCGTGCTTCAGCTTGGCCGCTGGATCCGCCACCTGCGGCGCATGGGCGCGCACGATGCGGTGATGGTGGGCCGCGTCGCGAAGGCACGCTTCCACCAGCCCTTCAGGATGCTGCGGCAGATCCCCGACTGGCGTGCGGCGCGCGTCTACTATCTGCGCGCACGCCACGACCGGCGCAGCCCTGCGCTGCTCGCCGCGGTCGCGGACGAGCTCCTCACTGGCGGAGTGCGGCTCATCGACTCGACCACCCACATCGCAGATCACATGGCCAGCGCTGGCGTGATGGGATCCATCGCGCCGTCGCCCGAGGTCACGCGCGACATCGAGTTCGGGTGGCGAGTGCTGCTCGAGTCGTCGCGACTGGGCATCGGTCAGTGCATCGCGGTGCGCGACCGCGACGTCCTCGCGGTCGAGGCGATCGAGGGCACGGACGCCATGGTGGAGCGCGCAGGCGCGCTCTGCCGCGCGGGCGGATGGACGATGCTCAAGACCGCGGGACCGGCGCACGACATGCGGGCCGATGTGCCCACTGTCGGCGTGCACACGATGGAGCGCCTGGCCCGGGCACGTGCGCGCGCCATCGCGCTCGGCGCGGGTCGCGTGATCCTCATCGACAGGCCCGCAGTGCTCGCCGCCGCGGACCGCGCCGGGATCGCCGTGATTGGCGTGCGCGACGGCGGTGATGCACACGCGCCTGCAGGCTGCACGCCGTGAGCGAGCGCGACCCGCGCTACGTGTCGCGTGCGGGCGCCAAGCTCGAGCATGCGCTAGATGCGTTTGCGGTCTCGCCAGCCGAATGGACATGCGCCGACTTCGGGTGCAACGTGGGCGGGTTCACGGACTGCCTCCTGCAGCGCGGCGCGGCGCACGTGCACGCGCTCGACACCGGCTACGGCGCGCTCGCGTGGACGCTGCGCAACGATCCGCGCGTCAGCGTGCGCGAGCGGACGAACGCACTGCACGCTGACCCGCCCCAAGGCGGCGTCGATCTGGTCGTCATCGACATGGCATGGACTCCGCTCCGACTCTCCGTTCCGGCGGCGTTACGGTGGCTTGGGGCGCGAGGCGAATCGGGTGCCGGGCTCATCATCGCCCTCATCAAGCCGCACTACGAGGCGCGGGACGAGGAGCGCGCGGGCATGCGCAAGGGCGCATTGCCGCCCGAGGCCGCAGACCGCGTCATTGGGCGGCTGCTGGCGGAACTTCCGTCGCTGGGGGTGGAGGTGGCCGGCGACGCACGGAGCCCGCTCACGGGCGGCAAGACCGGCGCAGGGGGCAACGTGGAGCACCTGTGCCTGCTCCGAATGGCCTCGCGCGCGTGCGCACGCGCGCGTTCATTAGTATGATTCGCGATCGGTCGCAACGCGGCCGCCCACGCGCATGAAGACCCCCCCGCCCGCTGAGCCAGCGCCGGAGACCCCGGCCGACCGCATCCTCGACCAGGCGATCGACCGCGAGCTGCACGACTCCTACCTCGTGTACGCGATGAGCACGATCATGGACCGGGCGCTGCCCGATGTCCGCGACGGGCTCAAGCCCAGCCAGCGGCGCATCCTCGTCGCGATGAACGACCTCAACCTGTCGCCTGGGCGCAAGCACATCAAGTGCGCCAAGATCTGCGGCGACACGAGCGGCAACTACCACCCGCACGGCGAGAGCGTCATCTATCCCACGCTCGTGAACCTGGGGCAGTCGTGGAAGACGCGTTGCCTGCTCGTGGACAAGCAGGGCAACTTCGGCTCCATCGAGGGCGACCCTCCGGCCGCCATGCGATACACCGAGGCGCGCATGACCTCGGCCGCCGTGGCGATGCTCGAGGATCTCGACAAGGAGACCGTCGACTTCAAGCCCAACTACGACGACCGCCTCCAGGAGCCGGTCGTGCTGCCGGCACGCTTCCCGAACCTGCTCGTCAACGGAAGCTCGGGCATCGCCGTCGGCATGGCGAGTTCGATGCCGCCGCACAACCTCCGCGAGATCGCCAACGCGATCGCAGCAGTGATCGACAACCCTGCGCTCACGCTCGAGGAGCTGCTGCGCATCGTGCCCGGGCCGGATTTCCCGACGGGCGGCTCGATCATCGGGCGGCGCGGCATCGTCGAGGCCTACGCCACCGGCCGCGGGCGACTTACGGTGCGCGGCAAGGTCTCGCACATCGAGAAGGACGGCCGCGACATCCTGGTGATCGAGCAGATCCCCTACCAGGTCGTGCAGAGCCAGCTGATCGAGAAGATCGTCGAGGCCAAGAAGGACGAGCGCATCCCGGACATCGCCGACGTGCGCAACCACTCCGGCCGCGATGCGCAGACGCGCATCATGGTCGTGCTGCGCAAGGGCGCGGACCCGTCGGTCGTCGAGCGCCAGCTCTACGAGTACACGCCGCTCCAGACCACCTTCAGCGTCATCAACATCGCGCTCGTCAACGGCCAGCCGCGCACGCTGCCGCTGCGGTCGATGATCGACTGCTACATCGCGCACCGCCGCGAGGTGATCCGCCGGCGCACCGAGTTCCTGCTGCGGCAGGCGCGCCAGCAGGCGCACAAGCTCGAGGGCCTGATGTATGCGGTGTGCGACATCGACGAGGTCATCCGCATCATCCGCTCGTCGTCCACCCGCGAGGAGGCGATCGAGCGGCTCATGGAGCGCGCGTTCCGCATCGCGCCCGACCACCCGCGGGCGGCACTGGTGCCCGAGCGCATCGCCGCCGCAAGCCGCGCCGGCGACGGCGTACGCCTCACGCGCGTGCAGGCCGAGGCGATCGGCGCGCTGCGCCTGATGCAGCTCGTGGGCCTCGAGATCGAGAGGCTTGCGGCGGAGTTCTCGAAGCTCCTCGACGAGATCGAGGGCCATGAGCGCATCTTGGCCGACGACCGCCTGGTGCTCGACATCATCCGAGAGGACGTGCTCGAGCTCGCCGAGAGCCTCGGCGACGCTCGCCGCACCGAGATCGCCGAGGGCGAGGCCGGCGACTACGACATGGCCGAGCTCATCCAGGAGCACGACGTGGCCGTGGTCGTCAGCAACCAGGGCTTCATCAAGCGCGTGCCTGTCGACACCTTCCGCACGCAGGGCCGCGGCGGCGTGGGCGTCCGCGGCTCCGACGCGAAGGACGGCGACTACATCGAGCGCGTGCTCGTGACGAGCACGCACCACGACCTGCTGTGCTTCACGAACACGGGACGCGTGTACGTGATCAAGGTGTGGCAGATCCCCGAGATGTCGCGCACGGCCAAGGGCCGGTCCGTGCAGAACATCATGGAGCTCAAGGCGGGCGAGACGGTGTGCGCCTACCTGCCCGTGGCCGACTTCGAGAAGGCCGAGGATTTCCTGCTCTTCGCGACCAGCCAGGGCCGCGTCAAGCGCACCGCACTTCGCGACTACGGCAACGTGAACCGCACGGGCATCATCGCACTGCGCCTGAACGAGGGAGACAGCCTCGTCAACGTGCTCCACGTGTCCGGAAAGGACCACGTGCTCCTGGCGACATCCAACGGCATGTCGATCCGCTTCGACGAGAACGACGCCCGCGTGATGGGGCGCGACGCGGCCGGCGTCATCGGCATCGATCTCGCCGACGATGACCGCGTGGTGGGCCTCGTGCGCTGCGACGACACCGCATGCCTCTTCACCTGCACCGAAAGCGGCTTCGGCAAGCGGACGCCGATGACCGAGTACCTCGTGCACCAGGAGGACGGAACGACGCGCGTGCAGTCGCGCGGCGGCAAGGGACGCATCGACATCCAGACGGGCGGCCGAAACGGGTCCGTGGTGGCGGTGCACTGCGTGCACGAGTCCGACCAGCTGCTCTTCATATCGCGCGGAGGCATGGTGGTGCGCATCCGCGCGTCTGACGTGCGGCTGATCGGCCGCAACACCAAGGGTGTGCGCGTGGTCAAGCTGCAGGACGCCGATGCGCTGATGGCTGCGGCCCGGTTCGAGGGGGGCGTCGACGATTCCCCCACCGACGCGCCTGCGGATGCGGCCGATGATGCGGGCGGCCCTGCACCTGGCGGCGGCGAAGCTCCGGAGACCGGCGGCGCCAGCCAGGGCGGCGGCTAAGCCGACGCGCGCTGGCCGTCGCACTATCCTCGCGCCATGTCGCTCAACGATTGGGCCGATGACGTTGTCGTGGGCGAGCTCCAGGACGAGCCCGCGCTCGGCGAGGACCTGACGGAACTGAGGCGCCGCATCGAGCGCGACCCGGCCAAGGCGCCGCACATCGTGCTCGACATGTCGCGCGTGAGCTACCTCAACTCCTCGAACATCGCGCAGCTGCTGCGCCTGCGCCGGCATGTCGTGTCCTCGCACCGTTCGATGCGCATCTGCTCGGTGAGCGACGAGGTGTGGAGCGTCATGCTCGCCACAGGCCTCGACAAGGTCTTCCACTTCAACGACGACGTGTCGACTGCGCTCGCTGCGGTCCGGCTCGGGCTCTGAGCTGGCCACCGCGATGCCGACCCTTCGCCTGAGGCGCGCGCCCCATGAGCCCCGGATCGAGGTGATCCCGCTCATCGACGTGATGATGTTCCTGCTGTCGTTCTTCATCTACTCGCAGGCGCTGGCGGTGCGCGTGAGCGTGGTGCCGATGGAGCTGCGGAACTTCGCGAGCGCGCAGGACGCGAAGCCCGCGCCTGCAGCCACGATCTCGATCGACCTCGACGGCAAGCTCTTCTACGACCGCGAGCCGGTGGACCTCGATGGGCTACCCGAGCGTATCGCCGCAAGCCGCAAGGAAGATGATCGCACCGTGGTCTACGTGGCCGTCGCCGACGGCGAGGGCACCGTTGACCGCGCACCGATCCTGCAGGACGTGTGGGAGCGGCTGCGAAGGTCCGGACTCACGGTGAACCTCGTGGGCAGGCGCATCGACCGCGACGAGGCCACGCCGCGCCGCGGATCCGCGCCAGCGGCGATACCGACCGCATCTCCGGTATCCCCCGCGGCATCTCCCTCGCCGCAGCCGCCTTCATCGACCCCAGCGCCCTGATCTGGTCCTGCAGGGACGGCGGGACAGTCGCAATCGCGCCGCAGCGTGTGCGTGGGCGCGCGCCAGCCACATAGGATCGCGGCGTGCTCGAGGCCCGCGCCAACGACAACCGCCCGCTTGTGGTGGGATTCGCGATCGCAGTCGGGCTGCATCTCTTCGTCGGCGTTCCCGTGATCGCGCGATCCTTCGGGATCGGCGACCCGACTGCGCTCTTCACGCATTCCGACGCGCGCGACGAGGCAGAGCGGCGCCGCAAGGAGCGTCTCGCGCAGGCGCTGCAGGAGCACCGCGAGAACCCGCCAGACCCTAACGAGATCCCGGAAGTCATCCCCGGACTCGAGGACGGTTCCGAAACGTCGATGGCATGGATCGGCGCCGACGAGTACCAGGAGCACATGGCGCGCCTCGGCGAGGTTGACCAAGGCGGATTCCGCATCAACGACTCTGGGGGCGGCGCGCGCGTGCCCGGACCGCCGCAGTCTGGTCCGGATGCACCGCCGGGCCCGCCCGAGCAGCCGCAGCCGATGGCCGCACCGGTGCAGCCGCCACCTGAACTGGCGCGCGAGCCGCAGACCGTGCCGCCCGAGGCCCCGCCGGCGCAGCCGTCCGCAACGCAGCCGCCTGCGCCCGACGCACCGGCGGCTCAGCCGTCCGCCCCGCCGATCGAGGCTGTGCGACCCGCGACGCCGATCACGCCGCCGGAACCCTCGGAGGCGCCGGGCACCACGCGACCGACACCAGAGCCTCCTCCTGCCCAGGTTCCTTCGGGATCGGATCTTCCGCCGGCAGAGCCGGATCCGACCGGCACCGCACCCAAACCGCTCGAGCGGCCTGTCACCGCCGACCCCACGCCACAGCCCGCACCTACCGCCCCCGAGGATCCCGCGCGCACTCCCGAGCCGATCCCACGCGACACGCCGCCCGACCAGCCACCGCAGACTGCGACGCCGAGCTCACCGAGCGAGCCCGTGCCGCCTCCCTCGCCCGAATCGCCTCAGCCGCCCACCCCCGCTCAGCCCGCGCAGCAGCCCGCGCCACCTCAGCAGCCGACTGATCCTGCCCAGGCTCAAGTGCCGCCGGCCCAGCAGGCGCCGCCAGGTGCCGGCGGCGCCACGACACCATCGCCCTCGGGCGTGATCGGTCCCGGTCAGGGACCAGGCCGGCCAGACAGCGGGCAGCGCAGCGACCGCGAGTCGGACGCGACCAGCATCGTGAACGTGCCACCCGAGAAGTGGCGCACGGGCGCACCGATCGCTCACAAGGGCGTCGAGATCCTCACGCGTCGCCCCGAGCTTCCGATCCTCACGCGCCTCACGACGCGGCCGCTGCATCCGGTGGCCGACCTCTTCTTCGACAACCAGGGCAAGCCAGTCAGCGTGAAGATCGTGCAGTCGAGCGGCTATCCCGATGACATCGACCAGCCCGTCATCGACGCGCTCTACCGTTGGCGCGCCAAGGGATCTCAGCTCGCGCGGTTGCCTGAGGGCAAGGTGGCGCGCTTCCGGGTGCGCGTCATCCTCGACTGAGCCGCGGGGCAACCGACGGACGTGCGCGCGCCGCCATCGCCAGCGCATGCGCCCACAGGCGATCGCCAGCGCGATGCCGCACTACCGCTCCAGCCGCGCGCGCCACGCATCGATCGTGCTCGGGTCGGTCAGGTCGTGGAAGAGCGGCGTCACCGTCGCGTGGCGCAGGTTGAGCGCCTCGACATCGCTCCCCTCGGCCGTGTGGACAAACTCCATCCCGCTGCCGCAAGGCCAGTAGTACGTGCGACCGTCCGGCGCAAGGCGCCGCTCGTACCCGTCGCGGCCCGCCGCCGTGTTCATCGGGACCACCTTGACCTGCGGATGCGGCGCATCGGCGCTTTCCGTGCGGGGGATGTTCACGTTCATCACGCGGTGCGCATCGAGCGGATGCTGCGCGACGCGATCGATCACGCCGCGCGCGAGTTCGGCTGCACGTGCCCACGCGATTCGCCGCGGGTCGCCGATGTGCAGGCTCACTGCGATCGCGGGTACGCCGAGAAATGCGGCCTCGATCGCCGCCGCGACGGTCCCGGAGTAGATCACGTTGATTCCGACGTTCGCGCCGCAGTTCATGCCGCTGATGACGAGGTCCGGGCGCGTGCCCGCACCGTAGCGGTCAGGCCAGAGCGCCCGCAGCGCGAGCTTCACGCAGTCGGCCGGAGTTCCCTCCACCGCGAGGCCCAAGGCGCCGCAGGAGAGCCGCGCCTCGCGCACCAGGAGCGGATGGTGGAAGGTGATGCCGTGGCTCTTGGCGCTCTGCACCGATGCTGGCGCCACCACCATGATCTCGCCCATGCCCTCGAGCCCAGCGCGCAGCGCGGAGATCCCGGGTGCGTCAATGCCGTCGTCGTTGGTGAGCAGGATCCGCATGTGAAGTCCTCTTCTTTCGCCGTGAATACCTCGGTGCGAGCACGTACGTTCGGCCGCCCCACCGCACGGGCTGTCGCGACAGGAGGAGCGATGCCGCCCGCCAGAGGATCCCGGCGAGTGACGCACTGCCCAGCCAGTGAAGCCACACGCCACGCCGCGGCGTCCGCATGAGCCTGTAGATCCTGCGCAGCACGATGTGCTGCATGGCGATCCCCGCCGCGCCGCACATCGCGCCTCCGACCATCAGCGGCACATCGCCCATGACGCCGCCCATGGCGCCTACGGAAATCGTGAGCCAGCAGGCCAGAGGCCCTCCGATGCCGATCAGCGCACTGAGCGCCGCGTAGCGGCGCAGGCGCGTGGGATTGCGGTGGCACGCCTCGATGAAGATGCGGGCCCATCCCTCCCGGAACTGCTCCGCGGACTCGTACATGTGCGTGATCAGCATGCCATCTGACATGAAGAGGCCGAAGCGGCGCTTGGCCTCGTGTACACGGCGCGCGAAGGCGATGTCCTCGAGCAGGTCATCCCTCACGGAAGCGTGGCCGCCGATCGCGTCGTAGGTCTCGCGCAAGAAGAGCATGAACTGCCCGTTCGCGAAGGGACGCGGGTCATGCGCCCGGTTGACGCGCTCGGGCGGGTAGAGCTTCATGAGCTGCAGCGCTGCGACCGGCTGCGCCACTCGCTCGAAGGTGCGTCCGGACGTGAGCTGCGGCATCGCCGACAGCAGCGAGAGGCCGCGGTGCGCGGCAAGCGCAACGCTCGAGCGGACAAGCGCCGGGTCAAATCGCGTGTCGGCGTCCGTGAAGAGCAGCCATGCGGCACCGCCACCACCGTCAAGCTCGGCTCCGACACGCGCCGCATTGCACTTTCCAGCCCAGTCGTCGGGGCAGGTCACGTTGTCGACGATGCGGACGGACACGCCGTGCCTGCGGGAATGGCTCGACATCACCGACTCGAGCGCAACCCTCGTCGCGTCCGTGCAGCGATCGAGGACGAACACGATCTCGAGCGGTCCCGGGTAGTCCTGCGCCAGCAGGGAGCGGAGCAGCGTGGGCGCGTGCCGCTCCTCGTTGTGCGACGGGATCACCACCCGCACCGCCTCCCAGCCCGAGGCTGGGGCCGCCAACGCAAGTCCCTCGCACAGGCTTGGGCGCCCGCGCGCATCACGCGCGGCGCGCCATGCGAAGACGGACCAGTAGGCAATCACGACGATCGACAGCGCAGCGCCGATCCATGTCGCCACAATGACTGCCTGCATCTCCGCGAGGGTAGCGCCGGCTGCGCACCTAGTATTGGCCTGGTGGCCGAGGGAGCGACTCTGTTCAGCCGGTTGCAGGCACGCGCGTACGACACGTGGTGCGTGCGCGAACTCGGCATCCCGGGCATCCTGCTGATGGAGACTGCCGCAGCGGGGATCGCTGCCGAATCCGCGCGCGCGTGGCCGGCCGGCGCAGGTGCGCGGCTGCTCTTCGTGGCCGTGTGCGGACCGGGGCACAACGGCGGCGATGGCTATGCAGCCATTCGACACCTTCACAGCCGGGGTTTCGGGGCGATCGCCCTTGAGACCTCCGCGCCGAGGACTGACACGGACGCTGCGCTCCAGCACCGGATCGCCACACGGCTCGGGCTGGTGCGGCCCTTCGCGGTCGCCACTCCGGAGATCGAGCATGCCGCCACCACCTGCCGAATCGTGATCATCGACGCTCTCTTGGGCACTGGCCTCGACCGGCCTCTCGCAGGGCTCGATGCGGTACGCGTGAACTGGATCAACTCGATGCGCCGTCGCGGCGCAAGAGTCGTTGCCGTGGACATCCCGAGCGGCATGGACTGCGACAGCGGCGAAGCGCTCGGCGGAATCTGCGTGGAAGCCGACATCACTGTCACGATGGTCGCCCCAAAGATCGGCATGGGGAATCCTGCGGCGGCGCGTCTCGTGGGCACGGTGGTACCTGTCCCGATCGGCGGACCGCCCGCCGCGCAGTTCGCATAGCCTCCCGCTCCCGCGATGTACGCCAGGCTCCTGTCCAACCGCTACCTCACAAGCCGCCTGATCCCGCTCATCGCGATCGGTGCAGTGGCGCTCTGCGTGGCGATGGTGGTCACCGTCGTGAGCGTGATGACCGGATTCCTGGACCTGCTGAGGGGTGCGGGCCGCTCTGTGGTGGGCGATGTCGTCGTCTCGTCCGGTATCGGAGGCATCCCGCACTACGAGGAGCTCATCGCGCGCATCAATGCCTTGCCTGAGTGCCACCGGGCGACGCCCGTCATCGACACCTTCGGCCTGCTGCGCATGCCGTATCCACGCGGACCCGAGAAGGAGATCGTCACGACGCAGGTGTGGGCGATCGAGCCGCTGAGCTTCGCGGAGGTGACCGAGTTCGGCAAGAACCTCTACTGGCGCCGGCCTGACGATGACGCGGCACGCGCGGCGATGCAGCGGGACGACCCGCGCCTCGACGTGAATCCCGCGTGGCTCGAGGATGGGCGGACGCTGGCCGAGTCGGCGACGGGCCGGCCGGGCGTGGTCATCGGCATGCACGTGTCTGTCGCCAACGAGCGGCAGAAGGACGGCTCCTACCGACCGCGGTACGGCTGGTCGATGCCGGGCCGTGACGTCACGCTCACCCTGGTGCCGGTGAGCTCGCGCGGCAAGATCGCGGAGCCGCGCGAGGAGGCATTCCCGATCGTGAACGAGTCGCAGTCGGGCGTCTACGAGGTCGACAAGAACCGCATCTTTGCGCCGCTCGCCGTGGTGCAGCGCATGCTGCGCATGGACCGCGCGCCGCTCTACGACATCACCGCGGATCCGGGACCGGATGGCCAGCTCCCCGTGATCGGCGAGACGCCCGCTCGCATCACGAAGGTCCTCGCGCGAGCCAGGCCCGGCGTCGACCCTGCGGCGCTGCGCGATGCCATCGAGCGCACCTACCGCGAGTTCTCGCTCGAGGTGGATGCCAACCGCTCGCTGACCACCAAGATGCCGCAGATGGTCACGGTGCTCACATGGGAGCAGCAGCTGCGAGACCTCATCGCGCCGGTGCAGAAGGAGCGCGAGATGATGCGCATCCTCTTCTCGCTGATCTACGTCGTGTGCGCAGGCCTGATCCTCTCGATCTTCTGGGCGATCGTCATCGAGAAGACGCGCGACATCGGCATCCTCCGCAGCGTTGGCGCGTCGCGCGCCGGGATCCTGTGGATCTTCCTTCGCTACGGACTGGTGATCGGCATCTTCGGGAGCGTGCTCGGCGTGGCCCTTGCGTGGCTCATCGTCACGCGAATCAACGACATCCACGCCGCCATCGGCTCCGATGCGCCAGCGGCGGTGTGGATCGGCACCTATGCGCTTGCGGTGGGCGCGCTGTGCGGCGTGATCTGGCAGGCAATGCGCGCGCGCCTCCTTCCCCTGCTCCTCTGGACGCTTGCCACTCTGGTGTTCATGGTGGCCGGCACCGGACTCCTGTTTCACCGCGGCACGCTCATCTGGGACCCCTCCGTCTACTACTTCAGTCACATCCCCGATCAGGTCGACTGGTGGACAGCTGGGCTGACCGTGATCGGCGCAGTGGTCTTCAGCGTGATCGGAGCCGCCATTCCGGCAGCGCGGGCTGCCGACACTGACCCTGTGGAGGCGCTGCGCTATGGCTGACCGCCCGCGCATCCTCGAGGCACGCGATGTGCACAAGACCTACCGCTTCGGCGCGGTGCCGGTCGAGGTGCTGCGCGGCGCGGACCTCACCGTGCACGCAGGCGAGTGGGTTGCGATCCTTGGCTCAAGCGGATCAGGCAAGAGCACGCTGCTGCATCTACTTGGTGGGCTCGACAGGCCCGACACCGGACGCGGCGAGATCCTCTGGCAGGGAGAGTCGATCTCGATCGCACCGGGCCGGCGCATCGATCGCTACCGCAATCGCGAGGTCGGATTCGTGTTCCAGTTCTATCACCTGCTACCCGAGTTGGACACGCTCGACAACGTGCTGCTGCCGGAGATGGTTGGAAGGTGGGGGCGGCCCGACCCGTCGTCGGCGCGCGCGCTGCTTGAGTCCTTCGGCCTCGCGCACAGGCTTCACCACCGGCCTGCGCAGCTCTCCGGCGGAGAGCGCCAACGGGCGGCAATCGCGCGTGCACTGGTGCGTGGCCCGAGTGTGCTGCTCGCCGACGAGCCCACCGGAAACCTCGATGCCGTAACCGGCGGCGCGATCCTCGACCTGCTGGCCGAGCGCCACCGGGCGGGGCTCACGATCGTCATGGTCACCCACGACAGGGAAGTGGCCGCCCGCGCCGACAGGATCGTGCAACTGTTGGACGGTCGGGTGCAGGCCTAGGATTGCCAAAGATTTACGCGTTTGCATGGCCCTCGGCGCCACTGACGGCCCTATTCCCATGGACGCCGCATGCCAACAAGATGAGGGAACCGCGCCGGTTTCCTTGAAGTCCGATCCCAGATATCCGACAGTTACACCGATGGACCTTCCCTACCCTGCCCCGCACCCATCTGCCACGCATTCGCGTGGAAGGCTGGTGACTGGCATGGGGATTGCAACCATCACCCAGTCCAGTGTCCGGCGCGAGGGATGTGCGCCACAGGTCCCCTAAGGAGGTTCCCATGTTCGAGCGTCTGACAGATCGTGCCCGCAAGGTGATGGCCCTGGCCAACCAGGAAGCGCAGCGGTTCAACCACGAGTACATCGGCACGGAGCACATCCTGCTCGGTCTCGTGAAGGAAGGCAGTGGCGTCGGCGCCAACGTGCTCAAGAACTTGGGCATCGACCTGCGCAAGGTGCGCCTCGAGGTCGAGAAGCTCGTCAAGAGCGGTCCCGAGATGGTCACGATGGGCAAGCTTCCCCAGACCCCGCGCGCAAAGAAGGTCATCGAGTACGCGATCGAGGAAGCGCGCAACCTCAACCACAACTATGTCGGCACCGAGCACCTGCTGCTGGGTCTCCTGCGCGAGCAGGACGGCGTCGCGGCTCAGGTGCTGCTGAACCTCGGCCTCAAGCTCGAGGAAGTGCGCGAGGAGGTCCTGAACCTGCTCGGCGCAGGCGGCGAGCAGGAGGAGAGCAGCGCGCAGCCCCAGTCGGAGTCGCCCTCCGAGCCCGCCAGCGGTGGCGAGCCCGGCCCGCAGCGCCGCGGCAAGAGCAAGACCCCGGCACTCGATTCGTTCGGTCGCGACCTTACGGAGCTCGCGCGCAACGGCGAGCTCGATCCGGTGATCGGCCGCCACGGCGAGATCGAGCGCCTCGTGCAGGTGCTCTGCCGCCGCACCAAGAACAACCCCGTGCTGCTCGGCGAGGCAGGCGTCGGCAAGACCGCGATCGCCGAGGGCCTCGCGCAGGCGATCGTGAGCCAGGACGTGCCCGACATCCTGCATGACAAGCGGCTGGTGGTGCTTGACCTCGCGGCGATGGTCGCAGGCACCAAGTACCGCGGCCAGTTCGAGGAGCGCATCAAGGCCGTGATGAACGAGGTGCGCCGGGCCAAGAACGTGATCCTCTTCATCGACGAGCTGCACACGCTCGTGGGCGCCGGCGGCGCCGAGGGCGCGATCGACGCGTCCAACGTGCTCAAGCCCGCGCTCGCGCGCGGCGAGATCCAGTGCGTCGGCGCGACGACCTTCGACGAGTACCGCAAGTACATCGAGAAGGACGCTGCGCTCGAGCGCCGCTTCCAGTCGATCACCGTGGAGCCGCCGTCGGCCGAGCAGACCCTCGAGATCCTCAAGGGGCTGCGCGAGCGCTACGAGAGCCACCACAAGGTCAAGTACGCGGATGATGCGCTGCGCTGCGCGGTGGAGATGTCGGGCCGCTACATCCCGGGCCGCGTGCAGCCGGACAAGTCGATCGACGTGATCGACGAGGCCGGTGCGCGCCTGCGCCTCAAGAGCATGACCAAGCCGCCGGACCTGACCGAGATCGAGGAGCGCATCGAGCGCCTCGCGATCGAGAAGGACGAGTCCGTGAAGGCCGCCGACTACGAGCGCGCCGCCGACCTGCGCGACCAGGCCGAGAAGCTCCGCAAGGAGAAGGAGCGGATCCAGCAGCAGTGGCGCGACCGCATGAACGAGACGCACGCGGTCGTCGACGAGGAGATGATCCGCGAGGTCGTCTCCAAGATGACGGGCGTGCCGCTGACCCGCCTCCAGAAGGAGGAGTCGGAGCGCCTGCTGCAGCTCGAGAAGGAGCTGCACAAGAAGGTCGTCAGCCAGGACGAGGCGGTCAAGTCCGTGTCCCGCGCGATCCGCAAGGCGCGCGCAGGCCTGAAGGACCCCCGCCGCCCGATGGGATCGTTCCTCTTCGTCGGTCCCTCAGGCGTCGGCAAGACGCTGCTGGCCAAGGCGATCGCCGAGTTCATGTTCGGCGATGCGGAGGCGATGATCTACCTCGACATGAGCGAGTACATGGAGAAGCACTCCGTGTCGCGGCTCGTCGGCGCGCCTCCCGGCTACGTCGGCTACGAGGAGGGCGGCCAGCTCACCGAGCGGATCCGCCGCCGGCCGTACTCGGTGGTGCTGCTCGACGAGGTCGAGAAGGCGCACCCTGACGTCTACAACATGCTCCTGCAGATCATGGAGGAGGGACGCCTCACCGACAGCTTCGGGCGCCACGTCGACTTCAAGAACGTCATCCTCATCATGACGAGCAACCTCGGCGCCGACATCATCAAGGGCGGCGCGGCGTTCGGATTCACCCGCCGCGCGGAGGTGCAGGACTACGACAAGATGCGCAAGGCGCTGATGTCGGAGACGGAGAAGTTCTTCCGCCCCGAGTTCATCAACCGCCTCGACGACATCATCGTCTTCCGCCCGCTCGTGAAGGACGACCTGAACCAGATCATCGAGATCGAGCTGGGCAAGGTGCGCCAGCGCCTCACCGAGCGCCAGATGCACCTCGAGCTCGACCAGGCCGCGAAGGACTTCCTCATCGACAAGGGCTACAACCCCGACTTCGGCGCGCGTCCGCTGCGCCGCGCGCTGGGGCAGTTCGTCGAGGATCCGCTGGCGGAGAACCTGCTCAGCGGCGAGTTCAGGCCCGGCGCGCGAATCATGGCGACGCGCGAGGAGGGCAAGGATCACCTGTCCTTCTCGGCGACGCACGAGGAGCCGGCCGCGCCCGCGAACACCGAGCCTGCCGCGAGTTCCTGAGCCGAGTTCACGCAATGTCGTGCGCGACCCCGCGAGTGGCTTGACTGCTCGCGGGGTCGCTCTACAATGCAGCCTGCATACCGATCTCCGGCTGTCCTCTGAAAGCCGGATCGCAACCGAGCCACGAACAGTGCGCCGCGGTGCGGAGGACACCCCGAAAGGGGCATGTGGCGCGATGCGCAAAACCGCCGTGTTTCCGGCGATTTGAGGCACATCTCGCACAAGCCCGCGGGTCCCCGGACGCTGTGCGCTCCGACGGTCCCGCGCAGCATGGTTGCGGCGACGTTCGCCGCACGCCTTGACGGGACCTCGGTCGGCATGCGTGGAGCCCTCGCATGGCCACGCGCGACGTCACCGTCTCCCGATTCAGGAACCGGCGCACCCAAGATCCCCCGCCCACGCCACCGACCGGCGTCCTGCGCCAGCTCGGCATCATCGGATTCGATGCCGTCGAGCCGGTGGTGCTTGCGGCGCTGGCGATCGAGACGCCGCTGCTGCTGATCGGGCCGCACGGCACCGCAAAGAGCATGCTGCTGTCGCGCCTCGCGCAGGCGCTTGGCCTGCAGTGGCGCCACTACAACGCGAGCCTCGTCAACTACGACGACCTCATCGGCTATCCGCTGCCAGGCGACGACGGCACGCTGCGGTTCGTGCAGACGCCCGCATCGGTGTGGGATGCGGAGGCGGTCTTCGTCGACGAGCTCTCGCGGGCACGGCCCGACATGCTGAACCGGCTCTTCCCGATCATCCACGAGCGCGTGGTGCAGGGCATGCCGCTGCCGAAGCTGCGCTACCGGTGGGCCGCGATGAACCCGCCGGCGCTCGACGACACGTCGGGGGGCGAGACGTCGTACCTCGGCAGCGAGCCTCTCGATCCGGCGCTCGCCGACCGCTTCGGATTTGTGCTCGAGGTGCCCACGTGGGCCAGCCTGTCCGACCGCGACCAGCAGGCGATCATCACGAGCGCCGACGCGGCACCCGATGCTGCCGCGTGCCGCGCCGTCGCTGACGCGATCGCGGCAACGCGCCATGAGATGGACCTTGTGCTCGAGTACGCAGGCAACGCCATCGCCGAGGCGGTGCGGCAGGTGGTGCAGCATGCCGCCGAGCTCCGGCTGACGCTCTCCGGGCGACGTGCCGCGATGCTCTACCGGAACGTCGCGGCGGTGCATGCCGCGCGCGTCGCACGTACGCCTGCCGCCGACATCGTTGACTCGAGCTGGATCGCCCTCAGCGCGAGCATGCCGCAGCGCGCGCAAGGGATCGCGTTCGATTCGGTCCGCCTGATGATGGCGCACACTGCCGCGTGGAAGACCGTCAAGCTCGATGCGGGAGATCCGCGCCGCGCGCTCGCATGCGAGCGGGATGCAGTGCGGCGCGCGCTGAGGGCAGCCGCGATGCCGCAGCTCTCCATCCAGGAGAGGTCTGCCTACGTCGCCGATGCGCTCGCGCACCTCAGCCCCGGCGGACGGCAGGCGCTCGGCCACTGGGTCGTGGTGCAGGGGCACGCGGCGGGCCTCATCGCCCCCGTCGCCGAGCAGTGCGCAGCGCTC
>JBIKNS010000018.1:0-22259 GCA_044358545.1 Phycisphaerales bacterium | reverse complement strand
GTCGAGCACAGCTCAGGCGCACCCGGGTACACCGTCGCTGCGCTGTCATTGCAGTCAAGCGGCGACGACACCTGGCTGCGGAACCCAGTATTGGTCGTGCCCGGGCAGAACAGCGCCCCAGCCGACAGCGTGAACGTGTCGTTGTCCGAGTCCCTGAAGTACAGCACCCGGTCCGACGCGTACGCGTCCACCTCTGCCGAGTTGCCGTCGCAGTCGTTGTCCGTGCCCGCCGTCGAGCACAACTCAGGCGCACCCGGGAAGATGGCCGCATTGAGCGGCGCACAGTCGACGGGGTCAAGCGCCCCGTCGCCATCGGAATCGAAGGATGCAGTGATCTGGTAGGTAAGGTTCATCGCAAACAGCGGCGTGACCGAGAACAAGTCTGCCTTGTAGCCAATCGATAGGTTGCCCGTGTACGAGAAGGCTTCGCCAAAGTTCGATGCCACCTGGATGATCTTTACGCGCCCACCCGTGAACAGGACAACGTCGCTCGGACTGGCGACATACCACCCGCCGTCAATGGGAATCGCCGATCCGAGCCCCGTGCCGAAGGTCGGATCCAAGTTCGTGTTGGCGAGGGCACCGGCCACGCCGGAAATGGTCACAAAGGAGTCGTTGGCAAGGTGGCTTGGCAGAACCGTCATGTTCGGCGCCCAGGTCCCGGGAGCGCCGAGCAGGTCATTGTGCTGTGTGCCAGCCATGCTGCCCGCCACCACCCGGTGTCCAACTGCATTGAGCAGAACGTGGTTGACGTTGTTGCTCACGGCGTACACGCTCCAGACATGGCGTCCCGACACCAGTCCGTCATACTCCACCTGCAGCCCTGTGACTGCGGCCGAAGCCATAGAACTCGCTACCAAAGCCAGTGCCACCCCAACCGGTGCGCCAGTTCGCATGTCAGTGCTACCCCAAGTAACTCAACCCCGGATGAGCGCGACACGTCTCACCCCGAGCCCAGAGAGTACTGGTCTCACACGCGTCCCGGAATCAAAAAGTGGCTCCAACCTTTGACGCCACCCATGCCTGACATCGGTGCACTGAACAGGTCCGCCCCTTATGAGAGACCTTCGCGGCCCAAGTGGCCGAGAGGAGTCTCTGATGAAGCGTCCGACGAGCAGGAAGCGCCACCTTCCCGAGAAAGTCGTTCCAGAGCCCGCGGTCATCGTCGTCGCGCTCCGCGGGACCATCACGAAGGCACGCGGGCGGCTGATGGCGACGGGCACCGCGGCGAACTGAATGCCCCACGCGGTCAACCTCCCGAGCAGGGACCCCAAGCGCTCAGGAGCCGGCTGAGGTCGTAGCCGTCCACTTCACCGGAGCCATCTAGGTCCGAAGTGCCCTGCGTGCCCCACTGGGCTAGCAGCGTGCCAAGGTCGACCCCCGTCACAGCGCCGCTTCCGTCGAAGTCTGCGGGGCACGCGGCACCGAGATCGACGACGAAGGAGGTTTGGCAGCCCTGGTACTGCCCAAGGCCGACGATAACGCGGCCGTTGCGTGAGATGGCGTTGGCGCTGGTGAAGGCGTCCCAGCCCACCGAGCTGATGCCTTCGGCAAGCAGAAAGTCGGTCAGGAACATGATCCCCGTAGATTCGGTCCACACGAAGGCGGAGAAGGAGCCGTTGGTCATGAGGCATTCTCCAACCACCACCGAGCCGTCCCCGTTGATGCCGCGTGAATAGGTCGTTTGGGCTCCTGCGGGCACGCCGAGGTCAAGAGCTTCGCCCTCGGAATCCCATCGGATGGCGCGATAGCCAGTGTCAGGCAAGGTCGCGGTACCCGCGATGAATGATCCATCGGCGCTGACTGCCGTGGCGAATGACTCCATCCACGTGACCTGCGAAGCAAGGGCGCTCGCAACACCCGCCGCGTCCCATCGCACGGCATTGCGCTCGCGGAAGACCCCATCCACGATGCCCGAGCAGTCTCCGACGATGGTCGAGCCGTCAGGGGTTACCGCAGCGGCCCACGAACCGAGGAGCACCAAGTCGGGGTCATTCAGCGGCCCGAGTGCCACCATGCCAGTTGACTCGGTCCAGCGAAATGCCACCGAATTCAGAACGCTCGTCGAGGGGTGGCCATGACCGGCCCCGACAACCACCGCCCCGTCGCCGGTCACGCCCGACGCGTAGTAGCCGAACTCACCGAGTCGATCGCTTGCCCAGGCACCCAAACTCTGCATGCCGCCGGCCGCGGTCCACCGATACGCATCCCACCGCTGCAAGTTCTCGTCCCGGCGGTACCCGACCACCGTGTCACCATCATCGCTGATCCCTAGGGTGGACAGGTAATAGCTCGGACCGAGCGCCTCGAATCCGCCGACGTTGGTCCATCGGAACACGCTGCTTGCGTCGTTCCCTGCGCACACGCTGCCCTCGGGTGTGACCGCAACGAGCCATCGCGTGCCGTTGGCGTCACCGCACGGCAATGCGCGGACCGAGCCACCACCCGCTGCCGCGTGCACGGCGATGGCCGACGTGGCGACGGCAAGGGCTGCAGGACGCACGGAATGAACGAACACAGTGCTGAAGGACATCGACTTTCTCCTGGTATCGGGACTCTGGATCCGGCGACCAGCGGCCGCCGACATCAGAACGGGACATCCGTGCGGGCATGTGCCATGGAGCAGCCAGCTGCCGCGGCCGATCGTTGGCGTGCCAGTAAGAACGGGCCCTGGAGCGTTCGAGCCAAGCCTCGATCTTGCCATCGCGTGCCGAGCATGCTTCCCCGCATCGCAATCGCATCATGGTCGAGGGTTGACGGGGTCGCCCACATCGGTCCACCGCTCCGCGCCACTTGCTCAGCATCGCCAATTCGGTGTTCGGCACGGTTTTCAGTCGCATTACCGTCGCGGTGTACTAGATTTGCAATGGGTCACCCTACCGACCCGCCCCTCCCTGTCCCGTCCGCTCCATCCAGCCATGCTGCCCGACTGCTTGCAGCGCCGTCGCCCGGCAACCCTATGAACCTAACTCACACAGGTCCATCGCCCTCAAACTCCTGTACGGCACACCAGCACGGCTGCTTCATCGATAGGAGCCTGCTTGCCTACGCCCTCGCAGGAGGCGCAGTGGCGGTGTCAGCGACCACCACAAATGCCGCCATCATCTCGAGCGGACGGCTCAACATCACAGCCGCAAGCTGGGGGTCACCCGTCGCGCACGCCCCTGGCTTTGGCGGCAACGGCGGCAACGGCGGTACCAGCGCGTCATTCGTCGTCTACGGCTCCGGCGGCAACGGCGGCATAGGCGGCACCGGCGGCAACGGCGGCGTAGGCGGATCATTCGGTTGGGCCTACGACCCTGCCAACAACCACTCCCTCGTCGGCGTCGTCGGCCAGGCAGGAAGCACGCTGCAGTTCTCGGAGGCGGCCACAGGCCTTGCGTACGGATTCGAGTACGGCACCCCCGTCGGAGGCGGCGGAGGCAACTCCGGCTTTGTCTTCGGATCCGCCCCAGTTCACTTTGCTGCATTCGACAGTTCGAATGCGCATGTCAGCGGCATGGGTCACGATTGGTCGGCCGGAGAAACCGGATTCATTGGTTTCCGGTTCCTCAACGCTTCGAGCGACTATCTGTACGGGTGGATCGAGATCAGGATTCCGACGACTGCTGACGCCGGTCAGGTGCTCACGCTGGTGCAGTGGGCATACCAGGACGACCCTAACGGCGCCATCTTCGCGGGCATGACCGACATCCCGGCGCCGGGAGCTCTCGCGCTCGTCGCATTCGCCGCCGGCGCGGCGCGGACGGGCGGCCGTCGTCGTCGTAGCGGATGACGTCCCCGAACCGAGCACCCATCGAGGCCATGAACCGCACTCCACTCGCCGACGATGTGGCGGGCCAGTACGAGCGTTGGCGCTACCCGCAGCCGATCGCCGACCTGCGCGCGTGGAGCGTCGACAACTGGCAGTGGTTCGATCCGAGCCACGCGCACCGGCTGTTCTGGCCCGACCGGGCCTACTCGGCGGGCATGGAGATCCTCATCGCCGGGTGCGGCACGAATCAGGCGGCACAGTTCGCATTCGCGAACCCAGATGCGAAGATTGTCGGGATCGACGTGAGCGAGGCCTCGCTCGATCATGAGCGTGTGCTGCGCGAACGTCACGGCCTTCAGAACCTCGATTTGCACCGGCTTCCTATCGAGCAGGTCGGCGAGCTCGGGCGGACCTTCGACCTGATTGTGTCCACCGGCGTGATCCACCATCTTGCCGATCCGGCGGCAGGACTTCGTGTGCTTGCACGCTGCCTCAAGCCTGAAGGAGTCGCGGCCTTGATGGTCTACGCGAAGTACGGCCGCCTCGGGGTCGAGATGCTCCAGTCCGTCTTCCGCGAGCTAGGCCTTGGCCAGGACGAGGCATCACTCCGCACCGTGCACGAGGCGCTCGCGATAGTGCCCCCCGACCATCCTGTGGCGAGCTACCGCACAATCGCGCCTGACCTCGGGTCGGACGAGGGCGTCATCGACACTTTCCTGCACTCTCGAGAGCGGTCCTACACGGTGGACGACTGCCTTGCACTCGTGTCTGGCGCAGGCCTCACCTTCCAAGGGTTCTTCTTCAAGCTTCCCTACCACCCACCGCCTGCGCCACCTGGCAGCTTCCTCTCCCGAGTCGCCGGACTCCCCGTCGAGCGTCAGTGGTCGATCATGGAGAGGATCCAGTTCCGTAACGGTTGCCACTACTTCACCGCCTGCCGCCGTGACCGCCCGCGCGACTCGTACGCGATCGACTTCAGGGATGGATCGGCCCGGCGCTACGTTCCATCATTGCGTCACCGCTGGACCCTGCAGCCATCGATGCTCGTTCACGGACAGCGCGCGATGCCGCTCGATTCGGTCCAGCGGACGGTCGTCGGACTCGTCGACGGCCGCCGCACGATCGCCCAGATCGCCGCGCACGCCTCGACGGCCCAATCGCTGCCCGCGCTCGATCCCGCGGGGCGCGAAGCGGCCTTGAGCGATTTCTTCCGGCTCCTCTGGAATCTCGATGTCGTGGCGATTGGGCTCGAAGGCGCCATGACCGCCCCTTGACCGCTGACATCTAGGGAACCGACCGCCCCCTGCAGCGCGCAGGCTCCTTTGAGTTAGAGACCATCGGGTCCCGGAAAAGTTGCCGCTGCCCCAACTCGGCGATTCCGGGCGCAGTTCATGGCGCACGAGCGGCCCGGCCTGCGACATCAACCACGACGACCACGTCGACGGCACCGATCTCACACTCCTGCTGTCGCGGTGGGGCCACGGCGCACCGTAGCGCCACATCACATGCGTCGGCGTGGACAGGGCCAGATACCCCGCGTGACCACGATGAACAGCTGGACTGCTTGTGCGTCTAGGACGAGCACTAGCGCGTGGCCGATCGGCCTTCAGCGGCATGCCCTCATCGGAACAGCACGGCAGCTTGCTGCATGGTGTTCCAGAGTCCCCACGCCATCGGCACGGCGACGAGCAGCCACAGCGCGGCGAGCGGCAGCAGCTGTGACACAGCATGCGTCGAGTCCTTGGCATGCGCTGCAGCTCGAGTCGGGTTCTCGTCGAGGGCCGCTCCGTCCAACTTCGGCGTCTGCCTGCTGGCCGCATCCACTCGGATAAGGCTGTTGCAGACCACACCGATCGCGAGCAGTCCTGCGAGCAGGAACATCGTCTTGTCGTATGCGGCTGCCCGCGGCACGCCTGCGCGGACCTGCGACTCGTTCACGTAGTTCACGAGCACTGGACCGAGTACTCCCGCGACACTCCATGCCGTGAGAAGCCGGCCGTGGATCGCCCCCACCGAGCCGGTGCCGAAGAGATCGGCAAGGTAGGCCGGTATTGCGGCGAATCCTCCGCCGTACATGGTCAGGATCAGGCAGAACACGGCGCAGAAGATGCCCACATGACCAGTCCTCCCGAGCGCAGGCACCACGACATACAGAGCGAGCCCAAGCAGGAAGAAGATTGCGTACGTCCTCTTCCTGCCCAGTATGTCCGACAGCGATGACCACCCGAACCTACCGAGGATGTTGAAGAGGCTCAGCAGTCCGGTGAACCCAGCGCCCATCGCCGCGACGCGGGCGAGCTCGCTCGTGTCAAGCTGCTCGAAGGGCTTTCCCAGGCCGATCAGCCGACCTCCGAATACCTCCTGCAGCATCGGTGATGCCATTCCGATCACGCCGATTCCGGCAGACACGTTCAGGCAGAGCACAGCCCATGCAAGCCAGAACTGGCGCGTGCGGCAGGCCTCGGAGGCCGTCATCGAGCGTGTTGCGGGCACCACTGGCGCGCGGAGCGCTGCTGCGGCGCCTTCATTGGCGCCTCTCCCACCCTGCGGTGTCCAACCCTCCGGAGGAACGCGGTACGTGAACGCGCCAATCATCATGAACACGAAGTAGATGGCAGCCAGCACGAGAAAGGTCTGCCAGACGCCCACGGAGTCGGGTCCTGCAAAGTGCCTCATGAGCCGATCCGCAAGAGGCGAGCCCACCATCGCACCGCCGCCGAATCCCATGATGGCCAGACCCGTCGCCATGCCCCGCCGATCCGGGAACCACTTGATCAGGGTCGACACGGGGGAGATGTACCCGAGGCCCAGCCCGATGCCGCCAATCACGCCTGAGCCGACCCAAAGCAGCCACATCTGGTGCAAGTGCACGCCGACCGCTGAAATCACGAGTCCACCGCACCAGCAGCACGCTGCAACTGCGGCTGCCTTGCGCGGGCCTGCCCTCTCAAGCCAGTTGCCGAATAGCGCCGCGCTCGATCCGAGGAAGACGAAGAACAGCGTGTACGTCCATCCGAGCAGCGGCTTGTCCCAGTCGCAGCTCGTGCTTGTGATCCTGGCGAGTAGCCCCATCGACTCTGGGCAGGCGACGGAGTGTGTGACGCCCACAGCCTTCGTCAGGGGGATCCAGAACACAGAGAAGCCATACGCCATGCCGATGCAGAGGTGCACGCAGAGCGCCGCGGGCGGCACGAGCCAGCGGTTGAACCCAGGACCTGCGACGGTTCGCCGCCTGTCGAAGAGGCTCAACGAGAGCTGGCGGGGGTGATCACTGATGGGCTATCAATCGGCGCACCCCGGCTAGCCGGTTGAAACAGCGGACGAATCTCCCACCGCGTCGAGGGCCAGCGCACCGGGACACGTGAGATCCGCGCGGCCATCGGGTGCCTCTATCATCCGGTCTCGCCCACGGACGAGTCGGTCCGGTGCGCGCGACCCCGTCACACTCGAAAGGCGCTCGTCGGGCCGTGAAGGCACAAGACTCACGCAGTACGGGCCTGAGGCTCGCGCACCCAGCAGGCAGCCTGTGCGCAGCCGCGTTCCTCGCCGGCATTCTCGGGGTCTTCAGCATTGCCGCCTCGCTGAAGGCTGCGAGCGCTATAGCCCCCCCGCTGTACGACTCCCTGTCCTACTTCTGGAAGGCCTGCTCGCTCTGGCAGGAGTTCGAGCGCGGCAACTGGGACACCATGCTGTCGGTCACCCCCATCAGCCGCCCGCCAGGTCTGCTTGCCATCTATGCGGCCTTCGGCATGGGTGCGGACCCGTTCGCGTTCCAGAGCTTCTTCGCCGTGTGCACGATCGTTCCGGTGCTGGTGTGGTCTGCCGCGTGCCTGCTCGCAATCCCGCAGCGCCCGACAACAGCGATGGCCGCGTGGCGCCGAGCGGCCCTCGTCTCCGGGCTCGCACTGCTGCCGATTTTCCTTCGGTTCGAGTTCGATGCACGTCTCTCCGGGGGCAGCTACTGGGGCATGCAGGACACGGCTTTGGCGGCGGTGTCTGCGCTCGCCGTGGCGCTGCTGAGCCGCGCACTGGACCGCGGGTCATTGCCGCTCGCCATCGCTGGATTCGCGCTTTCGGGATTCACCATCATGATCAAGCCGGCCGGGATCCTTGTGATGGCTGCGTGCCTCGGAGTCTGGACCTGCGAAGGCATGGTCCGCTGCATTCGCAGCGACACTCACGCTGCACGCCGCGCTTGGCGGGTCAGGCTTGGGGTAGGCCTGGCCTGTGCGGTTGCAATCCACGGGCTGTTCGTTCTGCTGGCCACGAACTCGCCGTACCTCTCCAGGGACATCGTGAGAGCCTCGCTCACAGCCCAAGGTGTCGTCATTGACCTCGCCGCCAATGCCGGCACCATGAGGCTGTTTGTCGATCTGGCCAGGACCGTTGCCGGTCCGGTGTGGGCGCCCTTGGCGCTCGCCGCAGTTCCCGCCTCAGCTGCGGTTCTGTTGATTCGCGAGCGACCTGCGGCCCTGATCCCCCTGCTGCGCATCACCTTCGCTGCACTCATCCTGGTGGCCTCCTGCTACTGGTGGATCCGGATGGCTGGCCCGCTCCCTCGCTACATGTTTCCGTTCATCTGCATGGCCATGATCCTCTGCCTTCCTGCCGTCTGGCGAGCCTGGGAACTGTGCAGATCGCGTGCGTTTTCCGCAATCGTGCTTGTGGCCGTGCTGGCGATCGCCCTCGGGCAGACTGCTCTTGTTGCGTGTCCCGTTCCCATTCCTGATGCGGCCCAGTATGCCTTGGGCATCTGCGTGCAGTCAGGCCAGCACGGCGATTCGGTCAGTGCAGCACGCCACATCGTCGAGCGGTCGGAGGGCAGCGCGCACACGACCACATTCATGCCGGCGAGCATGCATGAGCGCCTCGGACTCGTCAGCAGTTGGCTTGTGCTTCGCAATATCGAGTCGCCCGACTCGTTCCGGATTGTCGTGCCACACGAGTGGATTCCCGACCACGTCCTCCCGAAGGAGAGGGTCCTGTCCGCCGACGTGTTCGCCGTGGATCTCCGGACAGCGCAAGCCCTTCCCCCGAGCGGGTTCTCGGCCAGCTCATTCGACCATGAGTGCTGGATCCTGAACTCTTGGCTTGCAGGACTCGATCCCTCCGCGGGCGTTGCCCTCGCGGAGTTCGGCGCGGTACGCGTGCTGCATGTCACGGACCGCGACCGGTTCGCCCGCGAGCTGCAATCGCTGGTTCAGGACCGCGGGTACCGCTGGAGACCTGCATTCGCCGCGCAGTGGGGCGCCGACCAGTAGGTCCCGCTGCGAGCGGCGGGTCGCGGCGCCTTGCGCTGGGGCGCCTCAACGGAAAGTGAGGCTGAGGGACCGTAGCGGTCCCCCAGCCTGCCCGGGGGCCGCGAAACAGGGAGCCATCTCAAGCCACATGCGTCGAGTGCAGAATCCCGAGTTTCGCGTGCCCCGTGATCGGCGGTGCTGGCGACCGGGCGACGCCCTGAAACTGCACCACGCCACACTAGCGGCGATCAGTAGCGGAATGCCCCGAGAAGGAAGTCCGCGCGACCGCGATAGCTCGGCGTATCCAGCGGCGAAGGGAACACCTCGTCGCTCCTTTCCAGGGGAACGTCGCGCGTCCGCGCCAGCGTCAGCTCTAGCACTGAAGGCAGAGGCACACCGCCGATGATGCAGTACGGTCGGTGGTTGTTGGCGTGTACGTGGACCACTCGATGATCGGCGGTAAGGACCTCCACAGCCCGCTCCACCTGCATCGCATATGCGGTGTCGGCGAGCCGTTCAAGGAAATGCACCTCGAGCACGATCTGCTTGAAGTGCGGCAGGCAGTCTGGCGGCAGTCCAGCCAGCACTGACCACTCGCAGCCCTCGATGTCGACCTTGAGTAGCAGGTCGCCACGGCTTAGGTGCCCATTCATCTCGAGGAGCCTTGGCAGAGTCTCAAGCTCAGGCGTCACACTCGCGCCAAGCCCCTTGCTCACCCAATGAATGCGCTCATGCCGGAGAGGCGCGGCGGCGATGGTGTGGTCGTACTGGAAGACCGTGATTCCTCGCTCTGCGATGTCCAGGTCCCATGACACCTCGTCCCCGATGCCAACGGAGTACGCGGCAGCGATGCCGGACAGGTCGTCGAGCATGACGTATCCCCCATCGCACTCCTTGCCGACACGGACCTTGCGAAGCATCGGCGCCCGCATAGGCTCCAGCCGCCTAAGGATGGCCAGAACATACCGCTGCACGCTGAACGAATCGTCGTAGACGAAGCCCTCGGATGCCGACGTCCTGCGGGTCACAAACTCCGTGGTGGCGGTGATCTTGGTGACCAGCTCACGAAAGTCGGCGCAAGAATCCAGGAAGTGATCGACCTCGGCCGCAGATCGCGGATGCCGGCCCATGATGTTCGCGAAGCACCAGATGACGTCGCCGCGCGTGAGGGGCTGCCGTGATCTGAATGTGAACACTTGGCACCTTTCCTTCGCTTGAGACTGTGTTACAGACTTGCGCGGCGGCCCCGACGCACCTCGTGGAGCCAGTCGCCGACCCGTGCGACGAGGGGACACTGCGCCAGCGCCTGCTTCAGCCGCCTGCGTGACTTAGGCTTTGCCACCGGGCTTTCCGGGCCGCGATGCATCTGCGCCAGTCGCAGCATCGCGATCCACGACATTGCCCACGGCTTGTCGGCCGAGTTACCCGCCCATTCCTCCGCTTGCCCGATCTGCAGGCTCGTCTCGCACAACTCGTCAAACAGCACGCGGCGGGTGGCCACGACCTTGTCCTCAACTGTGCCGACATGGTTCGCGGCAGCGCCGGCGACTGGCTTCGCCGATATTGCCCATGCATCAAGACCCTCCAGGGCCGCGATGAGCGGCTCCACCACACACTCCCAAGACGGGATCTCCGGCGCCGACTCATGCACGAGGCGACAGCGGCGAGCCACTTCAAGCTCTTGGTAGAACAGCAGACCGTCGGTTCCGATCAGGTGAGGATGCATGGCCGCGAGCACGGTGCGCATGTTGCCGACGCGTCGCATGCGCCCGAGAAATGACCGAATGGTCATTGGGTGCAGGTGGTATCCGAGGGCATCAGCGAGGTAGCGCAGCTTCAGCCCGCGCTTCGAGAGCCGATATCCCAGCTCCACGTCCTCATAGGCCGCGTAGCGAAATGACTCGCTGAAGACCTGCTCCAGATCCTGTGTGAGCCCCCGCTTCCAGGAGACGTTGGAGGTGTACAGCTGATCGAATCGAAGTTCCTGCCCGCTGCAAAGCCCTCGGTAGTCGAACTGCTGAGCGCCAGCGCCAACGATGTGGCCTGTGAACCAACTGTGCGTCATCGCGCGGTGCCACTCGACCTTGCCCACGAACGCGGCCTCAGCTTCAGGGTGGCGCTGGTGAGCCGCCCAGTGCTGCACGATCAGGTCGGGCGCTGGAACGATGTCGTCCCCAGTGACAAGGAACACCTCTCCCTGGGCCTGCTCGAGCGCACGATTCCTCGCAGCGCCCGGTCCGGGGAGGCCGACGTTGTCGATGACCCGCACTCTGAGGTCCGTGCCGAAGGATCCCGCGATCTCGCGGACCGACCTGCCGTCGCCGTGGTCGTTGACAATCACGACCTCGAATGACTGATCACGCTGAGCCGCATATCCCGCGAGGGTCTTCGCAAGTTCCTTCGGTCGGTCCTTGGTTGGCACGATGACCGACACCGGCACCGTGGCAGCCCTACGCCGGGGCGCGCGCCTTGCGTCCAGCTCACCGCGCCACCTCGACAGCGCCCGAACGAGCGACGCTGCGGCATTCTTCCACGTGAAGCGGCCGAAGACATGCGCCCGTGCAGCAGCTGCTGCGGCTTCGGCAGGCTCGGGATCGGAGAGGTACGACCGCAGCGATCGAATCAGGGAATCCTCGCGCACTTGGCACCAGTACGCACCGGGGCCCACCAGATAGTGCTTCGTGTCGTAGCACTCTCCCACAGGCACCTCGTCATACTCAAGTGGCAGGAAACTCCGCGCAGCCGCGTACTCCTGGGGACCTCCGAATGCAGGCATCATCACCGGAAGCCCGACGGCCATCGCGTCGAGAATCTTCATGGCGTACCCCTCCCCACGGAACGGACAGACCATGAGATCCATCGAGCCGTACAGCTGCATCAGGTCTAACTTGCGGAGGAAGGTCTCGTGCCACACCAACCTCGGGAACGAGGGCTGAGCCGCAATCAGGTTGCGGAGCTCGTGTGAGCCGGAGGAAGCGCCGTAGTCCTTGATGTGAACCTCGACAGGGTCCTGCGGCCCAAATGCCTTGGAGAGCGCTGGGACCAGAATGTCGGTTCCGTAGCGCTGAAGGTCGTGCGAGTTCGTCACAACCAAGAGCCTGCGCATCGTGCCAGCCGCATGACGCTTTCCGTTGGGAAAGAGGGAATCAACCTCGGGCGAGTATCCCGGAGCCACCACCGCGCACTGCGAACCTGGCACTCCAAGATCCTGCAGGCTGTCGCTGCAGAACGAGCTCAGGGACAACTTGCGCACTCCATTCGCGACAAGGTTCCGGCTCCACATGTCGAGCGGATGGATGCAGCCACGAAACCGGTAGTTTGTGACAAACAACTCTGCGCTGATCTCTCCGGCGACCTCCTGCATGAAAAACTGAGGCCAGTAGTGGTTGAGCTTGATGTGGTAGGACCGGAAGGGCTGATCGGACATGAGCGCACTGAGTCGCGACCTAAGCCTCTCCTCGAGCGTGGAGGACAGCGCACGTGCCTGCGGGATGCTGACACGCTGGCCGATATCAGCAAGAGCCACCGCCAGCTCGCCCGCGACCCACGTAAGGGCACTGCCCTGGGACAGATCGATGGCCAAATGGACTCCGTCGCCGGCGAGCCGATGACAAGATGTAGCCTCATTGGCTGGCGGGTGTTGCAACCAGTGATCCCTGCTAGTTCTTCCTATCCAAGCGAAGTTCGGCTCTCGCGTAGAGCGCACGATCCCGCTCCAGAAGCGGCCGAATCTGCAGCGCGTACTCCAGGAGCTCGCTGCCCTGCGGGCGGTTGACTCCATCACGGCGGACCAGGCGAGAGATGCCAGTGTGGAAGCGCTTATCAAAGAGCGTGCACGACTCATCAAACCGCTCGGTCAGGCCCACGAAGTCAAGGCTGTCGATACGTTCCAGTGCGCGCGCCAGGATGGCATCGTCGCTTGCCTGCACCTGATGCGGATCGCAAACGCCATCTGCGCCGAGGATTCGAGTCTGAAAGTCCGTAATGTTCCGGGACACAAACACCGGATCCTCGAGCAACGCAGGCACGGGGATCCCCGAGGCGCGGCTGAAGTGGCCGAGCATCGACAGCGACCTCTGGACCGGCTCGCGGAGAAACGTGGCAACCTGGTAGCGGCGCGGCAGCATGTCCGCCATGGCGGCCGTGAAGTGTCCCGCAAGCACGTTGTGCGGAGGAATCCTCGCAAAGTCCCGCAGCATCTCGCTGCCGAGCGGATACCAGCCATTGGGGAGCTGCCGAAGTTGCACGTCCCCGGGATACACCAGGCAGGAGCCAAACTCTTCCTGCAGCATTCGACGCACGGAAGTTCCCGCCGTCTTGGCGATATGGATGAACAGAATCCGCTGGGGTCTCCGAGAGATAGCGAGCCGTGCCTTCAGTCGGACGAGGCTTCGATCAATCCATTGTGTCAGCCGTGACATGATCGATAGGTCGCCCAACTCGCAAGCAACGCGAGCGCGGCGCACGCGATCGACACTACTCCATATTGATCGACGCTTCAACAGCCGATGCCCCTCTCTACCGATACCCTCTGTGGTCCTCCTGTTCGCGACGAACCATGAGACTTGGCACCTTCATCGGCGATGCGGCCTCAGTCATCCCGGTGCTGGGAACGCATGTTCGCCGACTGCGCACATTCCTGAGGCCCAAGCCCGTGAGATACGGGGTATCGCACGCCGAGTACTCCGTGTGGGTCCGCTCGCTCGACACGCCGTCACGCCGTGACCTGAGCCGACTTCGCACCCAAGCGGCCGCGTTCCCGCTTCAGCCCACGGTGTCCATCCTGCTGCCCGTGTTCGATCCAGATCCGAGGGTCCTTGATGCGACTATCCGCTCGGTGCACCGGCAGACGTTCACCCGCTGGCAGTTGTGCATCGCCCATGACCCGTCGCCAAGCCCTGCCATCCACCGCCTGCTCCAGAAGCACTCTTGTGCCGACTCTCGAGTCAAGCTGGCTCTCCACGCTGCGCCCCGATGCCAATCAGCTGCGTCGAATGCAGCGCTCACGATGGCGACCGGCGCGTACGTTGCCTTGATTGACCCCGGCGACCTGCTGCCACCTCACGCGCTGCATTGGATTGTCGAGGCGATCAACCGCAATCCTGATGCCAAAGTCCTGTACTCCGATGAAGACAAGATCGATGCGCATGGGCGTCGCTTCGACCCGCACTTCAAGTGCGACTTCAACCATGTCTTGCTGATGGCACAGGACATGGTCTCCCGTCTGGGCGTATATCGGCGTTCCCTCGTCGAGGAGGTTGGCGCGCTTCGGGGGGGGCTTGAGGGCGCACAGGACCATGACCTCGCCCTGAGGTGCATCGCTGCAATCTCGCGCGATGAGATCCTGCACGTGCCGCGCATCCTGTACCACCGCCGCACAATCCTTGAGGGCGCGCCGTGCGGCCCGGACCAGGGATCAGCTCATGCAGGCGCGGCGTTGCAGGCCGTAGCCGAGCACGTGCGCCGTCTCGACATCGGGGCGACGGTGGAGCCTGCGCCAGAGTCACCGATGAGTTTGCGCATCCGCCATTCGCTGCCCTCACCAGCCCCGCGCGTGTCCATCGTCATTTGCACCCGTGACAATCGAGCACTCCTGCGGACAGCCATCCAGTCTGTCTTTGAAAGGACGACCTATCCGCACTTCGAGATCCTCGTCCTTGACAATTGCAGCCGTGACACAGCAACGCTTGAGTACCTCGGCGCCATCTCTGCGCAGCCTCGCGTCACGGTCATCCGCGACGACTCCCCGTTCAACTACTCCCGGCTGAACAACATTGCTGCGAGGCACACAAGCGGCGATGTGCTCTGCCTGCTCAACGATGACATTGAAGTACTCACACCGGGATGGCTCGAGGAGATGGTGTCCTTTGCTGTTCAGCCGGACATCGGAGCCGTTGGGGCGCGCCTCTGGTATCCCGACGGCACCCTTCAGCACGGTGGAGTGATCATTGGGGCCGGCGGTGTCGCCGGCCACGCGCATTTGCGGCTACCCCGAGGCCAGCCTGGATACTTCAGCCGGGCCGTCCTGCAGCAGGAGGTGTCTGCCGTGACTGGCGCCTGCCTTGTGGTTCGTCGACAAGTCTTCGACGAAGTGGGCGGTCTCGACGAGCAGATTGCCGTTGCCTTCAATGACGTGGACCTCTGCCTACGCATTCGCGCCGCTGGCTATCGAAACATATGGACACCGTTTGCGGAACTCGTGCACCACGAATCGGCCTCGCGCGGCCGAGAAGACACGCCTGAACAGGTCGCGCGCTTTCGGCGGGAGGTCCGATTCATGCAGGACCGGTGGGGCGCCGCCCTTGGCAGCGATCCGTGCTACAACCCGAACCTCTCGACGATCTCGGGCAACTTCCAACTGTTGTCGCGAAAGCTGCCGAAGGCGTCCCGGAGAGCCACATGAAGTTCCGATGGAAACGGCGCGCCCCGCGGGCTTGCCGTGAGGACATCCTGCTCCATGTCATCGATCCCAAGGCTCTCGGCCTCGAGATCGGGCCAAGCTACGGTCCGGTCGCTCCCAAGCGAAAGGGATTCAATGTGCGCATTCTTGACCACCTTGACGCCTCTGGCCTCAGGGCCAAGTACGCCGACCAGCGCGTTGACATCTCGGCGATCGAGGATGCTGACCTCCGCCGGCTGTAGCGGCACGGACATTCACTCCCCTTGCGAGCTGGGCGCTGAGGCGGATCTGCCCCGCAATGCCCGCTTCCGCAGGCGCAGCTGGTGGCGTCGCACCAGACCGACGTCGTATCCGCCAATCGCTTCAACGGCACGCTCGACAGCGCGCAGATTGAGGCGGTAGTGGTTGACACGAAAGACGCTCGACTTGATGAAGGGAACACCGTCGCGCATCAGCCTGACAGGACGCAGTTCCGCGGGGTTGAATCGATGTGCGCCACGCATGCCGCGTCGAATCATGCGCAGTGAGCGGCAAGGACGTGACCAGGACGCCATCGGGAGAAGCTCGCGTACGGAGGGGGGGCGTGCAGTGCGCGAGTCGTGAATGGCTGCAAGCCGGAACCCCGCCGCCTGCAGGCACTGGGACAGTCCAATCTCGTGCCGGTTGATCACGTCTGCCTTGCTCGAGGCCGACCCCACCGATTCCCAGAACTGGCGGAACGCCTCTGACTTCAGCGCATCTCCCCGTATCGCCACGAACCAAGACTGCAGGTGCTCGGTCGGCACATGACCCCGAGCCTCAGTCCCCTGTACGGACAGGCACATCCCCCATACGTCCGCATGCGCGACTCTTGAATCCCCAAGTACGGGTCGAAGGTCCTGAAAGGGCCCGTACACGCTGTCATTGACGCAGATCAACTCGTCGATGCCGCTTCGCGAACCCAGCGCATCGATACCCGCACGCCAGCTGCCAAAGTCATAGCCCACGTTCTTGCGGGCCACGAACTGGTCGACGAGGCCAGTCAGCTGACTCGGCATGCCCGTGACGCTGGCCGACACCATCACCACATGCTCTGCCACTTGCCGATACCTGCGAAGCGCGTCGATGACATAGTCATCCACAATCCCATCGACGTCGAAATGTGCAAGGACGATCGCGCGAACCATATGCGTCAGCCCGCTAGCAGGACTTGTGACAACCGAGCCGGCCCTGCACCGAGGCAAGCCGCCGCTCTAGAGCGCCGCGAGATCGCGCATCGTCCATCAAGGCGATGATGTCTCGGCACTGGGCAACGGTGCGCCGCGTCGACTCCGTACGACCAGCAACATGCTCTCGGAGCGCCTCGCGCATCGCGGATCGCGTGTACCACGCTGCGCTGAGGGAGCTGACGTCACCGTGACCCCAACTCCTACAGTGCTCGGAATTCAGCCGAATCGCATGGCATACGTCCGGCCACGCCAGCGCATCGGCACGTACACGCACTGTCTCGCTGTGGGCATGTCGGCGATATGCCGCGAGGGCTCCACGCTCGTACCACACTGCATAACGGACGGCGATCCGGACCCACATCTCCCAGTCAAGCGCGAATCGAAGGTCCTCCCGGTATCCCCCGACCTGCTCGTACGTGCTTCTGGCCACCACCGCGGAGGGAGCCTGGACCCGCTGCCGCGTGGCGATCTTGCTGACCCATCCGTTCACGACACCTGACCAGAGTCGAGGTCCAGAAGTCAACTTCTGAGGGCGTCCAGATCCATCGACGATCCGTGTGCGACAGAATGCCATCCCTGCGGTGGGCGCCCGCTCGAACGCACGACGCATGCTCGCATAGAACCCCGGCAAGACGTAATCGTCCTGATGCAGCAGATGGACAAGGTGCCCGCGCGAGAGGCCAATCGACCGATTCAAGTTCCTCGCCAACCCCTGCTGCCCTGGGAACCGGTGGATTTCAATGCGGCCCGACGGATCGAGCGCACGAACCCGAGCGGTGATGTCTTCATCTGATCCATCATCCACGATCGCGATCTGCATGTCGCGAGGCTGAACATCCTGAACAAGCACCGAGGCCAGGGCGATCTCCAGATGCGCCGTCGGGTTGTGCACCGGAATCATGACCGAGAACGTGGGGCGCTGGAGACCGACGCTTGCCGAAGGAGGAGGACCTACAGGCGGAACACTCATGCGCACACAAACTCCTCATCGCCTCGCTGCCTCGACGCGCACGAACGCAACGTGCAGAACACTTCTGCGACAGCACTGGGGACCGCGAAGTTACCCGTGCTCGCCCTCCAACTGCCTTTGACGGCTGCCTACAACCGTACCCCCTTGAACACCGACGTGGAGCTCACGCGGCCTGCTCGGGCGGGTAGCGCTTCATGTTCGAACGCCTCACCGGAGACTCCTCTCCTCCCATCGGAGCGAATCAGTCTCCCACGAGGGTTGGAGGTGTTACGGTGCACTCCGGTCACGCATACGGCGGGCCCCGGCAGGTCCCCTTGCCCGGATTCGGGCAATCGAGCCGACTCGCCCCCTACCCCGTTCGACCTTTAGCGCAGTCGTATCGCGGTCACGGCACCGTGGACGGCACAGCTTCGGGCTCGACGTCCGGCGCATCCGCGGGCAGCTCGGCATCGGCAGGATCGGAATCCCGCCACATGTGCGTGCCCGGGTCGCCTGGCTCCGGCTCCAGCCTCACCGGCCCATCACCTACGCGCGTCAGCGTGGTGCGTGAGCGGCCCTTCACGAGGTCGCCAATCATGGCGGAGGCAAGGTCGCTCGTGACCGTGTGGACGGACACCGGATTCGACGCGATCGACTCCGTGTACCCCGTCGAGTCGCCCACGGACTGCCACACGATGCGGCCGCTCGGTGCGTGGTAGAGCTGCAGCACCATGTTCATCGTGGTCCAGTCGCTTCGCACCATCGTGAGGCCAAGGGGGTTGAACCGGACAGCATTGGCAGTGCCGTGCGATGCGATCGTCGCAAGGAAGAAGTAGTCGAGTCCGGTGGCCTTGCCAAGCGATGCAAGGTCCTCGGCCACCAGGATGCCGGAGTTGTTGGCATCCTCAAGCAGCTTCGAGAGCTCGCGAGACTTGCCGACGCGTGCAGCAAGCGCCAGCGTCGCGGGACCTGTGAGTACCGTGGCATCCGGGCACTGGCGGTGCACGCCCACACGAACGCCATCCGATGCGAAGGTACCCAGGCCCCGCAGCGGCGCCCCTGGCGAGACTCCCTGAAGAGTGCCGACGCGCGGAGGGCTGGCCGCAAGGATCCGCCGCACGCCACCCTCCTGCTCGAGAAGGGAGTTCGCGTAGACCGCGGAGCGCGTATGAAGCCCCACTTGCAACTTGGTGTCAGCGCAGCCAGCGAGCCCAAGCAGCGCGAGCAGCGCAGCGGCGGAAGTGCGTCTCATGCAGCTCACTTCGGGTCGTACGGAAGCGCAGACTTGTGAACGCACAGCCGCAGGTTCCCGTCCTTGCACCGGCGGAAGACGAAGGTCTTGTCGACCATGACTTCGGCCCCGTCAGGCCCAGTTACGTACACGTTTCCCATCGTGATTGCGATGTCCCCGTGGATCTGAATGCCGTTCTCGGCGGCGCTGTTGTCGTAGCGGGCCTTGGTCCAGCCCTTGAGCGCAAAGCCCGTGTCCTCGGGAAAGTTCGGATTGCCTCCGACGAAGTAGGCGAGCGCACCTTCGCGCGTGGGCCGGAACGTGCGAGGACCGAACGCCAGCGTGGGCTTGAAGAACACCTTGCCCTCCGCGTAGTCGTAGCTCGAGTCGATGAGCTTCGCCGCTTCGGCCTTCGCATCACCGCCACGCGCATGCACCTGTGCGATGCGCACGAGCCCGTCGCACCATGCCTGCTGTGCGGCATTGACCTGCGCCTCGGTGATCGGATCCTTGGAGGGAAGGCCCAGGCCGAGCGCAAGCGGCGCAAGGAGGGCAAGCGCGACGATGGGCAGGGCGATTCGACGGCGGATTGGCGTGTTGTGGCTCATGAGTAGCGCTGCCGAGCACGCCTCAGGCCTACGGGGCCTCGGGTGTCGCGCGTGCAGGCGAGGCTATCGGCGATGCGCGACGCGTGCCGGCTTGCTGCGCCAGCACCGCCATCACAGGACCTGCGTTCACGACCGCCGCGCCTGGAATAGCCTTCTCGCCATGAGACTCTTGCCTGCATCTATCGCAATCGCGGGGGTTGCCGTTGCCATCGCATCCTGTGCCACCACGCCCGACGATGGCCTCTCGCCGCGCCAACGCGCGCTGCGCGACACGTGGGAGGCGCACATGAAGGGCGAGTTCGCCGACAAGGATGTCGCCGGGACCATGGCGACGATGGTCGAGCCCGCGCACGTGAACCACGTGCCCACGATGACCGGCGGCACTGGGTTCCCGGCGATCAGCGCCTTCTATGCCGCGCACTTCATCCCGAAGATGCCGCCCGACACCAAGGTCACCCCGATCTCGCGCACAATCGGCGACACGCAGATCGTCGACGAGATGATCTTCTCGTTCACGCACACGGTGCAGATGGACTGGATGCTGCCGGGCGTCGCCCCGACCGGCAAGAGGGTCGAGATCCCCCTTGTCGCCATCATCGGATTCAAGGATGGCAAGGTGCAGCACGAGCACATCTACTGGGACCAGGCGTCGGTGCTCGTGCAGCTTGGGTTGCTCGACGCAGCGGCGCTTCCGGTCGCGGGCGCGGACACGGCACGCAAGGTGCTAGACCCAAGCCTGCCATCGAACGCGCTCATCGAGCGCAGCGCTCGGGCGACGACCCGCGCCGGCGGCGACGCATGAACGGAATCGCCGCAAAGGCCAGGAGGCCCGCAGGCGCGGGAATCGCCACGACGGAGATCACGCCCGTCGAGGCGAGGAAGGTCGCCGTCGATGTGCTTGGGTCGAACAGGAAGAGGTTGTATGCCGTCGTGCCGTAGGGAACTGACGTGTAGTTGGGCAGGACCCCGTTGGAGATGAAGTAGTACGGCGCAAGACTCGTGTCGGTGCCGCGCGTGTTGAGGTCAAGCGCGGAGATGCTCGGCGTGACCGAACTGAACCCCACATAGAGGTACGGGTCGTGCGATACGCCACTCACGATGGGCAGACCCGCGGCGATTGGTGCTCCAAACCGCGACACGACAAGGCTTGCGCCTTGGAGGTACTGGGTGACGAACGGCGCATTCGGGAAGTTTGGATTGCTCTCGATGAATGACACTGGCGCAGAGGGCATCGTCTCGAGGATGCCCTGCACGGAGTAGCCGTTATCCAGCATCCCGGAGAACTGGTAGAAGTCCGCATGGGCGCAAGGCGCCACCAGCATCACGGCCACGCAGGCTGCAGCAAACTCGACGCGATTGGACATGAACAGTTCCTCGTTGTCGCGCCCCGTGAAGAATCCTTCGATACGCGAATCAACAGCGGCTCGCGGCGCTACCGAGGAAGGACGAGGGCAGGCGAAGTGTGGACCCCAGTCACTGACCTGCAAGCGCAATCCGCCCCGATTTCTGCGCTTCACCCGACAAGTGACGAAATGGAGTGCGGACTGCCTCTAGCCCCCGCCCTCACCCAGGGCGCGGGCAACCGCGCGCTGGAACACGGACTCCTCGGCCTTGACCCCTGTCCACTCCTCGAAGATCTGCATCGCGAGCTGCACCAGCATCTCCACCCCATCGACAACCGGGCAGCCACGACCGCGTGCAGTCTCGAGGAACGGAGTGATGCGCGGATTGGTGATCACGTCAACCACTAGGCAGGCTGGCTCGACAGTGGCCCAGTCGACGGGCACATGCTCAAGGTCGGGAGCGCATCCCAGATGCGTCGCGTTCATGAGCATCGTGGTGCCGCTCGGCAGCCGCACAGGCGAGCGCCACTGCTGCCATTCGCATGGCACACCCGAAGCTCTGATGACCCGCTCCGCAACCTCACGCCCCTGCTCCTCACGGCGCGTGACGAGCGTCAGGTGCGCCGCGCCAGCCCACGCAATCTCAACCGCCATCGCACGGCCTGCGCCACCCGCGCCAAGCATCACGACGCGCTGACCCTTCAGCGACGCGACCTTGCGGATGGCCTTGACCACGCCCTTGCCGTCGTTGTTGTGGCCAATCAGGCGCCCATCTCGGATCGTCATGTAGTTGGCGGCGCCGATCGCGCGCACATCCGCATCCCCCTCGTCAAGCAAGGGAATCACCGCCACCTTCCATGGCACGGTGATGCACATGCCGCGGTAGCCGAGAGGCTGCAGCGCAGCCACAGCGAGCGCAAGATCCGCTTCGCTGGCGATGTCACTCTTCCAGAACTGCCAGTTGAGCCCGTAGTGGGCGTAGACCGCGTCGAACATCCGGTCGATCGGGTTCTCTGCGACGGGGTGACCGAGCATGCCGGTCATCTGCTTCTGGGGCTTGATCATGTGGGTGGCGTGGGCGTTGTCAGATTGCCTACGAATCGAATGTAGTCCCTGAGCAGTGCCTGGAGCGTCATCGGACTCGATCAGCGACCGAACCAGCGGCTGCGCAGGCGGTCGAGCGCACCATCCTCGCGAAGCTCAAGGATCGCCACATTCAGGCGGCGCAGCAGGTCGTCGTCATCGGGACGCACCGCGAATGCGTAGTGCCGTTGCTCGAAGATGCCTCCCACGGTGGTGACGGCGACGCTCGGGTGCGAGGTGTCGAAGTACTCGAGCGAAAGCGCGTCCGCGACCACGGCATCGATCTCCTGCGCCACAAGCGCATCTGCCGCGGCATCCACGGAATCGAAGGAAACTGTGTCGAGGCCGTGCTGGGCGCAGTAGCGCTCTCCAACGCCGCCCTTGAGGGTTCCGATCCGTCGGCCGTGCAGGTCGAGCGGTCCGTTGATGCGCGCATGCAGCGT
>JBIKNS010000114.1:0-7280 GCA_044358545.1 Phycisphaerales bacterium | reverse complement strand
TCGGCGATGGGGGATTCATCCTGAAGTTCGGTGACGGCACCGTGACAAATGCGTCGTGGAAGGCCAAGTGCGTCTTGCATGGGCCGATTGACCGCAATTCCGCCGACGCGAAGGTGCGCAGCGAGCCGCTTCCGGCCGGCTGGCATCTCCCTGACTTTGACGATTCGTCGTGGTCGAATGCGGTGGAGTACCCGCAGGAGCGAATCCAGCCGAAGGAGCCCTTCTTCCAGCACGACTTCTCCGGGGCACGCTGGATCTGGACGGGCGACCTCGACCTGGACAACACGGTGATGTTCCGGACAACTGTCCGCAAGCCGGAGTGGGTGAAGCCCTGGAACACGCGGCCGGATCTCGACACGTCGCAGCGCTAGCCGGCGCAGGGGCCTCGAGTCCGCACAGGGCCCGTCCCGGTGCGCTCCGGACTGGGACGGGGGCGCAGCGCGCCCACTGCTCATCGTGCTGGGCATGCTTGTGGTCGCCGCTGCAGGCGCAGGCATGTTCGCGCTGACGCAGTTCTCGCTGCATCGCGAGCACCAGGTGATCCGGCGCCACCTCCTCGCCGAGTCGGCGCTCGGCGTGCTCCCTGCGGAGCATGCGTCAGTCATCCCGTACTGGTCGAGGCGCCGGCAGCGGGGGTGGCTCGCGCCGCATGTGCCTCGCGAGCCGTACCTGCGCGCCGCCACGCTGCTGGCGTTCCGGCATCACCAGATTGAGGTGGCAAGAGGAGAGCGGCGCGAGCGTTACCTGCAGGACATTGTGGGGCTCCGCGCCCAGGTCGAGCGCCACCTTCGGGGCGCGTGAGCGCTCGCATGGGCAGGCCAAGGTGCCGAGCCCCCGGGTGTGCACCGGCACCCGGCCATCGAGGCTGCTGGGCGCCGGTGCGGCTGGGTCGTCGCGGCGTGGTCCTCACCTAGACTTTGGCGCATGACCACCTTGGCAGCGCCGACGTTCCCCTCGCGCACGCGTGAGATCCTGCACAGCCTCGAGCAGACGGGGCAGCTCAAGCGGCTGCAGACGATCGAGGGCCCGATGGACGCCACGGTTCGGCTGCGCGGCTACGGCGAGGTCGCATGCTTCTGCTCCAACAACTACCTGGGCCTCGCGAACCATCCCGATGTGGTGGCGGCGGGCATCGAGGGGCTCAAGCGCTACGGCGCGGGCACCGCAAGCGTGCGCTTCATCTGCGGCACGTTCGACTGCCATGAGCGCGTGGAGTCGCGCATCGCGGCGCTCTACGGCGTCGAGGCCTCCTACACCTTCACGAGCTGCTGGAACGCCAATGAGGCCATCTTCCCCACGCTATGCGAGCCCGGCGACATCATCATCAGCGATGAGCTGAACCACGCGTCGATCATCGACGGCATCCGGCTTGCGGTGGTGATCAAGAAGGGACTGCTCAAGGCCGTCTACCGGCACAACAGCGTTGCTGCGCTGCGTGAGCAGCTCGAGAAGGCGCGCGCGAACCCCGAGGTGACGGGCACGATCTGGGTCGTCACCGACGGCGTCTTCAGCATGGAGGGCGACATCGCCGACCTGCCGGCGATGCGCACCCTCTGCGACCAGTACGGCGCCATGCTCGTGGTGGACGACTCGCACGGCACCGGCGTGATGGGCCGCACGGGCCGCGGCACGCACGAGCACTGGGGCATGCCGGCCTCCAAGATCGACTACTTCACGGGCACCCTGGGGAAGGCGCTCGGGGGCGGCGCCGGCGGCTACATCGCCGGCTCGCGCGCGGCGATGGACCTGCTCGTGCAGCGGGGGCGGCCCACGCTCTTCTCCAACGCGCTGCCGGCGACGATCGCCTGCAGCTCCGACAAGGCGATCGAGATCCTCATGCGCGAGCCGCAGCGCGTGGCGACCCTTCGCGACAATGTGGCCTACGCGCGCGCAGGCATCCGTGACGTGGGATTCGAGGTGCTCGAGAGCCAGACCGCGATCTGCCCGATCATCGTGCATGACACCGCGAAGGCCATCGCGATGAGCAAGCGCCTGCTGGAGCTCGGCGTGTTTGTGATCGGCTTCGGCTACCCGGTGGTGCCCGAGGGTCATGCGCGCCTGCGCGTGCAGATCTCTGCGGCGCACCAGAAGTCGCACCTCGATGCGCTGCTCGGCGCGCTCAGGACGCTGCGCGCCGAGTACCGCTGACCGCGGCCTGCAGGGAGCGCCGGAAGGCGAGCCACGCCACGAGGTTTGCGGCGAGCTGCGTGCCGATCGCCACAAGCAGCAGCCAGAATCCCGCTCGTGCCTCTGTCTGGATGAACGAGCTTCCCTCGGAGAGGAAGAGCGCTAGCGCGACGGCGAACACCTCGAGCATCGACCATTCCCGGATCGTCGCAGCGACATGCCAGAGCTTCGCGTGACGCGATGGGCTTGCGGGCACGGCCCACAGGATGGTCTGCACCACGATCGTGGCGGCTGGTGCGATGATGAGGCCGCCCCAGACGAGGAGCCCGAGCGCCCACTGCGCGTGAGCGAACAGCACATCCCCGGCCTGCGGCAGCCCGAAGGCGTTGCCCGAAAGCAGGAACTGGTGGATCTGCAGCAGCGGCGCGGACAGGGTGGTGACGAATGCCGCGGCAGAGAGGGCAAGCATCACGGGAAGCAGCCACGACCACGGTCGCACGAGAGTGCCCGCCGCCCGTGAGTGAGTCGGGTCGGACCTTCCGGTCGCCGCCGCCGCGTGGGGATGGGTCGCCCTGTCCATGTGCTGCGCGATCGCGCCAAGCGCCATCGCCACCGTGATCGCAGCGAGGAAGCAGATCACCCCGGGCCGGGTGTCGGCGGACACTGCCCACTGGTCGCTCGCGAACACCACAAGCAGGCATACCGCGAGCGGGTCGATCATCGACCACTTGCCAAGTGCCGCAAGCGTGGCCGTCAGGCGCGTGCGGCCCGCGCCAGGTCGCATGAGCAGCCACGCGCATGCGATGCCAGCGATCTTGACGAAGGGGAAGATCACAGAGAAGCCGGCGATGAGCACCGCGAGCAGGTAGAGCTTCGCCTCCCACATGAGCTGCACGGTGTGCGTGAGGCGGTAGTCCTCCGCGCCCGCGAGGACGATCGACACCCGCACGAAGGGAAGCGTGAGCGCCGCGACCTGTAGGGCGAGCGCCAGAGCCAGCGCGGCAAGGAACGCCCACGACCATGGGCCGGCGGTACGGTGCAGTGTCAACGCTGATGGGGCCATTGGGAGTACGCCGTACGATCGGGTGCGGACGCCGCGCGCTCAGGTGCGGACCCAGCGCACACGCACGCAGGCGCGTACATGACGCGACCGCGCACGTTATCCGCTGACGCTGATGGTGGGCATCTGCAGCCGCCCGTGCATGGCGGCCATCGAGACCTGCGCCGCCGTGTTCTGGCAGATCGCGTCGAGCTCCGCGGCGAGCGTGGGATCGGCATCCCAGTTGCCCAGTGGCGTGCCCTCATCGCTGTTGGTGCGCAGCTTCATGTGGATGGGCAGGCGGCCGAGGAACGGAAGCCCCATCACCTGCGCCATCACCTCCGCGCCGCCGCGCCCGAAGATGTCGTAGGTGACGCCGTCGTTGCCGATGAAGTAGCTCATGTTCTCGACGACACCGAGTATCGGCACGCCGAGCTGCTCGAACATGCGCACCGCGCGCCGCGCATCATCCTGCGCGACACGCTGGGGCGTACACACGATCACCGCGCCTGTGAGGGGCAGGAGCTGCGACAGCGTCAGCGGCACGTCACCTGTTCCGGGCGGCAGGTCGACCACGAGGTAGTCGAGCGCGCCCCACTCGGTCTGCGTCGCGAGCTGCTTGAAGGCGCCGTGCGCCATGGGTCCGCGCCATACAAGCGCCTTGTCAGGATCGACGAGCTTGCCGATCGTCATCGCCTTGATGCCGTGCACCTCAAACGGCAACAGCATGCTGCCGCGTGCCGCGGTGGGCACGTCATCGAGGCCGAGCATCGTCGGGCCGCTCGGACCGTAGATGTCGCCGTCGAGGTATCCCACGCTCGCGCCGAACCTCGCGAGCCCGACGGCGAGGTTGACGCTCACGGTGCTCTTCCCGACGCCGCCCTTGCCGGCGCCGACGGCGATCACATTGCGCACGAGCGGGAGCGGGTTATGGCCATCCTTCACCTTGTCGTTGGCCTTGCGGACGTCGGCGGTGAAGTTCACGTGCACGCGGGGTGATGCGGCGCCGGCGGATCTCGCGGCGGCGGCAATCGCGGATTCCGTGTCGCCCCGGATCTTGTCCTTCATGGGGCACGCTGGCGTGGTGAGCTCGATGCCCACGGTCACATCGTCCCCAGTGACCGTCACGTCCTTGACCATGCCGAGCGTCACAAGGTCCTTCCCGATGTCGGGATCCTTGACGGTCCTCATCGCGGCATTGATCTGGTCGACGGTCAGGGGCATGTGGGCTCCAAGGGGTGGGAGGCAAATGGTAGGGAGCGGTGTCCCATCGGGCGTGGGGTGGGACAATGGATCACGTTGCGGCGTGTGCCGCAAGATTCACTCGCGTTCGATGGACGCGACCACCCCTCCGTGAGGCACTCATGAGCCAGATCCAGAACTTCCGCTCCACGCTCCTATCCGCAGCACTCGCGATGCCGCTGTCATTCGCGATCGTCAGCTTCGGCGATGACAACCCGATGGGCAGCCAGCCGGCCGCGCCGCCCGCGTCAGCGCCAGCCGCGCCTGCGCCCGGGCAAGATGCGCCAAGTGGCGACAAGGGCGTGCTGTCTGGCCCCAAGGTCCCTGCCGGTTCGGAGCAGGGTGGTCCCGCATTCGGAGGCGGCACGCGCGGAGAGCGCGGCTCGATGCAGGACGCTCCCGGTCAGGCGGTGCGCCGTGCGATAGCCGAAGAGCGCCTCTTCATGTTGACCATCGGCGACATGATGGATCAGCTGAGCGACGACCAGCGCGCTAAGATCGAGTCGATTCGCAAGGACTTCGAGGCTCAGCGCAAGGCGTGGCGCGAGAAGAATGGCGAGCAGCTCCGCGAGATCGAGGAGGGCATGCGCTCGATGCGTGAGGGTGGCGGCAAGCCCGATCCCGCGCTGATGGAGAAGGGCGAGGCGCTTCGCAAGACGATGCCGGACTCGAAGGCGATGCAGGCGAGCGTGTTTGCCGTGCTCACGCCTGACCAGCAGGCCGCCTTCAAGGGCGCATTCGCAGCCAACCAGAAGCGCGCCGAAGAGCGCCGTCGGGAGGGCGGCCCGCGGCGGGGCCCCGGCGGACCCGATGGCGCTGGCCCCGGCGGACCCGGCGGTCCGGGTGGACCAGGCGGTCCCGGTGGACAGGGCGCTGGCGGTCCCGATGGGCAGGGTGGTCCCCCGATGGGACCGGGCGGCGGCCGCGGCCGCGGAGGTCGCGGACCGCGTGGCGGTGCGGGCGGCGGAGATCAGCCTCCGGCGAAGAAGGCCCCGCCCGGAGCGGAGCCGCCGCAGGACCGCAACTACCAGTTCGATTCGCCCACGACTCCGCCGAAGGGCTGAGCGGGCGTGGCCTCAGCGATGATGCGCGTGTGAACATGCCACCTGCCGTTCATGGCATCGGGCGCCCGCTCGTTCCTCCGCGAGATCGGCTGGCTCGGATCGCGATCGTCGGAGGGGGGCCTGGAGGCTTGTTCACCGCGTACGAGCTGCAGCGGCTCGTCGACCGGCCGGTGGAGGTCACGTTGTACGAGTCGTCGGACCGGCTCGGCGGCAAGGTTTCGACGATGCGGTTCGCGTCGCTCGATGCGAGATACGAGGCGGGTGCTGCTGAACTCTACGACTACTCGCACTTCGGGCACGATCCGCTGAAGGACCTGGTGGAGGAGCTGGGGCTTCCGGTCCGTCCGATGGGCGGCTCGGCGATGATCGTGGACGGAAGCGTCGTGGCGAACACAGACGACCTCCGAGTCCGAATGGGTCTAAATGGAGAGGCGTCGCTTCTGGAGTTCCACCGGCTCGCGCGCGATCGCATGACACCGAGCGAGTTCTACTCGTCGGGCGACGGTGACTTGCCGGTCGCTGCGGCTCCCCCGGGGAGCTTCGACGCGTTTCTTGGGACGATCGAATGCGGTCAGGCGCGGCGCTTCATCGAGCAGCTGATCCATAGCGATCTCGCGGCAGAGACCCACCAGACGAATGAGGCGTACGGGCTCCAGAACTACCTGATGAACGATCCGTCGTACATGCGGCTCTACGCGATCGAGGGCGGGAACCAGCGACTGGTCGACGAGGTCGCGGGGCGCCTCGCCGCCTGTGTGCGGATCGGGCACCGTGTCGAGTCCATCGAGGGGGACTCGTGCGGCGGTCTTGTCGTCAGGCACTCAGCAAGCGGCGATCGCGGCGAGGAGCGTTACGACGTGGTCGTGGTCGCGCTTCCGCACAACCAGGTGCCCGGGGTGTCTTTCGGCAGCGAGCGCCTGCGGGAGGCGATCGCCCTACATCATGCACACCATGACCACCCCGCGCACTACTTGCGCGCAACGGCGCTCTTCGACCGGCCGTTCTGGCGGGACTCGCTCGCCGAGTCGTTCTGGATGCTGGACCAGTTTGGCGGGTGCTGCCTGTACGACGAATCGTGGCGCGATCCCCTCGCGTCGCATGGGATCCTCGGCTGGCTCATTGGAGGCGATTCCGCGCGGGACCTTGCGGGTCGGACCGATGAAGAGATCGTGCACGCCGTTCTTGGATCGCTGCCCAAGTTCCTCTCAGATGCCCTCTCGACGGGCCGGGCACGGATGGTCGAGGCTCGTGTCCACCGCTGGATTGGTGCGGTGAGCGCATTGCCCGGAGGGTGGGTCGCGATGCCGATCGAGCAACGCCACCAGCCGGATCCGGTCGGGCACCCGGGCCTGTTCATGGTTGGCGACTACCTCTACGACTCCACCTTGAATGGGGTGCACGACTCGGCGACGCGCGTCGCCGCGTGGATCGCCGCAGATCTCGCCGACGGACGGCTGCCCGAGCGGCGCGCGGATCGGGGTGCGTGCGATGCGTGACCAGCCACCACTTGCACAGGACCGGTCCGATCAAGGAAGCCTGCTGCTTCAGGGGCTGCCTCAAGGATCCACCCTGGAGCGGGTGATGACTTGGGGACCTGGGGAGCCAGCCATGGAGATCCTCTGCATCCCGGGCGAGGGTGGAGAGCTTCCTGCGACGGTCGATGCCTGGATCGAGGCGGGCGTGTCGGGCGACGCTGCGTCGGCGCCGTGGATGTCCTTTCAGGGATCGCGGATCCGCTGGTCGCCGGACCGATGCGCGATACTCGCGCCCTCCGATCGGCTGCCGGCCGTCAGGAACGCATTGCTTGA